>CALJUC010000033.1 GCA_937975585.1 uncultured Moraxella sp. | reverse complement strand
ACTGATACCGGCCATCAAAATCGCTAAATTGGGATCAAACCCCATCAATAAGGGTGCAAGCACCGTCGCGCCAAACATAGCAAACGCGTGTTGTAGCCCGAACAGTAAGCTTTTATCAAGGGGTAAATATTCATGAATACGCACAGGGTGATGGTCGAGATGGCCATCGTATTTTTGCCAGCGGGGAAACCAAGAACGGTCAGACGATGAGGGTGGTAAATTATCTTGCATACGGTTGCCCCAATTAGCATCATGATGATATGAAAAAAATTTAGGGCTATTATAAAGGATTTGTTACCCTTAGGTAACTGACGTTTTTGGCCACGCGCGTTTTGATTAACACGCGGGCTTTGGTCATGTTGAGCGTTGGTTAAATCACATACTCCACACTATCTTGCAAAAAGTTGGCGACAAAGTGACTGGTCGGGCTTTGTACCAAGCTATTGTAATCACCGATTTGTTCAATTTGGCCGTGATTCATGACCACGATTTCATCGGACAACTCAGCCGCTTCTTCTTGGTCATGGGTCACCAAAATACTGGTTACGCCAAGTTCATGGTGAATTGAACGCAGCCAAGTACGAAGCTCTTTACGCACTTTGGCATCGAGCGCACCAAATGGCTCATCGAGTAGCAATAACTTTGGCTCAACCGCCAAAGCACGCGCGAGTGCAATACGCTGACGCTGACCACCGGATAACTGGTGTGGGTATTTATTGGCGGTACTCGACAACTGCACAAGCTCAAGCAAGTGATTGACTTTTTTGGCTATCTCGACTTTGTTTGGGCGCTGTTTTTTTGGCAACACGGTCAAGCCAAATGCGATATTGTCAAACACTGTCATATGGCGAAATAGCGCATAATGCTGAAACATAAAGCCGATATGACGCTTTTGCACGGGCACATCGGTCACATCTTCACCATCAAAGAAAATCCGGCCTGTATCTGCCAACTCAAGTCCTGCGATGATACGCAACAACGTGGTTTTACCACAGCCCGACGGTCCCAATAGTGACGTTAATTTGCCTGTCGGTACGGTTAGATTAATCGGTTGTAAGGCGGTAAAACTACCAAACTGCTTGGTCACATCACGAATTTCAATACTCATAGCACTATCTCAATTTTTTTATCAATCATTTCGGCTTATATTAGATGTCGGCTGGGCTTAGATTTCAGCCAATTTTTTCTCTTGGCGTTTGGTCAGATACTGCTGCACAATCAAGGTTACCAATGCCAATAGGGCAAGCAGACTCGACAATGCAAACGCGGCAACGAAGTTATATTCGTTATAAGCAATCTCAACGAGTAGCGGCATGGTATTGGTTTCACCGCGAATATGTCCTGATACCACACTCACCGCGCCAAACTCGCCCATCGCCCGGGCATTGGTCAAGATAATGCCGTATAGCAGCGCCCATTTGATATTTGGTAAGGTAACCCGCCAAAACATCTGCCAACCACTCGCGCCGAGCGTTAACGCTGCCTGTTCCTCACTGCTGCCTTGCGACTGCATCAAGGGAATAATCTCACGCGCCACAAACGGAAAAGTCACAAACATCGTCGCAATCACAATCCCCGGAATGGCAAAAATCACCTGAAACCCGAAATACTCGAGCCAACCGCCCAACCAAGAATTCGCGCCAAGCAAGGCCACAAACATCAAACCGGCGACCACAGGCGACACCGAAAACGGCAAATCCAATAGCGTGGTTAGTAGCTGCTTACCTTTAAAGTTAAAACGCGTTAATAGCCACGCCAAAGCAAGACCAATCGCGGTATTAATTGGCACCACAATCGCAGCCGTAATAAGCGTCAGTTGAATCGCTTTTAGCGCTTCTGGCTCGGTCAAGGCCGCGATATACAAGTCCCAACCGCTTTTTAACGCCTCATAAAACACCGCGACCAACGGAATCACGAGCATCACCGTCATAAACAACACCGCAATGCCAATCAATGCCCAACGTAGCGCCATTGGCTCGCGTGTGGCGGCTTGTTGTTGGTATGGAAACTGACGAACATTAATCATGCGTGTACCCCGCCCATGCGTTTGGTCAATAACCACTGTAGCGCGTTAATGGCAAATAAAATCACGAATGAAATCATTAACATAAACAACGCCACGGCGGCTGCGCCTTGCACATCATAGCTATCAAGCTTCCCGATAATAATCAGTGGTAGAATCTCAGACTTCATTGGTAAATTCCCGGCAATAAAAATCACCGACCCATACTCCCCTGTCGCACGGGCAAACATCATCCCCGACCCCATCAATAATGCAGGATACAGCTCTGGCAATACCACCTTTCTAAATGTCGTCAATCGCCCCGCGCCCAATACCGCGGCCGCCTCTTCGTACTCAGTCGATAACTCGGCCAACACTGGCTGCACCGCACGAATCACAAATGGCATACTCACCACCACCAATGCAATCCAAATCCCAAGCGGTGTGAACGCAATCTTAATGCCTAATGGCGCAAACAGTTGACCGATTAAGCCATTTGGTGCATACAAGGTCGCCAATGAAATCCCCATCACCGCTGTTGGCAAAGCAAAAGGTAAATCGACCAACGCATTTAATAGCGACTTACCGACAAACTCATAACGCACCAATACCCACGCCACCAATGTACCGAACACCAAATTGGTCAAGGTCGCCAATAGCGAAATCTTTAAGGTTAAGGCAATCGCCGCTTTGACGCGTGGCTCAGTAATGGTTTGCCAAAACCCGGCAAAGCCAATATCCGCGGCGGTAAACACCATTGCCACAAATGGCAATAGTACCAACAGCGACAACGCCAACACACTGATACCCAAGCTTAGGTTAAAAAACGGCAAAATATGACGTTTTTTATTACGCGGTAGCGTTGGGTGACTTGGGGTGGCGACTGGGCTTACCATGACGTGGGTATCCTTTATCTTGACGATGATTAATGCGTTATTGGTATATTGTGGTTAGTTAATGGATGGGTTAATGAACAAATCTGAAGTTAGGGCAAATTCTAACACCCTATTTATTCAATAATTAATGGTTTTATCGCCAATGGTTATTCTAGCCAAGAATAAAAACCACTTGTGTTACCCGCTCTGCCCATAACAACTAACCCATAAAAAAAGCGCCAAGTCAGAGGATTTGGCGCTTTGCTTCGGTTAAGGAGAATATGGTTTTTTTATGATTTTTTATTGTTATAACCGACATTTGGCATAAAGGCTTATTCGGCTTATTTTGTCGCACTGGCTGTGGTGCTATTTGGGTCGGCTAATTGGTCAAACACACCGCCATCTTTAAAGAATTTGCCCATAATATCATCCCAGCTACCGAATACATCGCGCGGACGGAAGGTATTGATTGCCGGAAGTTTATCCGCATTTTTGGCCAATATTTCTGGGTTACTTGGGCGTAGATACAAGTCAGCGGCTAACTGCTGCGCAGGCGCACTCCATAGATAGTCAAGATAGGCTTTTGCGGCCTCACCGGTACCTTTTTTATCGGTTACCGATTTGACAATCGCCACTGGGTTACTGGCGGCCACGGTATAGCTTGGGTAGACGATTTGGACTTCGCCTTGGCCAAACTGTTTGACCGCCAAATTCGCTTCGTTTTCAAAGGTAATCAACACATCCCCAATTTGGCGCTGTAAGAAAGTCGTGGTTGCCGCACGCCCGCCGTTTTCATACACTGGGACATTTTTTAGTAACTGTTTGACAAAGTCTTTGGTCTTGGTTTCGTCTTTGTTAAAGCTATGCAAGCCATAACCATACGCACCTAAGAACGCATAACGACCATTACCCGTGGTTTTTGGGTTTGCCAATACGATCTGGACGCCATCTTTGGTTAAGTCTGACCAGTCTTTGATGGCTTTTGGATTGTCTTTACGCACCAAGAACACGATAGTACTGGTATATGGCACCGCATCGTTCGGGAACTGCTGACGCCAGTCTTGCGCAACCAAGCCTTTTTTGACCAATAGCTCAACGTCAGAGCCTTGGTTCATGGTGACCACATCGGCTTGTAGACCATTTGCTACCGCCAAGGCTTGCTTACTTGAGCCACCATGTGATTGCTGAATTTCAACTTTTTTGCCGGCATTTTTGGCTTCAAACTCTTTAACAAATAGCGGGTTAAAGTCTTTATAAAAGTCACGCGCTACATCATATGACACATTCAATAATTTGATGTTATTGGCATCGCCCGTTGGTGCAGCGGCTGTGCTACTGGTGGCTGAGCCATTAGCGGCATTTTGCTGGGTTGGCGCACGTGAGCAACCAACTGCGGTAGCGACGGTAACAACTGCTAATGTTGATAGCGCGAAACCTGATAAGGGATATTTTGTATTGCTTTGTGGGAATAAATTACGCATAACATCACCTAATGAAAGTACAATCGGCGCAATTCGCCGTATGAAATAGTTTCGATATGGGATAGCATGGTATCAGCTACGCTTTAATAAAAAAAACGATAAATTTGGCTAAAAATAGTCAGTTTTGGAATATCAAATTTGACACCGACTACTGCGTAAATCGCTGTGCGCTACTGTCAGCAACATGCTAAAATCAAGCTCATTTTACCCAATTTTTGACTATAACTATGCCAACACCCAATCGTCACACTGTTAAAAATATTGAAAAACTCACGCGCCAATTTGATGATGATATGCTGCTATCGTTACTCGATGACGATAGCGACACCGATAGCAATCGGGCGGATAATCTGACAGCCTTACAACAAAAATTAAGCGAGGAACTAGCGCAACAACAAGACTACCAACGCGTCCAAGCCGAGTTGCAAGACACGGTCTTGAGCTTAGCCGATTATCTCAATGCGGTACAATTGGTCGTTACCGAAACCTTCGCGCATAGCGTGTGGGTCAAAGCCGAAATCCGCAGCCTATCGACCAAAGGCGGGCATTACTATTTTGAACTGGCAGATAAAGATGACAGCGGCAAAATCACCGCCAGTTGTCGTGGCAACTTATGGCGCGGCCAAGCCACCAAACTGCTGAAAAAGTTCGAGCAAAATACCGGCATGGCACTGGATAAAGGCCTAAATGTCATGCTAAATGTCACGGCAAGTTTCCATCCGCAATATGGCTTTGCCGTCACCATCTTGGATATTGACCCGACCTATACTTTGGGCGATTTGGCACAGCAATACCAAAAAATGCTCGCACGTTTGATGGAAGAAGGCTTGTTGGATTTGAACAAATCCCTACCGCTACCCTTTGATATCCAAAACGTGTTGGTGATTGCCCCTGAAAATGCCGCAGGCTTGGGTGACTTTCGTGCTGATGCAGACCGCTTAGCCGCGACAGGTGCCTGTCACTTTTATTATCAACATGCCACCTTTCAAGGCAATCATGCCCCACAAGAGATTCGAGAAGCCATTCGCAAGGGGGTCAAATCGCTAGACCAACAAGGCATCACGCCCGATATTTTGGTGATTATCCGTGGCGGTGGCGCAGTGGGTGACTTGGCATATCTCAATGACTATGAACTGGCCGCTTTGGTCGCTGAACAGCCAATACCTGTGTGGGTCGGCATTGGCCACGAGCGCGACCATGTGATATTAGATGAGGTGGCGCAGATTAGCTTTGATACGCCATCGAAGGTGATTGCCGGTATTCGTAATCATCTTATTAACGTCACCCAATCAGCGAAACAGGCATTTTTGGCGATTGAAAAAACCGCATTGCAATCACTCACCCAAGCGCGGCGTGATAGCGAGCAGCAGTTTATCCGTGTACAACAACTGGCACATAATCAGTTAAACCTTGCCAAACAAGCGATTCATCAACAGCTTGATAGCATCAAGCAAGCCAGTTTTTATCAAATCAAAACCGCACGTCAACACGCTGAACAACTACGCGCGATGATACTACTGCAACACCCGACCCAAGTATTAGCAAAGGGCTATGCCATTGTCCGTGACGACCAAGCCCAAATTATCACGTCAATCCATGACACTGCGCCAAACACACCGCTGGCGATTGCGCTAAAAGACGGCGTGATTCACGCCACCGTGACTGATATTGAGCCAAATTAATACTTTTTTATTTTTCATTGATATAGAGATACGACCATGAACCAAGACTTCAAAACCGCGTATGATATTTTGCAAAACAACGCCCAAGCCCTACAAAACAGCCAACAGCCCAATATCGATGAGTTAATGGCAGTCGTCGAAGAATCGATTGCCGCGTATAAAGTATGTCAAAGCCGCATTGATGCGGTTGAACAGGCGCTTACCCAAGCCTTTGATAATAATCAAGCGCAAGAATAATTTAAGTGTTACCAATAAAAAAGCCGACAATCGCTGTCGGCTTTTTTACTTTTCAACACCGCTTAAATCTCAACTTTCGCACCCATTTCCACCACATTATTACTTGGGATTTTTAGAAACTCGGCCGCGGTACCAGCATTCAAGTGCATTTGCGCAAACAGCTTTTCACGCCACAATGCCATACCTTGAGCGAGGGTCGGCACCACATTTTCATGCGACAAGAAATAACTCACCTGACTATGGATAAAGTCAAAATTAAATTGCTCAATGTGTCTAAGCGACTCTGGCACATCTGGGTCGTTTTTAAAGCCGAAGTTTAATACCACTTTCCAGCAGTTATGCCCAAGATAGGTCACTTCGCTACGTTTATTCAGCCCAATCCAAGGTACTTCATGGGTATTTACCGTGACAAAAATATTGTACTCATGCAGCACTTTATTGTGTTTCAAGTTTTGTTTGAGCGCAATCGGGACGATATTTTGCTCAGCGACCAAGAATACGGCAATGCCTTTTACTTTTTTGATATTTTCAAATAGCACTTGGCATTTTTCATGAATCGCTAACTGCTGCTGGAGCAAATTTCGTTGTTTGGTTAATTCAATAATCTCTTCATCATCGACATTAACACCAGCGCTCGCGATATCCATGCTAAGTTTATCGATTTTTAGTTGGGTCGAGTCCAACGCGGTAAGCAAACGCTTGGTATTAAAACTGCCAAACAAATCATCCAAAAATAGCTTCAAGTTCATCTGCCCTGCGGTATGTGCAATCGTGACCAGACGTTTACCATCGCGCCAAGTGGTCATCAGCACAAACATAATGCCGCCTAGCAGCAACGGGAACCAACCGCCTTTGAATAGCTTGAGTAAGTTGGAACTCCAAAACAAAACGTCGATAAAAAAGAAAAATGCCGTTGCACCAAAGCAAATATACAGTGGGTATTTCCAAGCATAACGCACGACAAAATAGGTCAAAATCGTGGTGATAAGCATATCGGTACACACCGCGATACCATACGCCGCCGCCAGTGCGCCGGATGATTTGAACATCACCACCGCAAACACGATAGCCACGAACAAGCCCCAGTTCACCGCCGGAATATAAACCTGCCCGACTTCTTTAATATTGGTATAAACGATTCGTAGACGCGGCAAAAACCCCAACTGAATCACTTGCTTGGTGATACTAAACGCGCCCGAAATCAGTGCTTGTGACGCAATCACTGTCGCCATAGTCGCAAGCAACACCATCGGGATACGCAGCATGTCCGGTATCATCAAAAAGAATGGGTTTGACTTTGCCTCAGGGTGTGCCAACAAAAATGCGCCTTGCCCCAAGTAGTTCAGCATCAACGCAGGCATTACGATAAAGAACCACGCCAAGCGAATCGGGCGCTTACCAAAATGCCCCATATCAGCATACAGGGCTTCTCCACCGGTGACACACAGAACAATCGCCCCAAGCAAAATAAATGCCAGTAGCGGATAATGACTGATAAATTGTAGCGCATACAATGGGTTAAGGGCTTGTAACACCATCAGATTTTGGCTGACATGGTACAGTCCCAACCCAGCAATACAAATAAACCACAGCACCATAATCGGGCCAAAAAACTTACCAATGCCCTTGGTGCCGAATTTTTGCACAAAAAATAAGGCAAACAAAATCGCCAACGTTGCCGGAATGACGAATTCATGCAAACGCGGTGATACCACCACCATCCCTTCGACCGCAGAAAGTACCGAAATAGCAGGCGTAATTACCCCATCACCATAAAACAGACAGGTACCAAAGATACCAATCAAGACAATAATATGATGTAACTTAGGACGATGACGAATGGATGACGATGCTAATGCCAACATAGCGACCAACCCACCCTCGCCATGATTATCCGCTTGTAACACCAAGGTGATATACTTTAGGCTCACGATGACCGTGATGGTCCAAATGAAAATTGATAAGATGCCGTAGATATTTGCTGGGGTAAACTCAACCAATCCTGAGTTAAAGACTTCCTTAACCGAATACAGCACACTGGTACCGATGTCGCCATACACCACACCAATGGCACCTAAGGTTAAGGTGGCAGTTGAGGTTTGCTTATGCAATGTACTCATAGAGAGGCCACTATACTAGGACTAAGGGCGCTATTATAAATCTAAAGTTTATCGAACTATATGGAAATAATTTCTTGATAGTAACAAATTAATACAGACCTGTAACTTATCAAATTTTATTATATTATCTAATTCATAAGATGAATTTATTAAAAAAATATTAACAATAGATAATTCAATTCACAATTTTATTAAATAAAAACTAAAATTAATTTAGATAAAATCTAATCAAAAATGACAAAAAATTTAGTAAAATGCTTTAATTAACCCACATTCCTGTTAATTTTTAACCCGTTATTTTTATAAAGGCAGATATATCGATATATGTTAAACGCCAAATATGACAATTATTTTTCATCGGTAAAAAAATAAACATGGCATTAATTCAAACTCTTGCCCAAATGATGAAATACTTTCATCATGGCAAGTTTTTTTATCCCTATTCACCGCCCGTCTATGTGATTATATTTTTCCACTTATATCAATAAAAAGGCGAGCTATGATTGATGCATCGCCTTTTTTATAGAAAATTATATGGCTTACCTTCACTAGTACAAGTTATTGAACATCAGTGATGAAAGGGCGGCTTGGCCAACCAGATAAGACCAATCAACAGTAAAAACACCCAACCAAACACATAGAACACATCATTCGATCCAATGATTAACGCTTGCTGGTTGATGTTTTGGTTGATGAGTACCAGTGCTTGTTCATGGCTCATACCACTGGCCTCAAGTTGCGCCAGCCATGTAGCAGCGTTAGAACCAGTAGTCACGCTTTCGGTTAATTGGGCATGGTGCATCACCGCCCGTCTATCCCAAACCGTCATCACCAATGACGCACCAATACCACCGGCCAAAGTACGCACAAAGGTAAATAGACCGGTCGCTGATGCCATCTTGTGAATCGGTACATTCGATAACGCAATCGTGGTCAATGGCATAAAGAACATCGCCGTACCTAGCCCCTGCATAAACTGCGGCCAAAATACATCCCAAAACGTCATCTGTGGGTTAAACTCACTGCGCCAAATAAAGGTACCGCAATACACCAAAAAACTTAAGGTCACCAAGATACGCATATCGATATTACGCGCGTACTTACCAATAATCGGGGTCAATAGCACGGGAAATATCCCAATCGGTGCCGCCGCCAAGCCCGCCCACACCGCGGTATAACCCATGGTCTGCTGTAGCATCACCGGCAGTAGTACAATCGCACCCATATAAATCAGGAACGCAAGACTAATCACCACGGTGCCAATGGTAAAGTTACGGTCGGCAAATAGGGATAAATCAATAATCGGATGTTTTTCACCGCGTTCCCAAATCACCAAGTATGACAGCGCTAGCACACTGACCGTGGCCAAGACAATAATCTCAGGCGAGGCAAACCAGTCCAACTCTTTACCACGATCCAAGAAAAACTGTAGCGCACCGACACCGACCACCAGCAAAGTGAGCCCTATAACATCGACTTTGGTCTTAAGCACTGGGGTTTCACGGTCTTTTAATTGTTGCCATGCCAATAGGATTGACACAATCCCAATCGGAATATTAATAAAAAATATCCAGCCCCAATGGTAATTATCGACCAAATAACCACCCAAAATCGGCCCTAAAATCGGCGCAGTTACCACCACCATGGCAAATAACCCCAATGCCATAGCGCGTTTTTGTGCCGGAAACGCTTGCAACAATAGCGCTTGCGATAACGGAATCATCGGCCCTGCAACCGCACCTTGTGCCATACGTGCCGCAATCAACATCGGCAAACTATGCGAAATACCACACAACCAAGAACACACCACAAACAGCGTGGCTGACCACAAAAACACCTTTACCGAGCCAAACTGGCGCGCAAGCCAACCGGTCAAGGGTATCGAAATCGCATTCGACACCGCAAACATGGTAATCACCCAAGTACCTTGGGACGTCGCAGCACCCAAGTCACCTGCAATCGTTGGTAATGCCACGTTGGCAATGGTCGAATCAAGCACCATCATAAACACGGCCATCGACAAGGCAAAGGTGACGATAACCAGCGGCAAGCCCGACAGCGGTGGAATCTCGACGGGTACCCCACTCGGTTTATTAGCGGATACCGCATCCGACTTGGGCACCTCGGTTGTGGTTGGAGAAATTGCTTCTGCCACCGGACACCCCTATAAGCTTTGTTGGATAGTTTGTTGGATGATTTGTTTGGCGCCAGACATATCCGGCTGCGCGGTCATCACAGCGACCGGTTCACTATTACTGGTGGCTGTTCCTACTTGCGGTTGATTCGGGGCATCGCGACTATCAATTTCGGCATGCATACTTAAACCAACGCGTAACGGATGCGCGCTCACTTCTTTGTCATCAAGTTTAATACGTACAGGGACACGTTGGGTGACTTTAATCCAGTTACCGGTCGCATTTTGCGCAGGCAATGCTGAGAACGCACTACCCGTACCGGCAGACAGCCCTTCGACTTTACCGTGATACACCACATCTTTGCCATACAAGTCTGATGTTAAGGTGACGGCTTGTCCGATGCGAATATCTTTGAGTTGGTTTTCTTTAAAGTTGGCATCCACCCATAAGTCATGTAAGGGTACGATGACCATCAGTGGCGTACCAGCACTGATTTTTTGTCCCAGTTGTACGCTGCGGCGAGCGATTTGACCATCGACTGGCGCGACAATTTGGGTACGGGTTAGATTAAGCCAAGCGTTTTCGATATTGGTCATCGCGGCTTGTACCGCAGGTTGGTTTAGCACATTGTTGTCACCGATATTGGCGATACTTGCATTACGCTGTGCTTGCGCACTGGCAACCGCACTTTTGGCCGTGGCTTGTCGTGCCATCGCAGCATCAAGTTGGGTTTGAGCCTTTGCCACATTATCGGCTGCGTGTTGGATTTCTTCTTTTGACACGGCGTTCATGCCCGCAAGTGCCACACGGCGCTGATAGTCAGCTTTGGCGGCATTGAGCGCCACACGCGCCGCTTCGATTTGGCTCGCTACTTCGTTTAGCGCAGTTTGGGCTTGGGTCACACCGGTACTGGCTTGTTGGACATTCGCGGATTGGGTTTTGAACTGACGTATCGCGGTGGTCAGTTGTGCTTTTGCCGTTTCAAGCGCCAAGCCATTATCAGACTTATCCAGTGCCACCAATACTTGACCGGCTTTAACCACATTGGTGTCATTGACCCCAATCGCTTGGACGGTTCCGGTAATTTGCGAGGTGATTTGCACTTGGTTGCCATTGACGTAGGCATCTTCGGTACTCACCGAATAGCGCCATTGGGTAAGATAAAAGAAGGCCACTACCGCGGCAATACCCACTACCAATAAGGTAAAAATGAGCAAATGACGTTTGCGGTTATTCTTATCTGGCTCTGTGGACGGTGGCGCCACTGAAGCAGGTTTGCTTGCCGCATCAGTGGCTTTTGCTTGAGTCGCATCAGCATCAGAGATAAGTTCTGCCATAAGAGTTTTCCTGTCGCTAAGCCCAAAAAATCCGAATACACGCATTGGTATTCGGATTAATGGGATAAAAATAAGTTGATAATCGAGAAGATATCGAAGGTATTGGTACATTTTGAAGATAGCGCCACTATACGACTATCAGATACACTAAACAAGCATCAATAAAAAATGCTGCTGTTGCATAAATATATAAAAGCAGCAATAATGTTGCATATTTTTTTATTATTAACAAAAAAGTTACAAGGTGGCGCGCCAATACGTGGCATAACGGCACGAGACGGCCTTACACTAACACGCTAGTTAGGGACACACCCTAATATAAGAAAAGCAAGCATAATAGCCAGCTTTAATACGGATAGTGGGAAAAGTTTGGCGATTGGCTGATGGGAAAAGTGGTATGAACGAACAAGATTTACGCGTAATCAAAACCGAGCAGTGTATCGAGGCGGCATTTTTGCGCGTATTGTGCGAAAAGCCTTATCGCGCCATTACGGTTCAAGATATTTTGGACGCTGCGATGATTAACCGTTCAACGTTTTATCGCCATTATGCCAGTAAAGATACATTGGCTGAAGCCATGGTCGGTGCGTTTCGTCAAGCATATGAGTGTTTTTTGACAGAGCGCTTTAACCTCAGCAATCGTGAAAATCTTGCCGAGTTTTTGAATAAATTTTTAGCATTTATCTACAGTCAAAAATATAAAATCTTAGCGTTGTGGCAAATCAAAACCGATTATAGCGACCTTGAAACCGATATGTATGAGCTGATAAAAACCCAATATGTCGCTCACGCTACTCGCCACCAACGCCCCGGCAACTTGCCTTACCAAGGGCATGTCTATGCCAGCTTAGTACGCACCAATCTCATCTATTGTCTACAAAACGACCAAGAAATGACCATCGAGCAATTGCGAGAAGAGCTGTTACTGATGATGGCAACGGCCAGTTTGCAAGAATAAGAACCTGCTATTGACTAGCCGGTTTGCCCACCAAATCAATGACCCACACTTCAGATTGTGAGCCTAACCGAAATGGCATCCCCCAAAATCCATAACCCGAGCTGACAATCACATCGGTGTTATTGATACGCTCATGGCCATAGCCCAAACGATTAGCAAATTGAACGATAAAGTTGGCTGGGAAAATTTGCCCATTGTGCGTATGCCCTGACAGCTGTAAATCAATGGGTAACTGGACATTTTTCTCGACTTCGTTGGGTTCATGGTCGAGCAAAATTACAGGTTTATCTAAGGTAGACGGCATCAAATCTTTGGTTTCCATGCGTTTAAATGCATGGTTATCAAGGCGACCAATCACCCATAATTTATCTTCAATAGCGACCGTCTGGTCAGTAAGAACAGTGACCCCAGCCGCTCTCAAAGCTTTAATAATTTTCTTTTCATTACCATAAAAATCATGATTACCCAACGAGGCATAAACTCCCATTGGCGTTGTATTCACCAATCGTTGCATCGTAGACCCCATCTGTCTTTGGTTATAGACAGTCACCGTGTCATCTAAGATATCCCCAGGCATGAGCAGTAACTCGATATTTTCAGCTTTAACAATATTGCTTAGGTTATTCAGCTCACGATTGCCCACAAAAAACCCTAAATGCAAATCTGATACCATGCCGATACGAAGTGGCTTTGCCAACGGCTGATTAGTTGTTATCGTGATATGACGGACGACAGGTATATAGGCATTGTAAATGGCGGTTCCTACCATTGCTATCATGATTAGGGGCAAGAGCGTTTTGACCCCTTTTGCTTTATAAAATGGCGTTGCCGCGAATTTTGGTGCCAGTAGGATGACTAGCCAATTTAGGATAAATACGAGCGCTGATGACATAATGAATAGCCACAAAAGCGACATCCATGCCATCGAAATCTTGATACCCCAAGCATTAATTCGCGCCACACCAAGCAAAAATAGCACATTACCGAAAAGAAGCATCCCGATCAGTAATAATCTAGCGGTTCTTTGTTTAAGTGAGTCACCTGCCCACCAGCGTATCACCCGTGCCGCGAGCCAAGTCATCACTTGTAACGCTATCACTATTGCCAAAATAAACAACCAACGCCCCATCGCACTTTATCCTTGCTATTACCTAACTTTATTTATTCGTGCATATATAAGGTAAATTTACACCATTAACAAGCCGCTCTTTCTACCTTAAAACTCATAAATTGTTGGTGAAATGTAAAGTTATAGCGGCTATTCGCCAGCTCTCAGATAACTTTATTAATTGCTATACAAGTTATAGGTTAACTATTGGTTATTTAAAAACCTGCTATCGAGGTTCTATAAGTTTTACAAAGTCTTATAATAAAAAACCCAACTGCGAGAACAGTTGGGTTTTTTCGATATCGGCTCATCCGATAAGCGGATTATGTCAGGTTTTGGCATAACTAGCAAGGCTTGTTTTTTATTAGGACGAATTAAATCAATGCTATTACCGAGTGATTGAACAAAGCCCTAAAAAGCAAAATTTGCTATAATACGCTTTTTGCCGAATTCAAAATGACGATGACTGATTCAAAAGCCTTTACCCTAGCCGATGTTCCTAACCCTGCCGATACCCGCGTAATCGTCGGTATGTCAGGTGGTGTGGACTCATCGGTTACCGCTGTCCTTCTCAAAAATGCCGGTTTTGCCGTTGAAGGCCTGTTTATGAAAAACTGGGAAGAAGATGACGGCACCGAATACTGTACTGCGATGACCGACCTTGCTGATGCGCAAGCCGTTGCCGATAAGATTGGCATCAAGCTACATACCGCCAACTTTGCGATGGAATACTGGGATCGCGTGTTTGAGCATTTCTTGGCGGAATATGGCGCAGGGCGTACCCCAAACCCTGATATTTTGTGCAATAAAGAAGTAAAGTTTAAGGCTTTCTTGGATTATGCCTTGACCTTGGGCGCGGACTATATTGCTACGGGTCACTATGCCCGTCGCGGCTTTGTCGATGTGAATGGCAAAGCGCCACTGTTGCGCGGACTCGATGGTAATAAAGACCAAAGTTATTTTTTACACGCGGTATCCGGCTACAAAATCGCCAAGACCTTATTCCCAGTGGGTGAATTAGAAAAACCAGAAGTCCGTCGTATCGCTGAAGAATATGACTTGGCGACCGCGAAGAAGAAAGATTCGACGGGGATTTGTTTTATCGGTGAGCGCCGCTTTAAAGACTTTTTACAGCAATATTTACCGGCCAAACAAGGCGATATCGTGACCGATGATGGTTATACCATCGGTAAGCATGATGGTTTGATGTATTATACTTTGGGTCAACGTGGCGGCATCGGTATTGGTGGGGTCAAAAACCGTCCTGAAGAACCGTGGTTTGTACTTTACAAAGATTTGACGACTAATCAGCTGATTGTCGGTCAAGGTCATGAACACCCCATGCTACAATCGACTGAATTAACCGCGTATAAGCTTGATTGGGTCGTAGACGCACCGGCTGAGATATTTAGCGAACAAGGCTTCCGCTGTACCGCCAAAACTCGCTATCGTCAGCCAGACCAAGCCTGCACCGTGTTTGCCTTAGATGAAGCCGGCGAGCAAGTACGCGTGGTATTTGATGAGCCACAACGTGCGGTAACAAGCGGCCAATCGTGCGTATTTTATGTCGATGAGGTATGTCTAGGAGGCGGCGTGATTAATAGCATCAATGCACCGACTAGCCTATCGGAAGTGGCTTAAAGCTTGCGCTAACGCTAGTGATTCGTGTTATGTCGGTGGGTTAAGTGAACAGTTGGATGCGGGTTTTGCCCCATCAGCTGCCGCCAATAAGCGACGCTTTGACCAACCGTGGCGACGGCGATAACTACCAATGCCCCAACATATCAAATAAATCAAAAACGACACCGTGGTGATATAAGGTGATATCGGCAATCCTGGGCCCAGTGATAGCAAAATACCACCCACGCCCGCCGTCATTGCAAATAACACCGACAACCCATACACCCAAATCGGACTTGCCGTGACTTGCGTTGCGGCGGCCGTTGGCGTAATCAGCAACGACAACAATAAAAGCGCACCGACAAATTGCACACTCACGGCTACCACCAGACTTAAGGTCAACATAAACAATAAGGATAAGACGGTCAAATTGATATGTTGCGCACGCGCAATTTGTGGGTCAATCGCGGCAAACAACATACGCTGACCAAACACCGCCAACACTGCCAATACGATAACGGCCACAATCACCATGCCTTGCAACTCAGCAGGCGTTATCGCGACAATCTGACCGGTTAGCAAACCAAACTTGTTTGATGAACGCCCTTGATACAAGGACAAGAACAGCACGCCCAGTCCTAACCCAAACGGCAACATAATACCAATCAGTGAGTTACGGTTTTTACCATCTAAGCCCATCAGTGCCAGTATCGTACCGGCAAGCATCGAACCCACCACCGCGCCCAAGGTCACCGAACTGCCTAGCCATAAGGCACAGGCCGCGCCCGCAAACGATAACTCAGCCGTACCATGCACCGCAAACGCCATATCACGCGCTTGAATCAATGGCCCAATAAGTCCAGCCAATACCCCAAGAATCATCGCCGCAATAATCGACGGGTATACCAAGGGTAACAATTGGCCAAAATTATCAAAATTGATGATGGTGTCAAACCAGGCTGCTAGCAGCATCACATATCGCCTATCGGAGCAAATTATAAATTATAGTAAAAGAATAACGTTTGTCGTTTGGTGCCTTGAACACTAACTTTCGCTGGTATCAACCGCATTTTGCAAGTCAACGCGAGATGATAACATTGACGGATTATACAACGATGACATCGGCAGTAAGCTCAAGTCCCCTACTTGGGCACGTTGATGGGCTAATAATACCACCTTATCAATCAATGGGATAATCGGCTCAAGCTCATGGCTAATCATCAAAATCGCGGTATGATGGGTCTGCTTACGGTGTGCCAAGATTTCCGACACCACTTGCTGACTGGCCACATCCAGACTTAATAACGGCTCATCCATCAATAGCAAATCCGGCTCAGACACCAACGCTTGGGCAATGCGCATACGCTGCTGCTCACCACCCGATAACATATTAAGCGGCGCATCGGAAAACGCTCGCCCCCCGACCTCATCAATCGCTTTATCAATGTGGTAGTTTTTTTGCTTGGTACTCATCCAATACCGACCCAAGGTCTTATGCGGGTCAATCCAACCAAACAGCAAGTTTTTCCCATCTAGACCTAAGCGCACCAAATCACGGCCACGAATCGGTAGTTTAGGGTCAAAGTTTTTGAGCTGTGGCACATAGCCGATACGAGTATGCGGCGTGCGCATAACTTGACCAGCTGATAAAGGCACTAAGCGCAATAAACTTTGTAGTAATGTAGTTTTACCTGTGCCATTGGCGCCCAATAACGCCACAAACTCGCCGGTGCCAATACTAAAATTCACCGCCTCCCACAACACGCGCTCACCAAACTGCATCTTGGCATCGTTTACCGTCAATAAGACTTGGTACGGCTTGGTCAAGCGCACAGATGGCTCATGTTGTAAATGCGCTAACGCCGATGGGCTAATGGGCTCAAAGCGCGGGGATGCGGGTTTCATAGCAAGTGAGCGTCCTACATGTCTAATAGTGATTATGGCTTAGGCGCTGATTGTAACGCGTTGGCGAACTTATCGATAGTACTTTCGATAAAGGCCTGATAAGTGGTGATGCCTTCTGGGAAAGTTTCGTTCACTTGCACCAGTGGTACGCCCGCCCCTGCTGCCGCTGCCATGAGTTGCTTGGCGGTGGCATCCTCGGTTTGCGCATTGGCAACGATAACATTGGCCTGTTTACTGGTTAATAAATTTTTGCTGTCGTTTAGCACTTTGACCGACACACCAGCATCGGTTTCTGCTTGCTCGACATAACCGGCGGGCGTGATGTCCTTGATACCCATTTCGGTCATTAGATAACCCGTGACAGGCTCAGTGGTAAAGGCGGTCAGGTTTTTGCCTTGACCAATGGCTTGCGCCTTGGCTTTTAGCTTATCCATGTCTTTATTAAAGTTGGCCGCATTTTGCGCATACTTGGCTTTATTGTCAGGGTCTTTACTCGCTAGCTGATTGGCCACCGCATCAGCGACTTTTTTGGCAGTGTCTAATGAGAAAAATACATGTTCATTAAAGTCCGCGTGATGCGCATGTTCACCGGCCGTTTCATTGGCGTGGTTGTCAGTCGCCGCACCTGCGGGTTTTAGACCTGACAAATCCACGGCATTGATAATCACTGGTTTATTCGCTACTGAATTGGCAAGGCTGCTAGTCCAATCATCATAACCACCGCCATTAACGAGCACCAACTGCGCTTTACTGACCGCTAATTTATCATTGGCTGATGCTTGGTATTCATGCGGGTCTTGGCTTTGGTCATTAACCGCTGAAATCACTTTGACCTTATCACCACCGACCGATTTAGCGAGGGCGCCCCACACATTCGTCGAGGTATAAATCGTGATTTGATTCGCTTCTTGAATTGCGGCTGTCGCGGTAGAGGCGACGGCACTGCCTGCGGCATCAATTCGTTTTTTATTACTCTCTGGCTCATGACAACCCACTAATAAGGTCAGACCACAGCTGATAGCGGTGAATTTTGCCAAGTTTTTACCATGCTGCATTGTGAGTTTGACTAATGCAGGTTGTAAGGGTGATGATTGCATAGCGCGTGTATCGTGATAATTAAACGTCATATATACCTCAAAAATTTACCGCTTTTTATAAAAACGTTATATTATAACATTTAACTAAACTTCGACAAGGTATAATCTCATAACTTTATCTGGCTGTTGCCATGATGGGATAAAGCGATTTGATAAAATACGTTGATAAACTGGCTGTTTGTGGTTTCGGTTTTATGCCATAATGCAACCCATCGGTTTGTTTTCTATTGGCTTGCTTAAGGTAGGATATTATGAAAAAACACGTTTTGGCAGCAGTGGTTGGCATGTGCGCCTTTGCCTCATCATCGGCATTTTCGGCATCACTTTGGCAGCAGCCTTTTTGGCAAAATTCATTACCCATCAATCACGAAGCACGCTTAAAAATGGGGGTGAATGCCTCGTTTAATCAATACGCTTATGCCCAAGATGGCGATATCACTGTCTTACCACAAGCATTTTATGACAACAACCGTGTCTATATCGAAGGTGCAGAAGCCGGTGTCTATGGCCTTAAAGATGGTACCAATGAATGGCGCGTGAGCTTAGGCTATGACAGTCGTTCTTTTGATGCCGGTGAAGCCAATACCGAAGCCTTGCGCGAGCTTAATGACCGTGACGCTTCGGTGATGGTCGGTACCAGTTATATGCGTATTACACCTTATGGCGGTTTCAAAGGTCAAATCGAAACCGATGTCATGGGCAACAGTGATGGTACCACGGTTAAAGTCGCGCACTTGAGCAAGTTCAAATACGCGGATGACAAAGTAACTGTCTATCCTGAAGTCGGCTTACTGTGGGCGGATGACAAATACAACAAGTATTATTACGGGGTAGATGCGGCTGAATCAGCACGTAGCGGCATTGGACAATATACGCCAAATAGCAGTATTAATCCTTATCTTAACATCAGCGCAAGCTATGACATTAATTCGCATTTTAGCGCGTTTGTTAGCCAATACTTAGAGTATATGAGTGATGAACAGCGCAACAGCCCATTGGTTGATAGCCGTATAGACAGCAAAACCAAGGTCGGTTTTAACTACCAGTTTTAAGCCATAGTCACAAAAAACCTTGCTAGTAAGATAAGGTGCTAGCAAGGTTTTTTATTGTCTAAATCATCTCAACCAATTAATTGAATCCAAGGTTTAAGCAAATGGATTAGCAACTTCCGTTACATTGGCTTGCTGTGACTTTTCAATATCATCATGGCTTATGTCCTGCGCTTTATGGCTTTCAAGATACGCCACAATATCATTCATCACCTGTTGTAACTGTTTGGCAAGCGCTAGGCTATCTTGGTCAATGGTAAAGCTAATATTGCCATACATATTGACCTGTTGACCTTGGTTTTCTAAGGTTAGTTCACCGGCTGGGTTGGTTAACCCAACGCTTTGGCTATCATTGGCAAAAGCTTGAAATTGGCTCATTATCGACATCCTATCTTTGATTAATTATTGGGGGATTAATTATTGGGGGATTAGTTATTGGGGTTTGTTATTGTATGCGTCGTTTTTTATGCTTATGGCGGGCTTGAGGTTTCTCAAAGACAATGCCATCATGCCACGCCCGCCTTGTTGATATCTATTCGCATTGTATGGCGTTATGGTAAAAGACTCACCGTCATCACAGTGTTTTTTACCGTTTGCGGCAGCGCTGGAAACACCTCCACGCCTGTCAGTGATTTCAGTTCATTTAGGCTGATTTGTTGAATTTGTCCGGTTTTGTTATTCGGGCTGTAGAACACCACTGCCTTGTTTTTACTTGGGATATACACGGCTTTATAAAAATGGCTTGGCACCAGTACGTTATTACCAATGGTTTTAACAGTTGACGATAAAAACGCGGTGCCCGTCACCACATAAGCCACCCCATATTGGTTAGTCAAGTCACGCGTTTTATTTTCAACCTTGACCCACGTTTTGCGATTATGGTCGGGCACTTGTGGCGCGATATTGGCTAAGGTAAAGCTATCTTTTTGCTGTAGCGCATTTTGCATATCAGCATTTGGGGCAAGATGCCCACGGTCATAACCCGAATTGGTATAATCGGCTAGACGGCTTCGCACCGCTTTTGGCAGCTGAGTTTCCTCATAAAAGCTGCCCTCGCGCGGCATCAGTTTGGCATCGGTTAAGCGTTGTTTGGTCAGGTATTCAGCGACCCAAATCGGGGTTTTGGATATGCCTGAATACAGGACATTAAACCCGTTAAAACATAGCGGATAGCTGTTTTTGGCAAGTTTAGCCGGTACGGTTGGTACGGTCTTGTTGAGCAACTGCATATTACAGTCATTGGTATTAGCACCAGCTTGCTTGCTGTTAGGAAATACAACGGACAAATCGGCAGGTATCTTTGCCTTGACATCACTTGGCAAAGTAGACGCTGTCGAGGTCGCTTTATTTAAGCCACTGCCACACGCTGTCAATAGCAATCCTAGACTTAAGACACCACCCAACCCCATTGTTTTTGTGTTTAACCAACTTCCTAACATAACTTACCACCTATCACAGCTATTACTTTCATTACAAACCTTGTACGACTTTATCTTCAGCTGACTAGTGTAACGACAAAAGCCGCTAAAATCCAATGCTTTATCGATACAGAGCCGTCCCATATCCGTACTTATGAGCAGATTTAGGCTGAATAACTTAAAACCCATCTTACCCGTTACTGGCCAGTTTTACCTTATTCTTTGGCGTCAAAATCTGCTAAAATACGCGCAACTTTTTGACTTGCTTGATGTAATCGTAATATGACCCATTCAATTGATACCTTAAATAACAACAATCTACCCCAAACCACTGGCGAAACGCATCACCAAAACGCTGTGGTACTACTCTCAGGCGGTTTAGACTCAGTCACTTGTCTATACTGGGCAAAGGCGAATTATGCCAAAGTGACCGCTGTAAGCTTTGATTATGGCCAACGCCATAACAGTGAGTTAAACGCTGCCAAACGTATCGCTGCCACTGCACAGGTTGAACATCGCGTGATTAATATTGATTTGGCGCAATTGGGCGGCTCCGCATTGACCGACCAATCAATTGCCGTACCAGATGCCACGCTGACCGACTTTAGTGATAATCAAAACAACGACCATATTCCGGTTACTTATGTACCTGCGCGCAATACCATCTTTTTGTCGTATGC
This sequence comes from uncultured Moraxella sp., assembly GCA_937975585.1. Classification (GTDB taxonomy): domain Bacteria; phylum Pseudomonadota; class Gammaproteobacteria; order Pseudomonadales; family Moraxellaceae; genus Faucicola. The sequence continues at coordinate 9,118 of CALJUC010000033.1, read as the reverse complement.
CTTGGCGGTGGCGGAAGTGACAGAATCCAGCGCGATTGTGATTGGGGTCAATGCCGTGGACTATTCAGGTTATCCGGACTGTCGCCCAGAGTATATTGCTGCCTTTGAAACCATGGCAAATCTTGCGACCAAAGCGGGCGTGACCGGTCACCATCTCACGATTGCTACCCCTTTGTTGCATTTAAGTAAATCAGCTATCATCCAATTAGGCGTAAGTTTAGGTGTGGATTATAGCCTAACTGTCTCATGCTACAAGGCTGATAGCGAGGGTCGCGCTTGTGGACACTGTGACAGCTGCTATTTACGCCAGCAAGGTTTTTTACAAGCTGAAATAGATGACCCGACTCGTTATCAGTAAGCTTATTCGCGTAGATGGGGTCAATGCCCGCTAAGCTGTGTCATACACAGCCTAGATACTCGGCAACAGGCAACATTTATCACTTTGAGGACTCTTTTAAGGAACACGCATGAAACAAGTTGCAATGTTACCACTATTGGCATTACTCGCTATCCCTGCCATGACCCAATCTGCCCAAGCTGCAGGTGACCCGCGCCAAGTCAATGCTTGCGTTACCCAAATGACCGACAAAAACATCACTGACCGTAGCTCAGCACAAAAGGTATGTAGCTGTGTGGTCAATGAGCAAGCCAATATCACCCAAGCGCAAAAAACCGAAATCGACAATTGGGTCAAGGGCGGTAAAGATGTACGCCAAAACAAAACCTATCAAACCATTGTCAGTAAACTAAAAGCCTGTGGTAACGGTATCAAATTTAATCGCCCTGCTGCACGCTAATCTTGCTGAATCTCACAAAAAGGCTGACATTATGTCGGTCTTTTTTATGCCTATCGTTTATTCCAGTGGATTCGTGATATTGTCAGCGTTATGCGCCGTTATCAGAAAATGGATTTATACGTTAAAATGACCAATTAACCGTGATTACAATGAACATAACGCTATTTGCTAACGATTGATTAAATAATTAAGGATGCCCTATGACGCTGACATTACCTGATTTTCCCGTTAACCTTGTTTATGCTGATGCCAAGCAGCCTGATAATTTTATCCAGCTAACGACTATCTTGCCTGATTATCTACAAGCACAGCCGTCAGGGTTGATTTTGTATTTTTACCCCAAAGACAATACCGCAGGTTGTAGCGTACAAGCGCAGGACTTTAGCGAGCATCAAGCCACCTTTGCCAACCTTGGCTATCAAGTCGTTGGCGTGTCACGCGACAGTATCAAAAGTCATGAACGTTTTATCACTGCCAAGCAAATCACGTTTCCGTTAATTAGCGATAGCGATGAAACCTTATGCCGTCACTTTGGTGTGATTGGTGAAAAGATGATGTATGGTAAAAAGGTACAAGGCGTGGTGCGATCGACTTTTATTTTTGATAAGATGGGGACATTACAGCAGGCATTAACAAACGTGCGCGCCAAAGGTCATGTCGAAAGCCTATTGACGCTACTTCAGCAGTCTTAAACAGTTGTTATGCCTTTATATAATAATTAACCAGGGTTAAATAACTACCTTTAAATAATCACTTTTGAAAAGAATAAGGAATACCCATGCAGACCCCAACACGCTATGTCGATGTCGCCGTTATTGGTGCGGGCACAGCCGGACAAGTTGCCTTCAAAAAAGTATTAAAAAACCATGAAAACACGGTCATTATCAACAATGGCTTTTGGACGACCACTTGCGCCACCGTTGGCTGTATGCCTAGTAAGTTGCTGATTGCAGCTGCTCATCGCGCAAGCTACGCGATGCACTCTGAAGAATTTGGGGTAAGCGGTGATATTCAGATTGATGGTAAGGCAGTGATGGCGCGGGTACAACGTGAACGCGACCGTTTTACCAGTTTTATCACCCAACAAGTTGAACGATGGGATGATAACAAGACCATTGACGGTATTGCCAAATTAGTCGGTAAAGATGAGAACGGGCATATCCTTATCTCAGTTAATGAAGAATTAATCAGTGCGAAAAAACTGATTATCGCCACCGGTTCGACGCCCTTTGTCCCTGATGAATGGAAAAATCTGGGCGAGCGGGTGCTAACCTCAGACACGGTATTTGAATTGACCGACCTACCGAAGACATTAGCGGTTATCGGTACAGGCGCGATTGGCCTAGAGCTTGCCCAAGCGATGGCCAAACTTGGCGTCACCGTGAAACTGTTTAACCGTCAAGCCAAAGTTGGTGGTATCAGTGACGAAGCGCTTAATGCCATTGCCATTGACGTACTAGCCAACAATCCGAATACCCCGACCCTAGAGCTATTACTCAATGTCAAAATTGATGGTTTAATCCTTAGCGAAGACGGTGAGCAAATCAGTGTCGACTACCAAGACCTACAAGGCACTAAACAACGCTTTAGCGCTGACCGTGTGTTATTGGCGATTGGGCGCAAGACTCACTTGGCATCTTTGGGCGTGCAAAGTATCGACGTTGAAATCGATGAGCGCGGCAACCCAAAAAACGTTAACCCCAAAACTGGACAAGTTGGTGATAGCAATGTGTATATCATCGGTGATGCCAATGGTATCTTACCACTGATGCACGTGGCCAGTGACGAGGGTTATAATGCAGGCTCTGTGGTCTGTGGTGACGGCAATTCTGACTTGGTATTCCAACGTGTGCCGATGGCGATTACCTTTACCGAGCCGAATATTTGCCAAGTTGGTGAAAACTTACCCACGCTCAATGCCATGCAAGACAAGGGTGAATTGCAGTTCGTCACCGGTCGGGTCAATTTTTCTAACCAAGGTCGTAGCCGTGTGATGGGCGTCAACATGGGTCAGATGCATATCTATGCCCATAAAGACAACGGTAAAATCTTGGGCGCATCCATGATTGCCCCCGATGGTGAATACTTAACCCATCTACTCGCGCTTGCTATTGACAATGGACTGACCGCGAAAAAAATGCTCGAGATGCCATTTTACCATCCGACCATCGTTGAAGCGCTACGCACCTGTTTGCGTGATGTCGAACGTCAATTGCATATAGAATTTATCCCGAATGAAAAACTGACCCCATAGCCTGATTTAAATTAGCCACTTGTATTGATGCGATGGCCGTCAATGACCATCCATCAATGCGATACCCGAACACCCACTTGTTTGAGCCTGTATCAGTGACCTACCCTTCTATCTTAACTGCGACGCCTATCCTCAATGCCTCACCCTTTCAAGTGCTAACCGCACGTGAGGTAACGCGTTTTTTTCGTGATATCTATAACGATTTGTATTATGACTTTTATCTAGCGATTGGTGGTTCACTGGAAGATGAGGCAATTAACTGGTCACTGCATCTGTCAAAACTTGCCAGTACAGGTATCAAAATTCTGATTTTATTGGGTGGTTTGGGGATTGTTTACTGGTTGGCATCTTATTTGCTCAAACATCTACCGGGTCGTAAAGATGGCAAGTTTCGCCAAGTTTTACGCTTAACATTGCGTTTGTCATGGTTATTTGCCAGTGTGTTGGTCGTGATGAGCCAACTCAACTTTGAAACCAACACGGTGAAGGCCACGGCCAAAGCCGGTATGTGGTCGGTGCTGTTTTATTTGGCGTGGTATAACTTGGGCTACCTGATGGAAAAGACGCTCAAAAACTACGGCCTTAATGCCTCGATTGAGCAGCTACTATTCAACCTAATGTCGATGCTGATTATCATCATGTGGATTGCCTCGGTGATGTCGCAGTTTGGCTTTGATATCGTGTCGGTGGTTGCGGGTCTTGGGATTGCCGGTATCGCGGTTGGTTTTGCCGCGCAAGCGACACTGGCGAATTTTATCTCAGGCATTACTATCTTGATTGAACAGTCATTTCAGGTCGGAGATTGGGTCAGTATTAATGGTAAAGAGGGCAAAGTGGTACAAATCGCGCTCCGTACCACCCAAGTGCTAACCCGCGATAACATCACGGTGATTTTCCCCAACTCGACTGTGGCGTCCGCGGAAGTCATTAACCTTACCTCAAAAAATCTAATTCGTTTTGACATTGAAGTGCGGATTTCGCTTGAATCTGATATTGAAACCGCGCGTGAGATTATTGTCGCTGTGGTCAAAGATACCAAAGAAGTCCTTGAGCGCCCTGCTCCGACAGCAACCGTCGATAAGATTGGCGACTTTGGGGTATTTTTTATCGTGCGTTTTTGGGTCAGTCCACCGCATGTCGCGCGGATGCCTTTTATTAAAGAACTGATGCGAGAACATATCAAAGCCGCGTTGGACAATGCGGGTATCAAAACCCCTTATCCGCATATGCAGATTTTGGCGAATCCTGCCAATCCTAAAACGACTTCCCCTAACTCGTAACCAAACGTGCTAGAATAGCGGCAATTTCTTTTGACGATTATTTTGGCAAGATTTCATGACCGACACCCAAGCAACTTTTCCGATTGTTATTACCTGTGCAGATGGCTTAGAGCTACCCTTACAAAGCGAACTTGCAAGTTTTGGTATTGACGCGACCCAAGAGCGCATTGGCCGCCTAACTGCGACTTTAACCTTGGCAAAAATCTATCAAGTGTGCTTGTGGTCGCGCGTGGCATCACGTGTGTTACTGCCCCTTGGTAAAAAGAACATCAACACCGAGTATGACATTGCCGAACAGCTATACACCTTTGCCAAAACGGTCAAATGGACGCAGCTATTTAATGTTGAGCAAACCTTTGCCATTCGCCTAACCCTTGATAAACGTGTCCAAGCCAACCAACAATTTGCGATGCTACGCGTCAAAGATGCGATTGCCGACCAATTCAATGAAGTCATCGGTAGCCGTCCAAACGTTGATAAAGACCCAGACTTTGCCATTATGGCCACCGTTACCGATAAACAAGCCGAGTTGTATCTTGACCTCTCGGGCACCAGTTTACACCGCCGTGGCTATCGCGCTGCAATGACCGAAGCACCACTCAAAGAAAACTTGGCGGCTGCCCTGCTGTATAGCGTGAATTTCCATAATACCAACTATGACAGTATTGTTGACCCGATGTGTGGATCCGGTACGCTCATCATCGAAGCCTTGCTCATGAGTGCCGATTACGCAGTCGGTCTTGATAAAGCCGATAGTCAGTTTGGTTTTTATGCGTGGCAACATCACGATGCCACGCTGTGGGATAGTATGGTGACCGAAGCGCAAGAACGTTTTCACACCCGCTTAAATGCGATGGCCAATGGCGACATGCCAGCGATTTTTGCCTTTGATATGGACGCGGGCGCAGTTAAAGCGACTCATAAAAACCTAATGGCGGCCGGTCTAACCCCGATTATCAACCGCATTACTTTACAGCAGCGTTCGCTTGCCTCCCTGAACTTGGCACTGGAAAAACAAGTGAACGGTTGGTCAAATCCGCTCATCATCACCAACCCACCGTATGGTGAGCGTTTGGGCGAAGAAGAGTTGATTAAGCCACTGTATCAAGGTTTGGGGAAAAAACTCCAAGCCCTATTTGTCGCAAGTCCTGCTGATGTCACCCTAGGCGTATTGGCGGCCAAAGTCGAGCAAGCGGACGTATTGCCGATTGCTGAGCCAAAAACCTTGCGTTGTCACAATGGTGCGATCGTGGTATATTTCCGCTATGGTGAGCTACTAAAAAGCAAAGATACCCCGCTCATTACCCGCTTTGAAAAACGCGAAATTCAAGTGGAAGAAGGCCAAGATTTTATCAATCGCTTGCAAAAGAACTTGGGCAACTTACGCAAACTTGCCAACAAACAAGGCGTGACTAACTTGCGCGTATACGATGCGGATTTGCCCGACTTCAAAGTCGCGGTCGATGTATATGGCGAATTTGTCCATGTGCAAGAATATGCCGCACCAAAATCTATCCCACCTGAAACCGCTAAAAAACGCTTTAATCTAGCCCTCCATGGTGTGCGTGAAGCATTGCAAGTCAACCGCGAGCAGGTGTTTATCAAGACCCGCGCCCGCCAGTCTGGCAATGAGCAATACGAGAAAAAAGCCAATTCGGGCAAATTCTATGTGGTCAGCGAGCCAACGGCAAACAACCAACGCGCCTATTTCTTGGTCAACTTCAGCGACTACTTGGATACGGGTCTTTTCCTAGACCATCGCAGTATCCGTAAAATCATCGCAGAAAATAGCCGTGGCAAAACCGTGCTAAACTTATTTGCTTATACCTGTACCGCCAGTGTGCATGCGGCATTGGGCGGCGCCAAAGCCGTCACTTCAGTTGACTTATCGCAAAATTACTTGGATTGGGGACGCAGAAACTTTGCGTTAAATGGCTTGCCGGATACCAGTGGTTATCAGTTTATCGCGCAAGATATTTTTGAGTGGATTAAAAGTAACACTGAGCAGTACGATGTGATTTTTATCGACCCACCGACTTTCTCAAACTCGAAAAAATTCCAAGGTACGTTTGATGTGCAGCGTGACCATGTGCCACTCATTAACCGAGCAATGAACCGTCTAGCGCCTGAAGGCGTGCTATATTTCTCAAACAACTTTACCAAGTTTGTGCTCGATGACGAAATTAGCCAACGCTACCATGTTGAGCCGATGACGTCACAAACGATTGGTTTTGACTTTGACATCAAAAGACCAATTCACCAGTCTTGGGCAATTCGTCATAAGTAATTGATAACTTGCGATAAAAAAGATGACTAGTAATAAAAAGCGATGGTTAAGTAAGTTTAGCCATCGCTTTTTTATATTGATGAAATCACTTATCCAATGTTTTGGTTTCGACAATCATATCTAGTACATACAAGTTGCCATAGCCTTTGGTATCGGTCGGTGGTGTGCGATAGCGTTTCACACGAATAATATTGCCTTGGCTTGGCGATTTTTCATAACCTTCAATTTTCTCATAGAGTTTGTGCCATTGACCTTGACTGGTTTTGATGCCCTGCTCATTGTAAATGATTTCTCGCACCATTAAGCAGCGCTTGTAAGTCACTTGGTCACATCGCTCATCTTGTGGCGCAATTTACAAATACAGTGTTTCACCTTTGCCGTATTTGACATCAGGCTTTAACGTGCCTTGCCACACCAATTCGCTACCATCGTTTGATGTTTGAAATAGCTTAGCGGTTTCTTTACTGAACTTCATGATTTTTAATTCACTTGGACCCTGCATTTTTTGTTGTAGTATCTTTTCAGATTTGGCTACGTCAGCGGGGCACGCCATCAAGGTGCTAACGCTATTTATCATATTGGCAATGCCAACCGGCGTCATGGTAAAGCTACTTGAGAGCTGGTTACAGCCAACACTATAATTGGCTCGACCATTGTCAAAACTTAACATCGGATATCTTCTCGGCTTAGTTGGATTGTCTTGGGGTACGCTCAAAGCACCCACTTCTGCCATCCCATTAGCAAGTATGTACTCCAACTCCCACTGATAGCTTTCCAAGTCTTTGATAGTTGGCAATTGATGCTGAGGCTTTGGGATACCATCCCATACGAACCGGTAATTGTTATGGGTGGTCATGGTGAGTCGATTGGCTTTGGCATCATAATTTAGCTGGCTTTCCCCTTTTAGCGCATCTGTTAAATCATCCTCTACATCACTGCAGCCGATGAGTGTCTGGATAATCGTGTTATCAATCATCATTGTATCGCTATTTAGTGACATACCTGTACCAAACGAATTACAGCCAAAATTAAAATCAATGATATGAGCCATCGAAGTAACTCTTTCATAAACCGCTTTATTTGAATTATCCGTAATATCAAAATGACCAAACGATTGACTAAATTGTAAGTTTTTGAGGTTTAAGATATTGCCATTGGAATTGATAACATACGCAAGTTGCCAACGCTGATTTTTTAGCTGTTCAATGCTGATGACTTGCTTGTTCCGCATCGAATTACCACTAGCCTGCGTATTCTGTGACTTATCAGACACAGGCAAACTTTGACACCCTGCCAATGCCAAACCGATTAAGCTTATCCCCATAACGGTCAATTTATTCATAATAGTTCCTTTTTTCTTATTGATTCGATAATTATTGATAAAAACCGATTGTATCGGTAAGGCGATTTTAATTCAGCATTGGTTTGGTAAATGGGTTAAATGGTGAAAACTGATATGCTTAGCTATAAAAAAACCCCAGTCAATTGACTGAGGTCTTGTAAGCTTAACCCAACGATTATTTGTTTGGTTGTGGGGTTGTGCGTAGGTAAGGTTTGATTTCTTTAAAACCTTTCGGGAATTTGGCTGGGATTTCTTCGTTTTTCACGCTTGGTGGGATGATCACGTCATCACCGTCTTGCCACTCAACTGGGGTTGCGATACCGTAACCGTCTGATAGCTGTAACGCATCGATAACACGTAGGATTTCATTGAAGTTACGACCAACTGCTGCTGGGTAAGTGAATGTCAAACGTAGTTTATGTTGTGGATCAATGATAAACACGCTACGAACGGTGTGAGTGGTAGACGCGTTTGGTTGCATCATGTCATATAGGTTTGCCACTTTTTTATCTGGGTCAGCGATAATTGGAAAATTAACCGCTGTACCTTGAGTTTCAGCGATGTCACCAACCCAAGCATTGTGGTCTTCTACGCTGTCTACTGACAATGCCAATGGTTTGACATTACGTTTCTTGAATTCACCACCCAACGCGGCGGTACGGCCTAGCTCAGTGGTACATACTGGGGTAAAGTCTGCTGGGTGTGAGAATAATACAACCCAGCTATCGCCTTGCCAGTCATAAAAATTGATATTGCCTTCCGTGGTTACTGCGTCAAAGTTTGGGGCGGTATCGCCAAGACGTAAACTCATGTGCATCCTCAAAAGTATTTTATTGTGTTGATAAATTCACTATGAACCAATTCTTTTGCAGAGAAAATACAGCTTTATGATGTTGATATGAATAAAATGAATAAAGCATGGTTTTGAATGATCAAAATAGGTGGTCAGGATCGGTTGATTTGTGACTGAAATATTGAAAAAAATGCGGCTTTTTACGTAAAAAACTTGTACTTCAAAAATCTAACTCCATAATAACGTCTAACTAGAAATTCATTTTTCATTTTTGACTAGCAAAATTTAGAGAGTTTATCCATGTTGGCAGGTCTGATCGGAGGTATCTTCGGTACAAAAAATGAGCGTGAGCTCAAACGCATGCG
>CALJUC010000032.1 GCA_937975585.1 uncultured Moraxella sp. | reverse complement strand
AGGATTTTCCAAACAAAAATCTAAAATGATACTAGATGTCTCACTTTGCATTGCCCAATGCCAAGCTTAAATATACTACAACGATTCTAGCAGAAAATCACTCATAATTATTGACTAATATCTAAATAATTGATTGTGCCCAATAAAGTAAAAAGAAAACTAAAATTTGATTTATCAATCCGCCCTATTTGTCATGATAAATCGATGAATGCCCAATTATAAACCAACTATCAAAATAAAAAAGGTTAATACAAACGATTAACGCTGTATTAACCCTATTAACGACTGGTTTTTACAAAAAACTATAGACCAGCAACCTTGCTTTCACCGTCAGCACGGTCTAAACCAAATGCGGTATGTAATGCTTTAACCGCTTTTTCTAGTTGCTCTTCTTGAATCAACACAGAGATTTTGATTTCACTGGTTGAAATCATTTGGATATTAATGTTGTTTTCAGCCAAGGTATCAAACATACGGCTTGCAACACCTGCGTGTGAACGCATACCAACACCCACTAGCGATACTTTAACCACTTTGTTGTTACCGATGATTTGTTTGCCACCGATATCAGCCAAGTTATTGTTCAAAATCGTTAAGGTTTTTTCGTAGTCGCCACGATTCACGGTAAAGGTGAAGTCGGTCAAACCATCTTCAGCGATGTTCTGGATAATCATATCGATTTCGATATTAGCCGCACTAATAGGGCTTAAGATTGCAGACGCAACGCCTGGACGGTCAGCAACGGCAAGAATCGATACCTTCGCTTCGTCACGGTTGAATGCGATACCTGAAATAATCGGTTGTTCCATACTGTTTCCCTCGTCCGTAGTGATTAATGTGCCCACGTTGTTTTTGAAGTTGTCATCAAAGGTGCCATCGACATTTTCGTCAAAGCTTGACAGTACGCGCAGTGGGACTTGGTATTTACCGGCAAATTCAACGGCACGGATTTGTAATACCTTTGAGCCAAGACTTGCCATTTCTAGCATTTCTTCAAAGGTGATTTTGTGCAATTTTTTGGCTTTTGATGTCACGCGTGGGTCGGTGGTATATACACCATCAACATCGGTGTAGATTTGGCACTCGTCAGCAGAGAGCGCTGCGGCTAAGGCTACACCTGTGGTATCTGAACCGCCACGACCTAAAGTGTTAATATCACCGTTGTCATCAATACCTTGGAAACCTGCAACGACTACCACCATACCGTTGTCTAAGGCGGCACGCAACTGGCTGTCATCAATGTGCTGAATACGCGCTTTGGTGTGGCTGTCATCGGTGCGAATCGCGACTTGGCCACCGGTCATTGACTTGGCATTCACGCCAATTTCTTTTAGTGCCATTGCAAGCAATGAAATAGAGACTTGCTCACCGGTTGAGACCATTTGGTCATATTCACGTGGGTCTGGCGTCTTGCTAATTTGGTTAGCCAAGTCAATCAAGCGATTGGTTTCACCGCTCATTGCCGAAACTACCACCACAACTTGGTGACCATTGTCGTGCCAACGCTTAACGCGCTGTGCCACATTTTTGATACGGTCGATGCTGCCCATAGAGGTGCCGCCGTATTTTTGTACGATTAATGCCATTGCTACATCACCCTGATACTGGTAACAAAACAAGTGTTTAATAAAAAACACCAACCCTGCCACTCAACTGTAACCTCGTAAAAAAACGTTCTTTTATACCATATTTGTAAATTGACGGGCAAGGCGAAAATAGCAAAAACCCTGTTTTTATCCAGTTTTTTGTCAATTTATCTGGTATAGATATCAAAGTCCGCTAATTAATTGGCAACAGCATCAAATTAATGGCGCGTTGTACCGCAGGACGCTTGGCAATCTCATCAGCCCAACGCTGTACATGGTTATAGTCTTGTACCTGTAAAAATTCTGCTGCGTTATACAAACAGCCTTGCACCAGTTGACCATACCATGCCCAAATCGCCATATCGGCAATGCTGTAATCATCACCGCACATATAGGTGTTATTGGCAAGATGTTGATTGAGTACATCCAACTGGCGTTTGGTTTCCATGGTAAAGCGATTAATCGGGTATTCAAATTTTTCTGGAGCATAAGCATAAAAATGCCCAAATCCGCCACCGACATAAGGCGCTGAGGCCATCTGCCAAAATAACCAACATAGACAGTCAGCGCGCTTGTCATGGGGGACAAATTGGTCAAATTTTTCGGCCAAGTACAGCAAAATCGCACCTGATTCAAACAGTTTTTGTGGTGGGTTAACCGAGTAATCTACCAATGCCGGAATCTTAGAATTGGGGTTAATCGCAACAAAGTCAGAGCCAAATTGGTCACCTGATGAGATGTCGATTTTATACGCATCGTAAGCCGCTTCGGTAATACCAAGTTCAGCCAATTCCTCAAGTAAGATATTGACCTTAATGCCATTTGGGGTGTTTAAGCTATAGAGTTGTAGTGGCTTGTCGCCAAAGGACAATGTTTGCTCATGGGTCGCGCCTGCGGTAGGGCGATTAATGTTGGCAAATTTGCCACCGTTTTCAGAATGGTTTTTCCAGACTTTGGGCGGTTGATAGCTCATATATTTTCCTTAATTTTACCCCACTCTCAACACTTTTAGAGGGGGTTGAAACAAAAAAGGCATGAACTTAA
>CALJUC010000031.1 GCA_937975585.1 uncultured Moraxella sp. | reverse complement strand
GGATAGTTGAACCTCGACCCAACGTAGATAATGCAAAAAACTATAGGGAAAACTGGTGATAAGCGCGCGATTATCTTCACTAATAATCTCAGTCGGTTCTTGATAGGTGGGTAGTTTATTGGCTTTTAAGACTTCATTGAGATGGGCAAAAACTTGCTAATAATAAGCAAAGCCTTCTTCATCATACTGTTTCATCTCGCCAAGTCGATTAATACCAATGCTCAGTGACATAAGCGTTATCCCTATCAAATAGAATTAATGATTCATTTTATACATTTGTTTGTTAAAAGGCTATGCATTTAACGCTGTAAGTTTAACGAGCAGAACTCAACTAGGCTATTTATAGTCTGTGGCAAAATAACGTAAAAGTTGAAGTGAAACGTTCAGGTAAAAATTATGTTAAAAGTCGCCTATTCGCCCGTATTTGTTTATCACGTGCCAGACACACACCGGTTTCCGATGCAAAAATATCCCATGATTGCTGAGCGATTATTGGCGGAGGGTACGCTTACGCCTGAAAATTTATTTGCCCCGCAAATGCTAACGGAAGAAGAAATTCTAACAACACATACCTTAGCGTACTGGACGCATCTTAAAAACCAAACCTTACCGCGTAAAGAAGTACGTGCGATTGGCTTTGAGATGACCCCAAAACTCGTTGAGCGTGGTCGCTATATTGCCCATGCCAGTTATGAGTGTGCGCTATATGCGCAACAATATGGTGTGTCGCTCAATATCGCAGGGGGTACCCATCACGCCTTTGCCGACCACGGTGAGGGCTTTTGTGTGTTTAATGACTTTGCGGTGACCAGTAATTTACTCCTCAATCGCGGGCAGGCCAAGCAGATTTTGATTGTCGATTTGGATGTGCACCAAGGGAATGGTACGGCCAGTATCTTTGCTAATGAACCGCGTGTCTTTACCTTTAGTATGCATGGGGCAAAGAACTACCCATTTCGTAAGCAACAATCCGACTTGGATATTGAGTTAGCCGATGATACAGGTGATGAGGAATATTTGGCGATTTTGTTTGAGACCTTACCCAAGCTGATTACGCAGGTAAAGCCGGATATGATGCTTTTTCAGTCGGCGGTTGATGTATTAGCGACGGATAAATTGGGAAAATTGGCACTCACGCGTGAAGGCTGTCAGCAGCGTGATGAATTTGTATTTAGCCAAGCCAAAGCCAACGGTATCCCGATTGCGGTGAGTATGGGCGGTGGTTACTCGGAAGATGTCAATGAGGTGGTTGAAGCCCATTGTAATACCTTTCGATTGGCTAAAAAATTGTTCGGATAATAGAGTGCCTTATCATTGTTTGAAATAATATCCAATTTTAAAGCTGTTGTCTGGCTTGTTGCACCATCACGTATTCACTGGTACTACCATCTTTATTCAGTAACATCACAGGATAGGGGCTAAATTTATCACCTACTTCCATGCCAGGGCTACCGACAGGCATACCTGCTACCGCAAGCCCAATGCTGTTTTTGGGTGGATTTTTAAGAAATTCATCAATATATTTTGTGGGTACGTGACCTTCAAATACATAGCCTGATTTACTCACGACAGTGTGACAAGACCGCATGGTGGTTGGCACATGCTGTTGGTCTTTGATTTTACTCACTGCCATATTATCTGCTAATACTTTATCCTCAATATTAAGCTGATAATCTTTGGCATGGGCAATCCATTCATGGCAACAGCCACAGTTAGGGTCACGATAGACAGTAAATACATCATTTAGTGTGGTCTGTGACAGGACAGTTTTGGTGTGGGATTGTAGCGTAGTTTGGCTCGATGGAGTGGCTTGGCTAACGCCACTGGGTTGATTCGTGTTGGTTTTGGCAGGGGGGTTGCTATTACTTGGTTGACAGGCACTGATACTGATTGCAAAGCCCATGAATAAGGCAGTTTTTGAGTATAAAGCAAAATAATTCGTCATCACCGATTTTCCTATCAATTGCTAGTTGGCTTAGAAATTCGGCTACTTTAAACCCTGACATAATGTCAAGGTCAAGTCGTTTTTATTTGGAAATTTTTAACCTTTCGCCCCCAACATTTGCACGCTCCAAAACGCCAATAAGCCAGCGAATAAAATCAGCGTATAATAATTTTTCTCTTCCACTTCATGCGCTTCAATGAGCAGCTCTTCAGTGAGCAAGTACAACAACGCCGCCGCACTTGCCGCCAAAACGGTAGCAATGATATCGGTTGAAACACCGGCTAATAACAGATTGCCAAGCCAAGCAAATGCCAAAATCTCAACCCCCAAAAACGCCGTCATGGCCAAGATTTTTCAGCCTTTTAGCGTATCAGTCACTAAGGCCAAACCCAAAAATAACATCTCCACCGACAAGCCTAATGCTAAAATCATCCCCGTTTCGCCACCACTGGCAAAACCCGCACCGATAATCAAACCGTCAACCGCGATATCAATCACCGTTGCCATTAGGATACCCATCGGCAAGCCTGCCACGCCTGTTAATTTTTCCTTAGCCGCGTCTTTTTCTTCCAAGCGGTCAGTAACCAGTTTCATGCCAAACATAAACAAGCTACCAAGCGCAAACCACACCACCAAAATCCAAGGGCGGGCGTGTTCACGCGCAATTTCGGGCAACAGTTCGGTGGCGAGTGCAGCCAAAATCACCCCAACCGCAAAGTGCTGAATCATACGGCGAGCGGGATGGCTAGGATGCCATAATAACGCAATAATACCGCCAATCATTGATACAATTGCTGGCACTAGCATCCAGACAAAGGGTGATATTTCATGCTTTGTTTTCTGCTAAGGTGGTATGACGCCTATATTTTTTATTATGGATAACGGATTATTATACGCGCGGTATCTTAGCGGAGGCTGAACAATTATTCAGCCGTAAAAAAACTCTGTCGGAACAGAGTCTTTTTATCAAGCATCATTATTGGTTAGGCCGTCGCTAAGACTTTTGCTAACGCTTGCTCAAAACGGCTTACTGTACCGTCCACATCGTTTAGTTTATCCAAGCCAAATAGACCTAAACGGAAGGTTTTGAAGCTGTCTGGTTCACCAACTTTCAGCGGTACACCGCCTGCGATTTGTAAGCCTTGCGCCATAAACGCTGCACCTTTATGCATATCATCACGGTCGGTATAAACCACCACGACACCAGGTGCTTGATAGCCTTCGGCGGCTACGCTGATGATATTGTTTTTATTGAGTACGGCGAGGATTTTTTTACCCAGTTCAAACTGCGCGTCTTTAAGTGTATCTAGACCAATGGCTTCAGCTTCTTTAACCGTATCACGGAATTGAAGCAGGCTGTCGGTTGGCATGGTCGCATGATACGCATGTCCGCCATTTTCATACGCACGCATGATGGTGAGCCATTGTTTAAGGTCAAGACCAAAACTGGTTGATTCGGTGGCTTCGACTTTGGTAACCGCGGCTTGATTCATCATTACAAGACCGGCACATGGGGTACTTGACCAACCTTTTTGTGGCGCAGAAATCAATACGTCAATGCCGAGTGCTTTCATATCGAGCCACACACAGCCAGAGGCAATACAGTCGATGACCAGTAAACCACCCACGCTATGTACAGCATCGGCAAGTTGTTTGATATAGTCATCAGGCAGCATTAGGCCTGCGGCAGTTTCTACATGTGGCGCAAAGACAATGGCCGGTTTTTTGGCTTTGATTTCGGCAACGGCCGTTTCGATTTCGATCGGTTCAAATTGTTGTTGTTGGTTGCTATCACCGATATGCGCGGTCAATACAGTCACGTCATCGGTGATACGTCCTTTTTCGATGATTTGTGTCCAGCGGTAGCTAAAAAAGCCATTACGGATAATTAGCACTTTTTGGTCGGTCGCAAGCTGACGCGCCACCGCTTCCATACCGTATGAACCGGTGCCTGGTACGATGGCTACCGCATCAGCGTTGTATACATTTTTTAGGCTGGTTGATAAGTCATTCATCACTTGTTGGAATTTTTTCGACATGTGATTGAGTGAGCGGTCGGTATAAACCACCGAATATTCGAGTAAGCCTTCTGGGTCAACGTCTTGTCTTAATGCAGGCATGCTGCTCTCCTTAATGATAAATAATTGCACAAACGAATTAAGTCTAGCAAAAAAGCACTGGCAACAAGCAAAAAAATTGTAGACAGGTTGTTAAAAGTTTTTTTGCAAAAATGGCTAGACATTAAGTCAAAAATTGACCACAGCAGCGTTTATACTTTTCGCCACTGCCACACGGGCAAGGCTGTTTTTGGCTGATAGATAGTGGAATAGTCGGGTCAAGGAAGTACCAACGGCTTGTACTGTCTTTGCCGATTCTAACAAAAGCAGATAACTCATGGTGGGCGAGGCGCTGACCTTCATGGAGGAAGTATGCCTTAAACTCGACTTGGGCATGACGCTTGCCAAGCTTGGGTAGATGATTAATCACCTCAAGGCCATCCCACCGGGTTTGTGCCGCCCAATCACTAATTGCTTGCTTGTCCAATAACGCTTGCTCAAATGGCACGGTGGTCGCCACGATATAATCGGTTAGTTGCAACTCAAACGCGGCATAGCGCGAGCGCATTAATTGCGCTGCGGTGGCGGGTCGTGCATTCGACAGATGAAATGGCTCACAACAATCGGTATAGCTCATGGTAGAGCCGCAAGGGCATAGTGTGGTCATGATTATTCTCAAGCTTTAATTAAAGGAAGACATAGTTAGCTAAAGGCTTTTGGTAATAGATTGCCCTTTAAAATCATCCAACTAATCGGGTCCGTGATTGTCTGCCAAAATAACTTAAAGTTGGGCGCAAACATCAGCATCACCACAAGTAGCGCATATAAGCCGACATACCACCAAATTTGCTTACGGTCAAAGAACTTAAACGCGGTACCGAAGGATTTCTTGACACTTAGACCGAACACATTGACGCTATATACCTCATCAAGAGTCAAATGCACCAACGTGCCAAAAAACAAGAACAATCCCAAAAACCAGCTAAATACCACGCCCTGACCCAACATATAAAAACTGGCATATACCACACCCAACGCCAATATCAGCATATAGGGAATGGAGTGTACAATCCCGCGGTGTACCGTCAGGCTACTAAAAATATTAAACACCCCATAGCGCATGATGACATAGGTGAGTATCCAGGTGGCAATCAACTCCGTCAATGACAGCGACCCTGACCAATAAATAACGGTGGCAAACGCGGTCAACAGTGACACCACATTAAACCCCACTTTCGCAGGGACAGCATGGTTTAAGTCAATATCCGGCAATAAGCCGCCAACCGTGCCCGTTAAGGTACACAAAAAGAACTCAGTACCGGTCAGCATGCCAGCTTTATACAGTACCAACGCGCCAACGCCACTGGCCACAAAAGCCACACTGATATGGGTATTAAAATTTGCCATGCCGCGACCACTCAAAGGATTAAGAAAAGCGTATGTTTAGATAAGAATACGAATTTGTTTGGTATCAAATCGGCATTATATTAACAAGTGTATGCACAGAATGCTAACTGATAGCAAAAATAACAGGCAAAAAAAAACCACCGTATTCGGTGGTTTTTTTGGGAATAAGTGGCGTCCCCACGGGGATTCGAACCCCGGTTACCGCCGTGAAAGGGCGAT
>CALJUC010000030.1 GCA_937975585.1 uncultured Moraxella sp. | reverse complement strand
CGTGGTAATTATATTAAATTGCTTGCGGAATTAGAGCAAAATGCAACTTTTGATGAAATTATAAAAAAGGAAAATTTCAAAAATCGCATGATTTATCGTGGCATGATTTTACGATTCTTTGCGTTAAGTGAAAAAACATATCTAAACTATAAACCAAGCATGAAACAATTCTGTAACAAGGAACTGAGAGATAATCAGTTTTTGTCTAATGAAAAACAAAAAGAATATCGCGATAGATTTAATCATTGTATTGACTTGGTAAAATTAGTATTTGGCGATACTGCATTTAGACGTTATACAATTCCAGAAGATGGTAAGAAAGGCGGATGGGTCGCCTCACGTATTAATATGTCTTTATTTGACATTCAAATGTGTGGTTTTGTCAATTATTCTAAAAATGATGTATTACGAAATGCCGATTTTATAAGAGAGGCAATGTTGGATTTAATGATAAATAACCAAGAATTTATCAATTCAATTTTGTTAACCACTTCTGATAAAAGTACATTACAAAAGCGTTTTAAAATATGGCTAGAAAAGCTCGAAGAAATTATTGGTAATGTAGAATCATATAGCCAACGTAATTTCTCTTACGAAATAAAAGATAAATTATTTAGAGAAAATCCCACTTGTGCAATTTCTGGACAAAGGGTTCTAGCAATTGAAGATGCAGAAGTTGACCACATTTTACCTTACTCAAAAGGTGGGAAAACTGATATTGAAAATGCTCAATTAGTTTTAAGATATTTTAACCGAGCAAAAAAAGATAATGAACATTATCAATAAACAAAAAACCTCCTATATAGGAGGTTTTTTTTGTTTTTCTGTTCTATGCAAAGTTGCAAAAATACTGCTAATCCCAATCTTGAAGCTATAGTATAATAGCCCGTCAATTATGCTTATCTATCACGCCCATTACATTGTCTAAGCTGTATCCCTATGGCAAAAAAAACGACCCAATCGGTTCAGGCTGACGCAAACGTCAACACGCCTCCAAAACCAGCACGCAAACGCAAATCCCGCGTATCAAACCCCGAAAAACAACTATTAAATACGGTTGCCGAGCCAGTCAAACGCCAAACCCAACTCGCTTGGGGATTGTCAGTGCTGATGACGATATTATTTATCGGTCAAGCATGGCTACTGTCAAAAGTCTTTGGTGGCTGGTTGCAGGCATATTTTAACCATCAAGCCTTTGATAGTGGTCTACTTATGCAAGTATTGCCGTGGCTTGCGCTATGTCTGCTATTGCGGCCACTGATTGGCATGGTAAAAGACAATATCGCGGTGAATGCAGGTCTAACAGCGGCTGCCACACTGCGCGGACAGCTTTTGGATAAACTGGCACATATCGGTGCAGGACGGCATCAGTTTGGTAGTGATGGTAGTTTGACCTCGCAGATTTTGAGCCAATCCGATGCGATGGTGGGCTATATCAGCCGCTTTAGTGTGCAAAAGAAAATTGTCGGTAGTACGCCATTATTGCTACTGATTGCGGCAGCGACCCAAAGCCCATTGGCGGCATTGATTATGCTGCTTACCGCGCCGCTGGTACCGATTTTTATGATTGTGATTGGTAAAGCCACCGCCAAAAAAAGTGCGGCACAGTTTCATGCCATGGCGCAGTTAAGTGGGCGGTTTTTGGATTGGGTACGTGGCCTGCCGACCTTACAGCGCTTAGGCGCGGTGTCGATTGCCAGTGAGGATATTGACCGTTCGGCCGATGCGTATCGCCGCCGTACCATGGACGTGCTAAAAGTCGCGTTTTTAAACTCAGCTGCGTTAGAGCTATTAGCGGCGCTATCGATTGCGTTGCTTGCGGTGTATTTGGGCTTTGGCTTGATGGGCATTTTGCCGTGGCAAAAAGATGCTGTGGCAGTGCCGTACCAGCAAGCGTTGTTTTTGTTGATGCTTGCGCCTGAGTTTTATGCGCCATTACGCCAGTTGGGCGCTGATTATCACGTCAAAGCCCAAGCCGAAGGTGCGGCAAAAAGCTTGGTGCCGATTTTGGCCGTACCGAATCCCAATGCAGGCGGCAAAACCCAACTAACCTTAAGCCAAGCCCCAAGTATCAGCTTACAGCAAGTAGCAGTGACCACCGCAGAAGGTCGCCGCCGTTTGGCACCGATTAGTATGGATATTGGCGCTGGCGAACGCGTGGCCTTGGTAGGGGAAAGTGGTAGCGGTAAATCGACCTTGCTACAAGTGCTGTTGGGCTTTAGCGATTTTGATGGATATATTGGGTTTAACGGGCAGGATTTTGCTGAGCTTGATAAAGTGCATCTGCGTGAACAAGTCGCGTATTTATCGCAACAAACTGCATTATTACCGATGTCGATTGCGGATAATTTGCGCTTGGCCAATGCCAATGCGACGGATGCCGAGTTGCAACAAGTGTTAAATACCGTACAGTTATGGCCATTGATTGAACGCTTGCCAAATGGCATCAAGACCGTGTTGGGTGAGCGTGGTAGTGGGCTATCGGGTGGACAGCAACGTCGCCTTGCGATTGCACAGTTATTGTTGCAAGATGCAAACTTGTGGTTACTTGATGAGCCGACCGAGCATTTGGACAGCGATACCGCCGCGCATATTCATGCACTGCTAGAACAAGTGACCCAAGGCAAAACCGTGTTTTGGGTGACCCATGATGTCAAAGCCTTACCTTGGCTCGATAAGCAATTAAGTTTTGGTCAAGTTAGTGTGAGTGACGCACCGGCTAACATGCCAGTCGTGGCCGACACCAATGTAGGGGATGCCAATGAAAAATAAACAGACCTTTGCCTTACGTCAGTTAATCACCGGTCAATGGGATGGTTGGCTGTTAGCTTTGCTGCTTGGTGTGGTGACGGTCATTGCCACGATTGGCTTGTTGATGCTATCGGGTTGGTTTTTGTCAGCGGCGGCATTGGCAGGGTTGTTGGCGCTTGGCGCACATACCTTTAACTACATGGTGCCTGCGGCGATTATTCGCGTGTTTGCCATGCTGCGCACTGCCGGACGCTATGGTGAACTGATGGTATCCCACCATGCGATTTTTAAGCTATTACAACAATTACGGGTGCGGTTTTTTAACCAGTTTGCTAAGCTGTTACCGCGCCAGTTGCCGTCTGATGTGCGTTCGGCTCATGCGATGCACCGCTTGACCCACGATATTGATGTACTCGATGAGTTTGTGTTGCGTGTGGTATCACCTTGGGTACAAGCGAAGATTGCGGTACTGATGATTGCGGCGTTTATCGTGTTGTGGTTACCATTGGTGCCGGCATGGCGCTATGGCTTGGTGGTGCTGCTAATGTTGGCAAGTCTAATCGTGCCGTGGATTGCCGCGTTACGCGGGATTAAAGAAGCCAAGTATCAGCACCAACTTGCCGAAGAACGCCGCGTTAGTTTATTAGAGCCGATGTCGGTGGTTACTCATCTGTTGCTATGGCGACGCTGGCAAGGCGAGTTGGCTAAGTTTTTTGTCAAAGACCAAGCGTATGAACAGACCCAACGCCAAAATCAACGCACTCGTGGTATGGCCATGCTGATTGTGCAATGGGGCTTGGTCGCCGTGGTTATTGCGGTATTGTATGGGGTTGGTCAAAGTGCCTCGACTAGCGTTAATATCCCCCTTATCCTAGCTGCGGTACTGGGTGTGTTGGGTCTGACTGAAGTGGTCGTGCCCTTGGCCACCAATTACTTGGCACTGGGTAATAGCTTGGCGGCAAAAAATCGCCTTAATGAACTCTTAATTGCCGAACCAATTGACACACCAACGGTCAATATTGACCAAATACGTCAAAGCGGACAGCCGCTACAAATGGCGATAAGTGAGTTAAATGGCAAAATGCCAAGTGCGGTGGTGGGTTTTTCTGATATCAATACGACCGTCGTGCAAGGCAAACCGTTATTGATTACTGGGGCTTCAGGCGCGGGTAAATCGACCTTGCTCCAAGTCTTGGCCAATGAAGTAATGCCGTCATCGGGTAGCATTCGCCTAAATGGGGTGGATTGGCAAGCCATCGACTGGCAAGTGAATGGTACAAACCAATTTGGTTATTTGGGTCAGCAGATTGATATCTTTGACCAAACCTTGGCACAAAACTTACGCTTGGGTAAAACGAATGCTAGCGATGACGAATTATGGCAAGTGCTTGATAAAGTTGCGCTAAAAGACTGGGCAGCAAATCAACCAGAAGGCTTAAATACTGCCTTGGGTGAGTATGGCATGGCGGTGTCGGGCGGGCAGGCGCGCCGTATTGCCTTAGCACGTTTGCTATTGACCCCAAAAACCGTGCTGATGCTTGATGAGCCATTTGCGGGATTGGATGCCACCAATCGTGAGCGTCTGTGGCAGCATTTGGTCGAGCGCCAACGCGACGGTTTATTGATTGTGGTGACGCACCAAGTATGGCAAGACCCGAATAGCGTGGAAAGCCTACACTTGGCAGAGCCGGTAGTCGTCGCCTAGATTTGTATTGCGTCTATCCAATAGTAAGAACCCCAATAAACGTATTGGGGTTTTTATTTTTGTCACGTTAAGTCGGTTAAACCGTGGTCAGGGTCGATACGGTGGTGGTCGTATTCATCGTAAAATACAAGTAAGAAAATGCGACACTGGCAATAAACATCACGACAAAGCTGATAAAAAAGCGTTTGAAATGGCGTCGTTCCATCGGTTGTAGCTGGTCACGTTTGGCTAAATACCATACGATATGCACGATGGGTGAAAACAGCATCGCAAGTATCGCAATCAGCGCACTGTCTTTGCCCATGATAATTAAGGTCTTCACAAAATACCACAGCGAAGCCAAAGAAGACACCACGAGTAGCAAACCAACCAAGATAGTCCAAATCGTCATAGCGTACGTTATCCAAAGTCTAATAATATTGCTTCATATTAGCATGATTTGGCCACATAGTTATCACATGTACGGTACACGGTAAGTATCTTACCAGACAAGATTCATATAGCGTCCCAATAAGTCTCTTATGATGCATGATGCTAGCTGCCAAGCCAAGCTGTGGTTGGTCATCACCGTGGGTTTAACGTGATAGATGACATCGTTAGAGGGGTTAGTAGTATAAAATTTGCTGTGAATTTTTACTAAATTATACGATGTAAACTTGGGTAAATAATTGATATCACAGTGTAGTTTGCTTTGCCGATTATCATGGAGCGTGCTATTTTGTACCAAGTAAAGCAGTCAACATTGCTTTGCTTTATTTACTTTATTAAAGAGCCGATTAGCAGCGCACTAACGTTGTCAGTATTGCTTGAGTCGCTAGTCTTACCTGCTAATCGTTACATATGGATCATTCAAATAATTAAATAGGAAATAATAATGAAAAAAATTCTACTCAGCGGTTGCTTAATTACCGTCACAGCGTTATCAGGTTGTACCACCATGAGTGAAGTGTTTGGTCGCGATAAGACAGGCACCCATGATGTACATACCACCACCAATAACCGCGCACCCGTCAGCGGTCTTAACGGCATCTTGGTAGATGCGAATAAGAAAATGACACTATATACCTATGACAAAGATACCACCAATAAATCAAACTGTAACGCACTGTGTCTAGCGGCTTGGCCAGCATTTTTGGCACCAGGGCCAGTAGACCCAACCGGTAGCACTTACTCAACTATCAAACGTGATGATGGTCGCTACCAATGGGCAATGAATGGTAAGCCACTGTATTTTTATGCCAATGATACCGCGGTCGGTGATCGTCACGGTGATGGTAAAATGGGCGAGTGGAACGTGATTCCCGTTCGTTAACAGTACCCATCATTCGTGAATGCAACGAAGGTGTGTCGAATCGCGCATTAAGCGTGACAATCGATACACCTTTTTTATTATCCGTGATTTGGATTTGTGAATTTTGTAACGAAGATAGTACCATGGTGGTATCAAAACGTCAGGAGTGACCCATGAAACCGTTATTTGTTACCGGGGCAGGTTTGTCCGCACCATCTGGTATTCCCACCTACCGCCAAGACGAAAATTCGCTATACAACGATGAGGCGCTGATGGCAATCATGCACGTCGATAGCCTATATGACCCAGTGCGATTGGCCAAACTGCAAGCGCACTTTGCAGACTGGCAAGCATTGATTGATTCAAAAGCACCCAATCGCGCGCATACGCTGATTAAAGAAATGGTGGAAGCCTATGATGGTTTTGTCGTTACCCAAAACGTGGATAACTACCTTGAGCGAGCAGGGTTAGACGAACATCGGATTTATCATATTCATGGGGATTTTAGTCATAATAAGCCCAATATTAATGTCGCCAATGTCGTATTATTTGGTGAGATGCTGATTGATGAACCGGCGTATTTAAGCCAGCACTTGAGTGAGTTCGATACCATTGTGATAGCCGGTACCTCGTTGACGGTTACTTCTGTGTTTCCTTATATTCGTCCTTCTACGGATGTGTATATTGTCAATAAAGAAGCGGTCGAGTTGCCGATGCCAGCGGGATTTTTCAAATCAGTCAACTACATTGGGGGCGATATCATCGATGGCTTGGCTTAGCAAAGTGAATCGTCTAGCGATTATTGAGATGGGCGCGGGCATGGCGATTCCGAGTGTGCGGCATCTCGGTGAAAGACTCGTGCGGACGCGCGGTAAACATACCAAGCTACTAAGAATCAACCCAAATGAGTCTCAAGCACCTAATACAGGTAAAGACAACCATTACTATGGGGTAAATATGGGTGCACTTGAAGCATTGCAGCAGTTGGATGGCATATTGCAGGATAGCTAGGAGTTATTTGGGACAATTATTATTTAGCTTTAATCAATTTGTAAGCTTTGGCTTACACGATAAGACGTTTTAGCGACTGTTACTTCCTGTGAGTTTTTGTAATAATATATTCAACGGCACATGGACAGCCCTTAAACAGGCTTCTCAAGGATTGAGATAGGGATAAAATGCCGCTAATGGAATGGTTTATCGCGTTATCAAGGATAGATGATGGGATAAACGTTATGTGAATAAGGCTTAGGATGAGCCAGTCATTCACCCCTAAATGCAATGGATGCATTAAACCGTCGTAAACGTCTTAAGGATTAAGACGTTATCTGTACTAGGAAGGTACGCAGGAACGCCATATCAGTCGATATGGCGTTTTTGTTTTTGCCAATGATAAGCATACCACCCTATAACACACCAATTGATTACGCCCAATCATTCACATTGATAATGCCACTTCCTTAAATAGTGTTATGACTGTTTCTTGACCCAATGCGTTGGACGAAATATCTACATCCGCTAAGAACCGATATTTGATGAGAAATTTCTTAAATCAAAAATTTATAATTCAAAAATAATTTTAATAGATTAGGGCGTGTCCCTAATTTGAATAAGCCCAAAAGAGCCCTATTTTAACCCTAT
>CALJUC010000029.1 GCA_937975585.1 uncultured Moraxella sp. | reverse complement strand
CGAAGAGCTTAAATCCAATGTACTGCCAATTTACAAAACCGCAAAAGATAAATTCAAAACCCATGCCTTCCAAGCAATCAGCGTAAAAACTTTTGAAACCAAACTCACTAAGTTTATGAAGTTTAAATACAAAGATAACTTCATTAACGCCATCTATGAGTCACTATTAGGTTGTGAGTCAGTGCTTGGTGTATTGCGTAACTATGCGGTCACTGGGTTCAATGACAACATTACCACGCAAGCATTAAACCTGCGAAACCTAAACGTGTTGCAGTTCGTTGAAATTATAGGCTTTATCGTGCGCTACGCGCGTCGTTTTCTTAACAACGTGCTTATTATGGAAACCAATGCCCTGCGTAAACAAGATGAGTTTAAAGACAT
Source organism: uncultured Moraxella sp. (assembly GCA_937975585.1). GTDB lineage: Bacteria > Pseudomonadota > Gammaproteobacteria > Pseudomonadales > Moraxellaceae > Faucicola. The sequence goes on along the minus strand of CALJUC010000029.1, from coordinate 2,542 downwards.
CTCTAAAGCTGAATTAAACTATTTGCAGCAAGGCATTGAACCATTTGCTAAATCGCTTAACTTGGTACATCGTAAACCAACGGAATACTCACGCTTATTTGATGAAATTCCTGAAGTGTTGGTAACCAGTGACACTACCGATGCAACCGTTGCAATGGTGGGTACACACGTAGCTGACCCATTAGAAATGCGATTCATTCCACCGGTGTTTAATCCGATTTATCATGTGCGTATGGCAATCGCCGATTGGCAAGCTTCTCGCTACAAAGAAGCGGAAGAAGAAACGCGTGTTGTTCAACTACGAATCTACCAGTTAGAGAAGTTAAAGAATGGGGAAGAAGACCCTAAGCTTGAACAGCAAATTGAATATAACCATGACCGTCTTCGTAAACTTACGATGAAGGTTGAAAAGTTGAGAGAGGATTATGCAGTATAGTCTATACTCATCAGGCACCATTTTACCCGTAGATGGTCGGTATACAGATATGCGAAATATCCAGCTGCCACGTACTAAGGATATCACCTTAGTGCAAACCGACCTACGGGTATCCACCCTGTTTAATCGTCTAACCCAAGCTCAGCGTGGGCGCATTAACATTGACGATAAACTAGAGGTTGTGGAACAAGCCATCAGATTGTTTGGCGATTTCGGTCATTTTATGGAATTGCAGTATATTGCCAATAATTTTATGAATGGTACTAATCTTGATTTCCTAGAAGACACTACCAATTACATCCTAACTGGTAACCGTCGCTTTCCAATCCACACCTGGCTTAGTCTTGTGACTGAATATCCGCCCTTTATTATGGGGAGTGCATCTCGTCAGCGTTTCTGGACAATGCATGATAAACTACCCGTATTAAACAAGGTTAAGGGTACGTCGCCACAACGCCGGTCATCATTACCTAGTGGTAATGAGTATATATCTATGTGGTGTGGTCACGAAAATGGTATTATTGATATGTTATACACGCTGTGGATACTATTTGGTAAAAGCTTTAGCGAGCCTAACTACTAATCCATTTACAACCACTAAACAATTCAAACGTTTGAATTAACAATTAAGGAAAAACACTCTATGAGTAAACTAGCAAAAAAATTAGGCTTTTCGTTGGGTCTTGAAAATGACGCACCGGCAGCTGACATCACTATTAACGTTGAAACTGACGAAGAAGGTACTCCTCTTGCTGGCACAACCATTGATGGTGAAAACACAGTAGAAACTGACCAAGTTGAAACTGCTGAAGCTGAAGGTGAAGTAGAACAAACCAACGACCAAGTTGAAGAACTTGAAGAAGCGCAAGAAACCCTTGAAAACTACTATGTTGCGCTTGAACATTACAACCGCAATGGTGGCATGAGCCGTGAAACTGCTGGCATGATGGCAATTGGTGTTGCAGGCGTTACTCGTAAGTTTGGCATTGGTCTTGAAGACTTGAACATCTCAGTTGAATCATTTGGTAACAACCGCCAACGCGCTACCACAGTATCAATGGAAGGCATTAAAGACATGCTTGCCGAAATCTGGCGCAAAATCAAAGAGCTAATGTTCAAAATGTGGAAAGCATTGAAAAACTTCTACATGAAGTTATTCTCAGGTGCAGTCCGCTTGAAAAAACGTGCTGAAGCCATCAAGAAAAAAGCTGATCAAGAAACTCGCGGTATCAGTGAGAAGAAAATTGAAGTGGGTCTATTGAAACAACTTCATATCTCTGGTAAAGTACCAACCGCATCACAAATCGATGAAACGCTAACTTACTACCAAGAAGCTACTGGTGGTCTTGCAAAAGGTGGTTTCGATAAAGCTTCTGAAGCTACTATCACCGTTATTGATGACCTATCATCAATGGACGCTGAAAAAGTTCGCTATCAGTTACGTCAAGCGACAGCTATGTTCGAAGATGAAGCACAAAAAATCAAAGCAACATCTAAGAAAGCTGAACCACATCAAGTCAAACGTTTCTACAGCAATGCCACTGGCGTTCAAAACTCATCTTCTAGTGGTGAATTACTTGGCGGTCAAATCGCATTGGTTGTAGCCAACGTTGAAGGCGAAGATATTGGTATTAAAATGGGCTTCACTCGCGCTAGCGATAAAGTGAAAGAAGTTGATTCTACCGGCTCATTCGAAACTCTAGGCACTTCACAAATCAGCAGCATCTGTAACAAAGTTATTGACATCGCTGACAACGTACGTCTATACGAAAAAGTATGGGACAAACGTGAAAAGATGCTTAAAGACATCCAATCTGCAGGTGACAAAGCGGTTAAAAATGTTGAGAAAGAAGATGATGAGAATAGCGAACTTAAAAAGAGCGTTACTCGTGTCATTCAAGCTGTTACCAAAGATGTCCGCGCACTTGCTTCATTCGAACAACAAGTGAATAGCAAAGCATTAGCTACTTCATCAGCTGTTCTTAACCTATGTGTTTCTTCATTACGCGCGCACAGTGATAAGTAATTAATATCACGCGTGAAATATTAGTAAAAAAAAAGAGAACCCAAAAGGTTCTCTTTTTTATGCATCTTTAAAATATTTCA
>CALJUC010000028.1 GCA_937975585.1 uncultured Moraxella sp. | reverse complement strand
AATACTCAATACTTTAATGGTGTGTATGATCCAACCGCAGGTGAAACAGGAATTTCTCAAACAGGACTAACCATTAACCTTGCCAAAAACTGTAATACAGCCACACCAACCGTTATTAAAACCGCCAATGTCACTACTTCAGGCGCGGATATCGGTAAATATAGCATCACCGCTACCCCCACCGAGATGGCTGGTGCGACCAATGTTTGCTTAATTCAACGTGAGCCTAATGGTAACCTTACTAGCTACCCAGTAGATACGACTAATAATCAAGCAAATATTACTTTTGCAAGCACAACTTATGATTATCAAAACATCAATTTTGGCGAAGTATCACAAAATAATGCGGGATTGGTATTAGTCAAAGAGCAAGCTACCAATGATTGTAATATCACAGCTGCTAATTTATTAACATTGTCTTATGGTACTACAACGCTAAGTAATATCGACGCACGTAAATGTGTGGCATACAAAATCACCGCTTACAATCGCTCCAACTTAACGAATGGCTTAACAGATGTAAAAATATCTGACCAATTACCTAAAAAAGGCATGAATGGCTCTACCGTTAGTTCAGCTTTAGTTGCCCCTGCCGATACCACCACTTCCAACTTCAAGGTTGATTTGGCAAGTGGTGTAACAGGTGCAGTCACTGCTTTTGGACAAAATGGCATTGTAGTCAGTGATAAACAAGCCTTGGCAAAAGGTGCAAACCGCTCTTTGTATTTTAATACCAAATACGATAGTAGCTTGCCATATAACCCACTTTAAATCTGCTTGAATCGCATAAAAAGAGCAAGTTTACCTTGCTTTTTTTACAGCTAAAGAAACGTTTTTCAAGTTCTATAAAACCGCTAGAGAATAAAAAAGCCCTTTATTGCTAAAGGGCTTTTTATTACTAAAACCGCATTATAAGCTCATAAAACTGACACTTAAGTTTTACAGCTATAACATCAGCTCTAAGTAAAGTTCAAAATCCACAAAACCTATTATTGCACTTTGGCATTAAAGCTAACCGTGGCGCTTTGCTGAGCGGGTAGATTCTTAATGACCCAACGCACTGCGCGGTATTGTGTCGCTGGTACTTCGACCATTTTGCCATTCACTTTACGCATGATTGGCAGATTCTCAAATTTTTTACCATCAAGACTTGCTTGTACAGGTGTCGCTGTACCTGAATTCAAATACACCATGCTATTTGGCACAGGAATCGTCACAGCAATATCTGTCATTGGCTTTTGAATATTGTTGCGATAAGTCGCTTGATATTGGATAACATCGCCTTTCTGGGCACGTGTCACTGTTTTTAGCGTCTGTTTGCCATTCTCAGTCACCACTTGCTTAGCCTGTAAATTAACTGTCAAAGCATCTGCTGCATTGGCAACGTTCGATAAACCTAAGCCTAATAAGCCAGAAAAGGCTAGCGTTTTTACGAACTTTGGATTGTATAACTTGTGGATCATCTGAACCCCTCTGTGGTTATCTTGCAAAGATTGTCTTGCAAAGATTTTATATGAACAGCCATATATTTATCATACTGGAAATTCTAAGCTATTGGAAATGGTACCTAGCATAAAATTTTACTGACTAGTTCTCATGAATCCAAAGACTTCGTCATCGTATTTCCTACCCTATTACATTGAGATATTTTACGAAGTTGCAAGAAAAGATATCTGACGAATTGGTTTAAATTTTGTGGTTATTTAATAACCAATCAGAAACAATTTATTCAACATATTGATAATAATATAATTATTATAAAAACAACTAAACTCTTAGATGGGTTTTTGCCAATATATTAAACATTTATTTATAAAAAAAATTAAAAATAAGGTACTAAGCGAATTCAGCTAGACATTTCTATATAAGTACAGATTATTCCTATCAGCTCTTAATTTGGACCTTATCGGCACTCCCTACTTTTATGCTTGCAGCATACGTCCAAAATGCCTTTAATTTAATATTGGTGTATAGTTCTATCGCCTTAGACAACACATTTGCCTATGTATCTTTAGCCCTGACCTAACGCTTTAATACGCAATTTTCTAAAAAGCTATCAAAAAACCCTAATACGATTGACCACTTATCTGTCATTTAAGCTTAATTACTCGATAAATCCTAGATAATAATAATTTTACTTATCCTATTAATTAAAAATTACTAACAATTCTAATAAAAATCTGCTTTTCACCCATTCATCGGATATATAACACCTTCTATCTAAAATTGGACAATTGTTAAATAATAATCAATTTTACTTATCTTTTTGTTAAAAAATATTAAATAATGTTAATCATAATACTTATTATGCCCATTTATCATTAATATGTGGCCGCTTGTCTAATTAATTAGTTATTTAAAAGTAAAGATTTATTTGTATTGATTTTAATTAATTGTTTTAACTGAATTTTCTTTTGTTACTGTTCTGATAATTTGAACTATAGCGTCTTGAAGGCCTGTTGTTAGTCACTATTTATTAGATTACAATTATTTACATGAAATGGTTTTTCATGTTAATTTTATTAGTTTCAGTATTTTTTTACGATATACTAATGTTAATTAATATGAAGAGACAAATGCTAATGGAATGCTATAACAGCTTTGCGCGTTTGGTTGGCCAGTAGCTAATACGCTATGAATACCCTTATTTTTTTGCTGTTACACCGAACGTTTTACCTAGGTGAGGCGTTCATTTCTTATCCCTATTTTTTGTTTTTTCGGAGCAATGAATGAAAAAATTTGATTTTAACCCGAGTGTACTATCTGCTGGTGTGGCACTAGCACTGGGTATCGGTATTGCAACTGGTGTATCAGCAAGTACAACTTCTGGTGGTGCAACGGCTACTACAGGCGTTCAAATTACCAATACGGCGACTGCCTCGTATAGTGTGGATGGTGTTGCACAGCCAACCGTTACGTCAAATGCGGTTATCGTAAATATCAATGAAACTGGTAGCTTCAGCTTGGTCGCTACTCAAGGTTCATCAGCCACTGATGATATGAACGACAAGGTGGCACTTACTGCACCTGCAGGTTCAGTGACATTTAACAATACCTTAACCAACACCGGTAACGTTAAAGATACTTATACCATCAACCTAACAGACAACGATGGCAATATCATCCCAAATGCCACTGATTCATTTGGTTTCACCAATGAAACTACTACATCAATTACTGTTACCATCAAAAATGCAGATGGCTCGACTGCCTCTACCAGCACTATTACTTCTGGTGGTCAAATCACATTATTACCAGGTCAATACGCAGAGCTATCCTACTCATTGACGGCAGATGGTACAGGTATCG
>CALJUC010000027.1 GCA_937975585.1 uncultured Moraxella sp. | reverse complement strand
TAAAATAATTGGAAAAATATTATTTTTAGCGATGGTCTTATTGTCCAAAGCAGACTTTAATTCTGTATCCATACAGTAATCTGAACTCAGATAATCTGGACTTATCAAACAGAGCATTAAAGTATTTTCGTTGAGTTTATCTCTAATTTCCTCGTTCAACCTACTTCCAGTCAACATTTCTCTGTCATGCCAAATGATTACATTTTGGAAACTTTTTAAAACTGGCTTGAGATATTTTATCAAATCATCTTTAAAAGCTTCATCATCATGAGAATAGCTAATGAAGATATAAATTTTGTTTTCCATAATTTAACCTATAACAGTTTAATTTCTAAAAATTATTTTATATTTAAAGAGTAGATGAAATCAATTCAAAATACTTTCTCAATAATACTGACCTTTTGAAAGCCTTTGGGCAGTACGCTACCACGGCGGCCGCGTGTGCCTTTAAAGTTGGCAATATCTGCCGGTTTTAGCGTCAAGGTACGTTTTCCCGCAGTGATAGACAGACTATCACCCTCGGCAAAGGTCACCATATTTATCACCGTTTCACCGTCTTTTAGGTCAATCAGCTTATTACCTTTACCGCGTTTCATCTCTGGTAACTCGGTCAACGGATACACCAACAGATAACCGGCCGAACTGACCACACCAATTAAGGTGTCATTGTCGCTGATGGGTAGGGTCATTAACGTTGCTTTATCATCAAAGTTAATCACGGCTTTACCAGCTTTTTGGTTGGTATCAAGCGCATCCATGGTATTGATAAAGCCATAGCCTTGCGAGCTTGCCATGACTAGTTTGTCATTGTCTTGTCCCATCAATACTTGCACAAAGCTTGCGCCACCTGCAGGCTTTAATAGGCTGGTGAGTGGTTCGCCTTGCCCGCGTGCCGATGGCAAGGTATGCGCATCCAAGCGATAGCTACGTCCGGTGTTATCCAGTAAATAGACTTTTTCGTTGGATTTGCCTTGTGCGGCAGTCAAGTAACTATCGCCAGAGCGGTAGTTCATATTGGCGGCATCGACATCATGGCCTTTGGCGGCACGAATCCAACCGGCTTTTGACACAATCACGGTCACAGGCTCAGATGGGGCAAGGTCGGTTTCTTTTAAGGCAACCGCTTCGCCACGCTCGACAATCGGCGATAAGCGCTTATCACCGTGTTCTTTCATATCAGCGGTGAGTTCGGCAATGATTAATCCGGTTAAACTTTCAGGGTTGTTGAGGTATTCTTCGATTTGGGCTTTTTCGGCTTCTAGCTCGCTTTGTTCGCGCTTAAGTTCGATTTCTTCAAGGCGTGCCAATTGGCGTAAGCGAATATCCAAAATCGCATTGGCCTGAATCTCAGACAAGTCATAACGCGTCATCAACTCAAGTTTTGGGTCGTCTTCTTCGCGGATGATGCGGATGACTTCATCAATATTGAGATACGCAATCAACAAGCCCGCCAAGATATGTAGGCGTTGTTCGATTTTGTTTAGGCGGAACTGTAGACGACGCGTCACTGTGTCACGGCGAATGCGCAGCCACTCGGTTAGGATGATTTTGAGCGATTTGACTTGCGGTTTGCCATTGATGCCAATCATATTGAGATTGACGCGATAGTTGGTTTCTAGGTCAGTACTGGCAAATAAATGGCTCATTACCATGTCAAGGTCAACACGGTTTGAGCGTAACTCTAGCACGATGCGCGTTGGGTTTTGGTGGTCTGATTCGTCATGGATATCTGTGACCCACGGCAGTTTTTTATCAGTAATCAGCTTGGCGATTTGCTCGATGACCTTATTGCCCGACACTTGATACGGTAACGCATCAATGATGACAAGGTTTTTTTCCTTATCATCAATGCGGTAAGTCGCGCGCATTTTGTAGCTACCGCGACCACTGGTATACATGGCGAGCAAATCATCGGGTGAGGTGATAATTTCGGCTTTGGTTGGCAAGTCCGGTGCTGGGATATATTTGGCCAGTTGTTTGTCGGATAACTCCGGATTTTTGAGTAGGGCAATACAGCCCTTGACTAGTTCCGTCAAGTTATGCGGTGGGATATCGGTCGCCATACCGACTGCGATACCGGTCGTGCCATTTAATAGGATATTGGGCAGGCGGGCGGGCAAGGTAACCGGTTCTTGTAGCGTACCATCAAAGTTATCTTGCCAGTCAACGGTGCCTTGTCCAAGCTCATTGAGCAAAGTATTGGCAAAGGCTGATAGCTTGGCTTCGGTATAACGCATGGCGGCAAATGATTTTGGGTCATCCGGCGAGCCAAAGTTGCCTTGGCCAGTAATCAGTGGATAGCGGTAACTAAACGGCTGTGACATCAGCACCATGGCTTCATAACACGCGCTATCGCCATGTGGGTGGTATTTACCAATCACGTCACCGATGGTACGTGCGGATTTTTTGGGCTTGGCGGTGTTCTTAAGGCCTAACTCGCTCATCGCATACACGATGCGGCGTTGGACAGGCTTTAAGCCATCGGCCACATGCGGCAGCGCGCGATCCATGATGACGTACATGGCATAGTTGAGATAGGCTTGTTCGGTAAATTCAGCGACTGAGCGGGTAGGATTGTCGGCAATGGTATCAGACATAGGTATCGTTTTTCGTCATTAAGTTAAAATAGCGGTTATAATAGACAATACTAACAGAAAAACAAGTAAAAAGGCGGTCATTGTTGTTGTTAACGTCAATGACTGTCGTGCATTTTTTGGTTCGATTCGGCCAAGTTTTTATGGCAAAACAATTTCTGCGGAATTATGGGTCAAGAAAATGTCCTTGTTACTTAGACAGATTTTTAGTATGTTAATAGCAAATTTGATAACAATTTTTTTACCTGTCCATAATAGACTCAATTACCGCTAAGGTGGGGGAGTTTATGAGATGGGTGATGCGTTATTTTTATGACAAGTTTAGCACCAATATTTTATTACTATATTAAAGGGATACCGTCATTATGTCTGAGACGAATGCTGCCGCAATGGATGCCACCAATCAAGGTCAACAGCCACCTAAACTTGCAGCCTCGCATGAGAAGCCCTGGCTAAAAACTTATGAGAAACACGGCCTTAACTACAATATTGAGTTGCCAGGTGACGACGTTACCTTGATTAATATCTTCGAGAAAAACTTCGAAAAATACGGCAATGAAGATGCGTTCGTGTGCATGGGCGCTAAGATGACGTTCCGTGAGCTAGACATCTATAGTCGTCAAGTGGCTGCTTATCTACAAGGCTTGGGGTTAAGAAAAGGCGACAACGTCGCGGTAATGATGCCAAATATCTTGCAGTATCCCGTGTGTATGATTGGTATTTTGCGTGCAGGCTTGACCTTGGTCAACGTCAACCCACTATATACTAGCCATGAGCTTGAGCACCAGTTACAAGACTCACAAGCCAAAGCCTTATTTATCATCGAAAACTTCGCCAAAACCTATCAAGACATTGGTAAACCGCTTGTTGAGCATGTGATTGTGTGCTCAATGGGTGATTTGATGGGGTCGGTCAAAGGCTTTATCGTCAATAGCGTCGTCAAATATGTTAAGAAGATGATTCCTGCTTGGCATATCGCAGGCCATGTGACGTTCAAACAAGTCTTACAAAAAAGCTCAGCGAGCCAATACCAACGTCCAACCGATATAACGGCTGATGACATCGCAGTCCTTCAATATACTGGGGGTACGACCGGTGTGGCCAAAGGGGCGATGCTTACCCATAAAAACTTGGTCGCCAACTTATACCAGTGTCTTGAATATATCCGGACGATGTTTAAGCCCGAAGAAGCGCGCGGTGAATACTTGGTCGTGGCGTTGCCGCTGTATCATATCTTCTCGTTCACCGCGTGTGCGTTATTGGGTATGAACATGGGCTTTATTGGCCTATTGATTCCGAATCCGCGTGACTTTAAGACATTTGTTAAAGAATTGGGTAAATACCAGCCGATATTTTTCCCTGCGGTCAATACGTTGTTTAATGGCTTAGCGCATGACCCAGGTTTTAGGGCGTTGGATCACAGCAAGTTACGTTTGTCATTGGGTGGCGGGATGTCCGTGTTGCCATCAACGGCATCCGAATGGGAGCGTATCACCAATACCACGATTGTTGAGGGTTATGGCCTGTCTGAAACCTCACCGGTTGCCACGTTAAATCCACCCGCTGCTGAGTTTAGTGGCAAGATTGGTATCCCAATGCCGCTGACGGATATTAAGTTAGTCGATGATAACGGCAATGAAGTGGCGCAAGGCGAGCGTGGCGAAATCGCGATTAAAGGCCCACAGGTCATGAAAGGTTACTGGTTGCGCCCTGAGGCGACGACTGAAACGATGACCGCTGATGGTTACTTTAAATCCGGTGATATTGCGATTATGGACGAGAACGGTTTCTTCAAAATCGTGGATCGCAAAAAAGACATGATTTTGGTATCTGGCTTTAACGTGTATCCAAATGAGATTGAAGAAGTGTTGGCCGCGCATCCAAAAGTCCTTGAAGTCGGTGTCATTGGTATTCCTGATGACAGAAGTGGCGAAGTGCCTAAGGCGTATGTGGTGCGTAAAGATTCGACCCTCTCTGAAAAAGAGCTACTGGACTATGCGCGTAAAGAACTGACGGGCTATAAGCGTCCAAGACATATTAAGTTTGTTGAGGAATTACCCAAGTCGAATGTCGGTAAAATCTTACGTAAAGAAATTCGTAAACTTGAAGAGCAAGAACAAGCCAGTAATTAATCAGCTCATAGGACTTAGCTGAATATCGATTACGACTAAGTAAAAATAACGCAGCATAAACTAAGCAACGTAAAAAAGGTGGCCATCTAGCCACCTTTTTTTATTAACCAAAATTTGCTACAGTGAGCCGCAGTATCCCGATAGGAAACCCGTTGCATGGATAGAAGCTTGTCAGCCGCTACGCTTGCCAATTATGACCCCAATCGCCCTTGGTATATCAGCTACGAGCGCTATAACATCAATCCAGATATTCAGTTACCATCCGCGCATAGCTCGTTACTCGATATGCTAGAAACTAGCTTTCGCCAATATGCGGATAAAACCGCTTATATCTCAGGTACACAACAACTAAGCTATGCAGCCTTGGATAAGGCAAGCCTACACATTGCCACGCATCTACAAGCATTGGGATTGCAAAAAGGTGATGCCGTTGGTGTGATGCTGCCCAATATGTTGCAATATCCGGTGGTTACCGCCGCGGTGATTCGCGCAGGGTTGGTGTTGGTGAGCTTTAACCCTAGCTATACCCCACGTGAGTTGAGCGAACAATTGGTTGACTCGGGTGTCAAAGTCTTATTCATGCTCGATAAGTTTAGTCGTAACTTTGCTGAGCTGAATCAGGCGGTTTTTGAGCAATTAGAATTGGTCGTTATGTGTCGTTTAGGCGATATGTATAACAAGCTATTAGGGGTATTAATCGACTCGGTTACGAGAAGCAAGTTACCCAAGAACTTACGCAAACAGCGACTTGACCAATCACCACTGACTTCAACCGTACAAGCTTCACAAGCCACACCAACATCTTCAGCAGGTAAGACAAAAACTGCGGTGCCAACCGTTGCATTTTACTACTTGAGTGATTGGTTGCGTCCACATCCTACCTACCAGTATCAACGTCCGGCTTTGTGTCTTAATGATGTTGTGTTAGTACAGTATACGGGCGGTACGACAGGCTCTGCCAAAGGGGCGGTGCTAAGCCACGGTAATATCTATGCCAATTTACTGCAAATCGATAACCTACTAAAAAGTGCCTATGACGAGGATGGGCAAACCGATATCGTGTTGGCTGCCTTGCCCATGTATCATGTGTTTTCGTTTACCATTTGCTGTATTTTGCTATTGTATCGCGGGTTTACGGGTCTATTGATTGCCAATCCGCGCAATATGCGCCAGATGATTCAACAAATGCGCGAGTATCCACCGAGTTTTATTTTGGGCGTGACACCGCTATTTAGTGGTTTATTACAACAGCCTGAATTTCGGCAGTTGGATTTTTCGCGACTAAAAGCCACCATCGGTGGTGGGATGTCGATTTTGCCAAGTGTCGCCAAGCGTTGGCATGAATTGACTGGACTGCCCATTGTCGAAGGCTATGGTCTATCTGAGACCGCGCCCGTTGTGGCATTTAATCCACTAACGATTGCTGAATTTACCAATAAAGTGGGTATTCCGGCACCGATGACGGATATTGTGCTACTTGATAAAAACCACCAATCGGTTCCCATTGGTGAGCGTGGCGAAATTGCGATTAAAGGCCCACAAGTCATGCATGGCTACCAAAATATGCCCGAGGCGACCGAGCAGGTATTTACCGACAATGGCTATTTTCTCACCGGTGATATCGGTATCATGGATGAGCGTGGTTTTATCAAAATCGTCGATCGAAAAAAAGACTTGATGGTGGTATCTGGGTTTAACGTTTATCCGGCTGAGATTGAGAGCGTCATGCTCAAGCACCCCAACGTGCTAGAATGTGTAGCGATTGGCATTCCAAGTCCAACCCGCGGTGAAGAACCCAAGATATTCGTGGTCGCCAAAACCCCAGAATTAACGGAAAAAGAGCTGATAGCCTTTGGCAAAGCGCACCTAACCGGGTATAAACGCCCACGCCATGTGGCGTTTGTCGATAGCTTACCAAAATCTAGCTTGGGTAAGGTATTACGTAAAGAGCTGCGAAAGCGCGAGGGCCTAGAATAGTAAAAATGCCTGAAATAGTGAGATAAAAGAGCGTGATACGTAAGGGCAGTACGGCTCACTACCCAAGCCATCAGAGAGTTTTTGCTTGCTAAAACCGGCCTATGAAGGTAGCATAACTGGCAATTTAATCCTATTTTTTATCGACTGACAGCCAGAGATCGTTATGCGTATTGATAATCGAGAAAACAACCAACTGCGTCCTATTAGCTTTGAACGCCACTACACCAAGCACGCAGAAGGTTCTGTGTTGGTCAGTTACGGTGATACCAAGGTCTTATGTACCGCGAGTATCGAAACCCAAGTACCCCGTTGGTTAAAAGGCTCTGGCAAAGGTTGGATTACAGCCGAATACGGTATGCTACCACGCGCGACCCATGAGCGTACCCAACGTGAAGCCGCCAAAGGCAAACAGTCAGGCCGTACCCAAGAAATCCAACGTCTTATCGGTCGCAGCTTACGCGCGATGGTCGATTTAGAAAAGCTTGGCGAAGTAACCATCCATATTGACTGTGATGTACTGCAAGCTGACGGTGGCACGCGTACCGCTAGTATCACCGGTGCGGCTGTGGCCTTGGTTGATGCACTCGAAAAACTTCAACAGATTAAAAAATTAAAAGCTGATCCATTGGTCGGTTTGGTTGCCGCTGTATCAGTGGGCATCAAAAATGGCGAAGTACTACTGGATTTGTGTTATGAAGAAGATTCAAGCTGTGACACGGACTTAAACGTGGTCATGACCCAAAAAGGTGAGTTTATCGAAATCCAAGGCACTGCCGAAGAAAAACCGTTTACCCGTGCCCAAGCTGATGAAATGTTAATCATGGCAGAAGCCGGTATCAAAGAATTGATTGCGGCGCAACAAGCGGTATTGGGTTGGTAATCATCGCCCGTTAGTTACAATATCGACAGCAACGATATCAACGTTTAGCCTTTAGTAGACAAACGCTGCTGAATTAATGCACTTTTTGGATGTGACCATGCTAACCGTCAAAGACGATGGGGTAATCATTACCCTACACTCACATGCGGCACCGTACACGCGATTAGGTATGGTGTTAGTCGTTGCTGTTATTATCAGTGCGATAGGCGTGTTGATGGCTTTGGGTTGGTTGTCAGGGTTGGTGGGTGTTGCACTTGTGCTGATGGCTGTGATTGGGGGTTATGGTTGGCATTGGTTTACGCCAAAGTCTGACACAGTCCACCTATCAGGGGGGCAATTACGGTTAACGCCGTATGAGTTTAGCCACCAAGCGCACGGCAAGGTGGTCAATTATCGACTAGAGCCTAGCGATAGTATCCGTCTATTGCCAAAGAGCAATGCCACAGACAACCATACCCCGATGAGCCTATGTATTTATCGCGGCGATGGTAAGCTGCTCTACCAAATCAGCGGCTTTAGCCAACCCAAGCACCGGGAAGTTGCCCAAGCTGTCCTACAAGGAACGGCTGTACAAGCCCAAGGCAAGGCCATTCGGATGCAAAGTAGCTCATAATCCTTTACTTCTCCCTTAAATTTATCCTTTCTCATTTATCAATTCTCATTCATAAATGAAAAATGGCACTAATGTTTACCAAACAATAAAACATGGCCATTCTAGAGTTTGTTACACTGTCCGAATTCAACGCGTATCACGATTGGTTGTAGACCCTTATAAAACCCAAACCACGCGCATTACTATAAAACAGATAAATCTTAGGAGAATCCCATGCTTACTTGGAAATTAGCCACACCCTTACTACTCGCTGTTGCGCTTGTCGGTTGTAACAAAGCAGACAATACGGCTGCATCGACCACTGACGCGGCTAACATGACCGCTAAGCAACACATGGAAGCGCGTGAAGACATCATGAAATCTTGGGGCAAAGCCAGTAAAGCGATGGGTGCAATGGTCAAAGACCCAACTACCTTCAATGCCACTACCTTTAAAGCAGAAGCGGAAAAAATGACTCAAGACCCGTGGGGACATTTTGGCCCAGAAACCAAAGGTGGGGATTCATTAGATGCGATTTGGACAGACACGGCCGACTTCCAACAGAAAATTGACAACTTTAAAGTCGCGGCGACTGCATTGAACACCGCAGCTGCAACCGCCACCAGCGTTGATGGTATCAAAACCCAATATGCAGACTTAGGCGCAAGCTGTAAGAGCTGTCATGATAAGTATAAGAAAGACTAACAACCTTTCGTCTGTATCAAAAGGTCATGATGTCGAAGCGGTGGAAATTATCCCACCGCTTTTTTTTGGTAAAAGTTTTTGCCAATCTCACAAGCAGTTAGAGGAAAAGGGCGCAAGACTTGTAACTCACGCAGTAAGGTTTGGGCATCGGTTGGCAATTTTTCACCCGTTAGCCAAAATGTCTGTGCTTGCACTTTAACATCTTCAGCAAAGGTACTGGCACTGGTGTCAAAATCAGCAAACAAATTATCCTGTGACACGCGAAAGCGTCTAGCACACATGAGCGTTAACAAGCACTCGATGGCTTGCGGCACAATCTCAACCTGCTCAAACGCTTGCTGTTGTTCGGCACTGCGCCCATCGGGGGCATACCAATACCCAAAGTCATTTTGCTGTCGGCGTCGCTTACCGGCCACACACCAATGGCTAATTTCATGTAAGCTACTTGCAAAAAATCCATGGGCAAACACAATTTTGGCAGGGTCGGTATCGGTCGGTGCAAAATACTCTGGTTCGTGCTGTCCTCTGACCAAGGTCGTATTTTTATCATAAAACCAACGGTTAAATTGGGCAATTAACCAGTCTACCTGTAAAGGCTCAACGGCTTGCCAGGGATAATTAGCGAAGTTTAAGCCATGGCAAGATGATTGAGCATGATAGGGTAAGCGTTCAATCGTTACGGCATCCTCACCTGTGATGGGCAAACGTGTTAGACAGCTCACAAATGGCACTACCACAAACGCGAAAATTGCTAGCATGACGCACCTCGATACCTGTGACCGTTCAGATACAACAGTATTGTTCTGTACAGTTCATAAAAAGCGGCTATTATATAATAAAACCAGGCGAATAAAATCTAGCTAACAAAATCTGTTAGACTTAGCATCGTATGGCAATTAGCGTTGAAGCCTTAGCAGGGCTCGATATCATTCACCTTGTTTTTTGCGTCCCAAGCCACAATTATGTGTAGCAACTTAACGTATTTTATAATTAAAGATTGATTAAAAAATAGGAGCCGTGACATGACAACGTTATCTTCGCAAACCCCTCTAGATACCACTGCTCCAAACGTTGCTTTGGCCAAATACGTTGATTTGGGTAAGTGGGAACACAACAACGAAACCGAATACCGTTGGCAAGGTCAACTTGCGCTCAGCCAATTTCCTCGATTATGGGCGTTACGCGACCCAAATCATGACAACGACCAACCATTACAGGTCAATCTAACGATTGAAAAACGCGGCAATATTCTACATTGGCATTTACAGACGGATGGGGATTTTTGGCAGACTTGTCAACGCTGCCTAGAGCCAGTTGCAACCGATTTATACATTGATAGTGAGTTTGCCTTGCTTGAAAACGAAAGCCAAGTCGCCTTATTGCCAGAAGGCACAGAGGTGATTTTACTGGATGAAATCACGGAAGATAACAAGCTTTGGTTATTGCCGATGATTGAAGATGAGTTGTTGGTGGATTTACCACTCGCACCTAAGCACGATGACTGTGAAATGGCAGTGACCCAGGTCGGTGAGTTGCCCGAGGTCGAGCAAGAGCAAGAAAATCCATTTGCCATGCTAGCCAGTTTAAAGGGTAAATTATCATCCTAAGTGATTGATGATGCGTATAATGCTGATAAGACAGCTATCAGCCATGGAATACTATTTTTGTGTGTAGGGACTTTGCAACGGCAATAAAATCACGTATAATGTGGCGTTTATAAATTTAGGCCGACATGATGTCGTACCAATCTTATTATCAATAGCCTTATTAGCAACAGATGGCTGTTAACGGATTGGTGTATCATTACTGAAGGCATTATCCTTGCAACTCATTCACATTGTCTTGTGGATGTGGATTGAAGTTAGGGTACACTTACACGTTATTTACAAGCACAGGAGCTAACCTCATGGCTGTTCAACAAAATCGCAAAAGCCGTTCACGTCGCGACATGCGTCGTTCACACGACCGTATCACTGTTAATGCAGTAGCTGTTGACGCTACTACTGGTGAAAAACACATCCGTCACCACGCAACCAAAGATGGTTTCTACCGTGGTCGTCAATTGTTCAAAGTAGCCGCTGTTGCTGAATAATTAGCAAGCGTCTGTAAGAACAAACAGCGAGCCAGTCAGCGTTATGAGATATAACAAGGCTGAGGCTGATAAAGGACTGGTACCTATTGGGTGTCAGTCTTTTTTTATGGTCTATAAAACCAAAAATATGCAATAAAAAGCTTAAGTTATGGGATTTATTGGTATTTGCGTCCCAACAAATTGAACCAAATTTCGCGTGATTTTACACCCTATAAAAATACTGGTATTTTATTAAAAATATGGCATAATACGCGCTAGTGTACGATTGTACACTATTGGTATTGGTGCGACACTTCGCAAGCGCACACCAAGCGCACACATAGATGCCTTGTTTTTTTAGCTTTACAGCCGTATTGGCGTTTTGCTAAAGTAGAGGCATTTACACATTTGATGCTCGCTTTATCATAAATAGCAAATTCAATGTGATAAGCTTGATACTGATATATATTTAATCCCTAATTAGTAAGATGTGACTATGACCACACAAACGCCTGCGCCAACAACTTTACCCCCACGCTACGCGGTTATTTTCCCTGGCCAAGGCTCACAAAGCGTTGGCATGTTAGCAGATTGGGCAGAGCAATACCCACAAGTACGCCAAACGTTCCAAATCGCAAGTGATGCCCTGGGTTTTGATTTGTGGGCGGTGTGTCAAGGTACGCACCCAGAATTCAGCTTGGATGATACCGCTTATACCCAACCGGCATTGTTGACCGCTAGTATGGCGATTTGGCAAGTGCTACGTGATGAACTAAATATCGAACCGGCTTATTTGGCGGGTCACTCATTGGGTGAGTACAGTGCGTTATGTGCAGCCGGTGTATTCAGCTTAGCCGATGCAGTGCGTCTGGTTCACCATCGTGGTCAATACATGAGCGCGGCAATGGAAAACCAGTCTGGCAAAATGGCAGCAGTATTAGGCTTAGAAGATGAGCAAGTGCGCCTTATCTGCGAAGAAGTTGAAAGCCAAAACGCCGATGCGATTGTTAGCCCAGCGAACTTTAACGCGGTTGGTCAAATCGTAATTGCCGGTAATGAAGTCGGGGTTGATAAAGCCGTTGAGCAAGCGACTGCATTGGGTAAACGTGCTGTACCACTCAATGTTAGCGTACCGTCGCATTGCCGACTCATGCAGCCTGCGAGTGATAAACTTGCGGCAGAATTTGCGAATGTAACGTTCAATGCGCCAACGATTCCAGTCATTCAAAACCGTCATGCACGCGTTGAGGCAGATAGTGATGCCATCAAACAGGCACTTATTGAACAGTTAAGCTTGCCAGTATTATGGTCAGCGACAGAAAATCGCCTAGCCGATAAACATATCAAGCTGCAAATCGAGTGTGGTAGTGGTAATGTACTTACCAACCTTGCCAAACGCCAAGCGCAGAAAGTACCGGCACTGGCGACTGATAAAGTAGCCAAACTTGATGAAATTCGTCAAGCATTGCAAGGTGAATAAGGCTAAGCATTAACATGCGATAGCATACAAATAGGGGTAGATTGACCTCTATATTTATCAAAATTTATAGCGTTGAACAATAACGTATTATCAAAAGAAACAAGTAAGGAATGCCCATGAGTCGTCAGATTGCCTTGGTAACCGGTGCTAGCCGTGGTATTGGTAAAGCTGTTGCCCAACGTCTAGCGGACAATGGCTTTTTTGTCATTGGTACCGCGACGAGCGAGCAAGGCGTGGAAGTTATCGATGAATATCTACGTGAGTCAGGCGGTATTGGTCGTGTATTACGTGTTCAGGATGATCAACAAGTAAATGACTTGTTTGAAGAAATCGAAAGCGTATATGGTGCCGTACAAGTGTTGGTTAACAATGCGGGTATTACCCAAGACGGTCTATTGATGCGTATGGACGAACAAGCGTGGCAAAACGTGATTGACGTCAACTTGACCTCAGTATATCGTCTAAGCAAACGTGCCATGAAAGGCATGATGAAAGCACGTAACGGACGTATCATCAATATTACCTCAGTGGTTGCCTCGATGGGTAACGCGGGTCAAACCAACTATGCTGCAACCAAAGCAGGGGTTGAAGGCTTCACGCGTTCGTTGGCACGTGAGATTGGTTCACGCCAAGTTACGGTCAACTGTGTGGCACCGGGTCTAATCGAAACTGACATGACGGATGAATTGGATGAGCGTCTAATCAATGCGATGATTGATGCTGTGCCACTAGGACGCTTAGGTCGCCCTGAAGACGTGGCGGCTGCCGTAAGCTTCTTGGCAAGTGAAGACGCAAATTATATTACAGGTACAGTGCTTGCCGTAAACGGTGGCATGTATATGTAAGAAGCTTATCCTGGGCTTACCCCCAGCTATCAGAGTAACTCAACTGACAGTATTTCATCATAAATAACATACTGTCATTATAGTGAACATGTTACACTAGCATGGTTATGTATTGGGTCACCAACTGACATAAAAATGCTAAACCTTAATACCCTCAATTATGCAAGGAGAGAATCATGAGTGAAGTTGAACAAAAAGTAAAAGCCGCTGTTGCAGAACAACTAGGTCTAAATGCAGATGACATCAAAACTGATGCATCATTCATGGACGACCTTGGCGCTGACTCACTAGACTTAGTAGAGCTAGTAATGTCATTCGAAAACGAATTCGGCATCACTATCCCTGACGAAGACAGTGCACAGCTAACAACTGTACAAAGCGCTATCAACTATGTTCAATCAAAAATTGGTGGCTAATCCCACCCATTGATGATTGTTCATCACGCGTTAAAAAGCCCCAATATTTCACGATATTGGGGCTTTTTTTATGGTAAGCGCTCAAACTATTTATTTACCTAAAATAATCTCTAACACAAACTTAGTACCGACAAACGCAATCGCAAGTAAAATTACGCCATAAATTGCCATATTACTGGCCTTAATCCCACGCCAACCATGGCGCCAATGACCAAACAATAACGTACCAAACACCAACCACGATAAGCCACTAAATACCGTCTTATGTGCCAAATGTTGGGCAAATAAATTGGTCGTGTCCAAGAATCCGAGTAATAGTGCCACTGATAACACAACGAAGCCAATGCCAATCATATCAAACAGCAATGACTCCATGCTTTGTAAGGCCGGTAATTTATTGACCCACACGCGATGAATGGTCTTGCGTTTTAATTCACGGATTTGTAAGCGTAGCATCACTGCTTGTATCGCAGACATAAACAACACCGAATAGGCGGCGAGCGATAAGATAATATGCCATTGCAATAGTGAGCTAATATGACTTAATGGCTGATAGACAGCGTTACCCGTATAGCCCAGTATCACACCCACGAGTACCATCGGTGTGGCCAAAATTCCTAACGGTAACACAGGTCGATACAGACAAAACAGCCAATAAAACCCGAGCATAAATAAACTGGTCAATGATAGGACATTAAACACATTAAAGTTGAGCCCAACCGTGGTGACAATCTTGGGATACAACATCAGGGTATGGGCGACCAAGCCCACACCGAGCAGTCCCAAGGTGACGCCTTTATGGATTGGTTTTTGCTGACTAATCCCCCACAATAAGTATATTGTGGTCAAGCCATAGCATACCAGACAAATCACGAGCAATAAAAACACCCAAGCCTCACAAGTTCGTTGGTTTTTGTTAGCGTTATGCTGCTTTGAATTCTGCGTTAATCATCAGCGTCTATGCCTGTTAGCGATAGCCGCAATTTACCATTTTAACAGCAATTAATTAGCAGTTTTGTGTAATTTAGCATAAAATAATCCGCACACTAACATTGTTGGCAAAAAATTCGCGAAACCAAAAGAGAAAGCTTATGTTTGAAACCTTAACCGAACGCCTATCGACCAGCTTACGCAATATCGCTGGTACCGGCCAACTTACCGAAGACAATATCAAGGACACGTTGCGCGAAGTGCGAATGGCTCTGTTAGAAGCCGATGTGGCCTTGCCAGTAACGCGTGATTTTGTGGCCCGCGTGAAAGAAAAAGCACTGGGCCAAGAAGTATTAAAAGAACTTGCCCCAGGTCAAGCCTTCGTCAAAATCGTCTATGACGAATTGACCGAAATGATGGGAAGTGCCAATCAAAGCCTTGAAATGACCGGTAAACCGCCGGTAATTTACTTGCTTGCCGGTCTACAAGGTGCCGGTAAAACCACCACAGCCGGTAAACTCGCCAAATATCTACAAGAGCGACAAAAGAAAAAAGTCATGCTCGTATCGGCTGACGTCTATCGCCCAGCCGCGATTAAACAGCTTGAGCAAGTCGCTGAGCAGGTTAAAGCTAGCTTCGTCCAATCAAGCGCGGACGAAAACCCGATTGATATCGCCAAGCGTGCCATTGAGCAAGCTAAAATCCAATTCCAAGATATTTTGATTATCGATACCGCGGGTCGTCTACACATTGACGAAGCCATGATGGACGAAATCAAAGCATTAACCGCAGCGGTTAACCCATCAGAAACGCTATTTGTGGTTGACTCGATGACGGGTCAGGATGCGGCGAATACAGCAAAAGCCTTTAATGACGCATTGCCTTTGACCGGTGTGATTTTGACCAAGACCGATGGTGATGCGCGTGGTGGTGCGGCCTTGTCAGTACGTGCGATTACCGGCAAGCCAATTAAATTCTTGGGTCGTGGCGAAAAACTTGATGCCTTAGAACCATTCCACCCTGAGCGTGTTGCCCAACGTATCTTGGGTATGGGTGATGTACTGTCATTGGTTGAAGAAGTTGAAAACAAAATCGACCGCGAAAAAGCCGAAAAAATGGCGAAGAAAATCCAAAAAGGCGGCGCGTTCGATTTAGAAGACTTATTGACCCAGTTCCAACAAATGAAAAACTTGGGTGGTATGGCCGGTTTCTTGGATAAAATGCCGGGTATGAGTGGGGCTGACATTCAGCAAGCGATTGCGGATGCTAAGCCTGAAGACAAGGTCAAAGAAATGGAAGCCTTAATTCACTCAATGACCCCATTCGAGCGTCAAAACCCTGAAAAAATCACCCCAAGCCGTAAGCGCCGTATCGCTGCGGGTGCCGGTAAAGATGTTCAGCACGTCAATCAGCTATTAAAACAGCATAAGCAAATGGCAAAAATGATGAAAATGCTGTCAGACCCATCGGGTATCAGTAAGATGATGAAAGCCGTTCAAGGTTTGACCAAAGGTATGAGCGGTAGCGGTGGCCCATTATTTGGACAAAACAACCAAGCAGGCGCAAATACTACGACAGTTAACGGTC
>CALJUC010000026.1 GCA_937975585.1 uncultured Moraxella sp. | reverse complement strand
ATAAAAATAATAGATTATACCGATTTCTCTCAAAATCAAAATCAATGAGATTTACCTTAGAATCCAAATAACTGGCAATTTCAAGACTGCTTAATAGATAAACCTCATGATCTTTACTCATTTCATTGCACAAGTCGACACAAACTTTTTCTGTACCAGCGAATTGAACCCAATGTAGTGTATGAAGAATTTTCAAGTGGGTACTCCAAGAATTAGAAAGTAGGTTAAATTATGACTAATATCATGATTCAAGGGATTAGAATATCGTTATTATGCTCATCTGAAAACAATATCCTTATTAAACTTAATATTAGTAAGGATACGGTATATTAGGACTTTCTTTAAACCGCTTATAACCCCACATGTATTCATCTGGAAAACGTGAAATCATCTTTTCCATTGCATGATTTAATGCGTTGACCGCAATATACATATCCTTGCTGTACAAATTAGGATCATCTAATTGATCACAGTAAACTTCGAATCCATCACCGTTCGCACGTTGGACACAGGTGAGGCCCACGAGACTACACTGGGTTTTGCTGGCAAGTTTACTGGTAAGCGTGCTGCTCAGTGTTTCAATACCAAAAAACGGCACGACCACACCACCACTTGGTTCTGGCACATGGTCAGGTAGGATAATGCTAAATCCACCAGATTTTAACGTCTTAAGCAGGGCTTTGATGCCGCTACCATCGGTTGGTACCAAGGTCGCATTTAAGCGCTGACGACCAGCGAGGGCGAACTCATTGGACAATTTACCTTTCACGGGTTTGTATAAGATAGTGGGCGAACCAAACTGATTGAGCCATGGGTTCATGATTTCCCATGCACCCAAATGCGGTACGATAGCCAACATCCCATTAGGATTGGCCAATGCGTCTAATAGAATCTGCTGATTGTGGACTTGCTTAATCTGTTTAATGCTCCAAGCCGGTGGCATGGCCCAGCTTTTGAGAGATATAACCATGTTAAGCAGTTGCTTGGTCAAAGATTTTCTTGCCAGTTGACGGATATCCGTACAAGAAAGGTGCGGATATACTAAATAAAGATTGATAGCGATAGTGCGCAAAGTGCCATGATTGGGACGAAAACTTATCATAAAACTTGTGACATAGGCCAATAGGTTAAGTAGCCATATTGGTGTATAGCGTAGAAGTTTGTAAGGATTCATCCCGGGGTTTTACCTGTTAATCACGCACTCAGTTGAGTGTTACTCAGCTTTTTTCTCTTTTTCGCGGATACGTAGACCCAATTCACGCAGCTGCTTGGTATCGACTGGTGCCGGAGCATCGGTCAATGGACACTCTGCGGTTTTGGTTTTTGGGAAGGCAATCACGTCACGGATTGAGCTTGCGCCTGTCATTAACATGATTAGACGGTCAAGACCAAATGCCAAACCACCGTGCGGCGGTGCACCGTATTTCAATGCGTTAAGTAAGAAGCTAAATTTCTCTTCGGCCTCAATTTCACCAATACCTAATGCTTCAAAGACGGCTTTTTGCATATCTAAAGTATTGATACGCAGTGAACCACCACCGATTTCAGTACCGTTTAGTACCATGTCATAGGCGATTGACAGCGCGGTTTCTGGGCTGTTTTTCATCTCATCAACCGTGCCTTTTGGCTTGGTGAATGGGTGGTGAACTGAGGTCCATTTGCCGTCGTCAGTTTCTTCAAACATTGGGAAGTCAACAACCCATAATGGCGCCCATTCACAGGTGAATAGGTTCATATCGTGGCCGATTTTGACACGTAAGGCACCCATGGCATCATTGACGACTTTGGCTTTATCCGCACCAAAGAAGATGATATCACCGGTTTGCGCTTCGGTACGCGCTACCAATTCAACCAATACCTCATCAGTCATATTTTTGATGATGGGTGATTGTAGGCCTGAGTCTTTGTCAACGCCGTTATTGATGTTGCTAACGTCATTAACTTTGATATACGCCAATCCTTTTGCGCCATAGATGCCAACAAACTTGGTGTATTCTTCGATTTGTTTACGCGTTAATTCGCTACCGTTTGGTACGCGTAACGCCGCCACACGGCCTTTTGGATCTTGGGCTGGGCCTGAGAATACTTTGAATTCAACGTTTTGCATGATATCCGCAACGTCAACCAATTTTAGCGGAATACGCAAGTCTGGTTTGTCTGATGCGTAGTACTTCATCGCATCGGCATACGTCATACGTGGGAAGGTGTCAAAGTCGATGTTCATCATGGTTTTGAACAAGTCTTTGGTCAAATCTTCCGCGATGTTCATGATTTCTTCGTCATCAAGAAATGACGTTTCGATATCGATTTGGGTAAATTCTGGTTGACGATCGGCGCGTAAGTCTTCGTCACGGAAACATTTCGCGATTTGGTAGTAACGGTCAAAACCAGCTACCATTAATAGCTGTTTGAATAGCTGTGGTGACTGTGGCAGTGCGTAAAATTCACCGTTCGATACACGGCTTGGTACTAGGTAGTCACGCGCACCTTCTGGGGTCGCACGGGTCAAGATTGGGGTTTCAACATCCAAGAAACCGTGATCATCTAGGAAGCGACGAATAGTAGAGGTTGCTTTTGCGCGGAACTGCATGCGGTTTAGCATTTCAGGACGGCGCATGTCTAAGAAACGGTATTTTAAACGCAATTCTTCAGAAACGTTGGTGAACTCATCATTCAATGGGAACGGTGGGGTGTCTGAGGTTGCAATCGTGGTGATTTCTTTAGCAAGTAATTCAACTTGACCGCTTGCCATGTTTTTGTTTTCGGTACCGGCATAGCGTTGACGCACGCGGCCAGTGATTTGTAGAACGTATTCAGGGCGTGCCGCATCAGCGGTAGCAAAGGCTTCAGGGGTATCAGGGTCAATCACCACTTGTAGTAACCCTTCACGGTCGCGCATATCCAAGAAAATCACGCCACCGTGGTCGCGGCGACGGTGAACCCAGCCCGCAACGGTGATAGTTTGGTCAATCAGTTGTTCTGTGACTTGCCCGCAGTAGTTTGTACGCATCATAGAGAAGCAATCCCAATTCTTAAACGAAATTTTTATCAAACGGCTATTATGCCTTGTTTGGCCTTAATACACAATATTCGGCCTAAGTTTTTGCATCTTACGCCTCGGTCAACGGGTCGTTTATTATCATCATAAATGCTGTAAAAATCCGTGTTTTGGCTTGTAAAAAATACCAACCAACGCCATAACAGATAAATTGTCGTATTTTTCGCGTATGTCAAAATATCGCTTAATTTTATTAGATAGATAACCATTGAGAGTGACTATGTTATTTCAAACTGCCAAACAACCAACCGAACTCAAAATTACCCATTTAAATAAAGTAAAAGACCAACGTAAACATCAATTATTAGCAGAAATGGGTGATAAAAAATCGCTCAAATCCTCGCTCAAAAAAATGATTGTGGAAAAGGCCAAAGAAGCCAAAGCGGGCAAGAAAGCCAAGGCGGATAAGCGCAATGTCTTTGTATTGGACTTTCATGGCGATATCAAGGCAAGCCATGTACACCAGTTACGCGAAGAAATCAGCGTGATTTTAGCCACAGCTAACAAAGGCGATGAAGTGGTGATACGCCTAGAGTCGGGTGGTGGTATGGTGCATGCCTATGGTTTGGCGGCAGCACAACTGGCGCGTATCAAGGATGCTGGACTAACCCTGACCGTCTGTGTGGATAAAATCGCGGCCAGTGGTGGCTATATGATGGCGTGTGTGGCGGATAGAATTTTGGCGGCACCGTTTGCGGTGGTGGGTTCGATTGGCGTGGTGGCACAAGTGCCAAACTTTCATGAATTACTCGAAAAACATGACATTGATGTCGACGTGTTTACCGCGGGCAAATACAAACGTACTGTAACCATGTTCGGCAAAAATTCCCCAGAGGATAAAGAAAAATTCCAGCAAGAACTGGAAGAAACCCATCAGCTATTTCAAGATTTTGTCACCAAATACCGTCCACAGCTTGACTTAAATCAGGTGGCGACCGGTGAACATTGGTACGGTGAAGACGCGCTAAAACTCAATTTGGTTGATGAGTTGGCAACATCAGACAGTTATTTAATGACGCTGATGGCAGAGCAACAAGTGTATGCATTACACACGCGTACCAAGCCGACATTGGCAGAGAAATTGGGCTTTGCCCATGCTGCACAAGTAATGGTTAATACCGCTATCGACAAGTTACCCGATGCGTTACTAAAATTGGAAAATAGCAAATTGCCCATGGTCAAAAAATAGTTTGGAATAGCTAATTGGACGCATGGTAATATACAACGATTGTTTAAAAAAATAAGTTTATTATGTGTTCAACATTAGCTGTAGCCGGTATATTATGAACGGGTCTTTTGCTAGCCACCGCGATGGTACAGACCTGTAAAGTAACCCACCCAACCAATGCCCCGTGAAAAGTTCGTACAGTACCCTATGGAAAGATTATGGGTATGGTGAAGAAGGTTACTGTGGTTTATATCACAGAGTATCGCTATGAGCATAACAGTCTATCTTGGCTAATGGTGTTTAATGCCAAGCATGACCGTTACATCGGTTGGGTGTATCGAGAATTTATCAGCCGTTACTAATTATAGCGAATCTCGTAAAGTGTTTATCGTCAAGTGTTTATCAGCATATGTAAAGTATTTACCAGCGTATGATAGATACTCTTTTATGTAAGTCTTAAATAGTAATGTTTAAATAGTAAAATTGGCATTGAAAAACTGACTTTCTGTAAAAATTATAAAATAAGGAAAAATACAATACCATGAAGCTATTTATGTTAAAGATCGGCGCACGACCACAGGGGCGACTTATTGAACAGCACGACGTGATGTTTGTCGTAGCAAATAGCCTAAGAGAAACAATTCCTATGGTCAATCAACTGTGGCCTGAAATCAACAATAAATGGCATCTAGACGCATGGCGTGAGGTGCAACGGGTGGGGAATTATAAAATCACTTTAGTAGAAAATGCCCAACTGACAGATGGGTTTGATGAAACGCCACCGAAACTCTACTTTGTCAATCTTGGGGGTTATTTGCCTAATCAGTTTGAGGAGTTTCATTATAAAACCTTGGTCATTGCTAACACGGTCGGCAAAGCCACTGCACAAGTGAAAAAATCGGACTTTTACCGCGACTATACCTTTGACAATGCCAATCCAGCGTTAAGTGGCATTGCGACCAGTCATGTTGATGACAAACATGCGCTTGATGTGGATGATATTCATGTCGTTGATGCGTTGTTACCTGATGGATGGGGATTAAAGATTGAGGCGCTTGACGAACACCAACAGTCGACGCTACAAGAGGATACCTTGCATATCGGCTATATCAGCTTAAAAGCGTTAAAGACGTTAACGGTATAATCGCTAAGTCAAAAAATAGCATTAACGGCGGCAAGTGCGCACGTAGGGCGCGTGGTTGCGTTGATGCGCGTTTGGCTATATAGTAGCATATCATTCATTTATCGCCCCGCGTCGCACGCAACGAATCTAACCTCCACGGCAGGCATGAAACAATCTACCGCACTTGATATCCTAAAAACTGGTAAAAACGTGTTTTTGACTGGCTCGGCAGGGGCAGGAAAAACTTATACCATCAACCAGTATCTGCACTATCTGCGCGCGCGCGATGTCAGTGTCGCAGTGACCGCGAGTACCGGCATTGCCGCAACCCACATGAACGGTATGACGATTCATAGCTGGGCAGGGATTGGCATTGCCGATAGCCTTAGCGCACAAGATATCGCGCGTATCAAAAAACGTCCTATCGTCGCGGAACGCATTAGCCGCACCCAAGTATTGGTGATTGACGAAATTTCGATGCTGCATAAAAAGCAGTTCGACATGATTAACCAAGTCTTACAGGCGGTTAAAGAAAACGAATTGCCATTTGGCGGTGTCCAAGTGTTGGTGGCCGGGGACTTTTTTCAGCTACCACCCATTGGCGAGCCGCAAGAGACCACACGCGAAAAGTTCGCTTTTATGGCGCAAGCATGGCTTGATGCCGATTTTCAAATTTGTTACCTAACCGAGCAGCACCGACAAAAAGCCAGTGACAGCCAAAAAACGGCAGGCGAGGCGCAAACAGGTAATATCTATCATGGCTTGGATTTGAATGCAATTTTGAACCAAATCCGCCGTCAAAGCTTTACCGAACATATCATGCCGGCATTACAAGCAACCGCACAGCATAGCTTGGCGAGTACGCGCACACGGCTATATACCCACAACATCAACGTCAACAGTATCAATGACCAAGAGTTGGCCAAACTCAATACGCCTGCCTTCGTCTATCATAGCTGGAGTGAGGGCGATGACAAACTGGTCGAAACCCTCAAAAAAGGCGTGCGCAATAACCCAGAATTAACCTTGAAACTGGGTGCTAAAGTTATGTTTATCAAAAATAACAGCGAACTGAATGTATCAAATGGCACGATGGGTACTATTGTTGATTTTGCACCGTTGATTTTAGAAAATGGTCTAAACCCTAAACAAGCTGATGAAGATGATGAAGCGGACGAAGACGGCGCAGATACGCATCAAAAAACTGATATAGATGCCACCGAAGATACAGTAGCAGATAGCACCAAGGCAATTGAGCAGCAACGTTATCCGGTCGTTGAACTCAATGACGGTCGCAAAGTCACCGTTGAATACGATGTTTGGCGTATTGATGACGAAGAAGGCGAGATTTTGGCGGCGTATTATCATATGCCGCTGACGTTGGCGTGGGCGATTACTATCCATAAAAGCCAAGGCATGACCTTGGATGCCGCAGAAATTGACTTATCGAAAACCTTTGAAAAGGGTCAGGGATATGTTGCGTTATCACGTCTAAAGCAGCTATCAGGTTTGCAACTATTAGGCTTAAACGAATTAAGTCTGCAACTTGACCCATTAGCGCGTGGGGCGGATAAACGCTTTTTGGAGTTATCTGATGAGCAAGAAAGCGAATTTTTACGCAAAAACCCTGAGAAAATCGCTGATGAGCAGCGCGCATTTATCCTAAAAAGCCGCGGTACGCTCGATCAGAACAAAATCGCTGCTTATGAAAAACGCCTTGCCCAACGCGAAAAGGCGTTAAAACTTCGTCGTCATAGCGTACAACAAGCGCAAGCCTTGGCCGAAGCCAGTGATGGCAAGTTAACACCGACCTTGCTCGAAACCAAAGCCCTGCTTGATGAAAGCTTAGATATTGCGGATATTGCCGATATGCGTAACCTCGCGCAATCAACCATCATGGGACATATCGAGAAATTACAAGCGCATTTTCCTGACTTAAATGTCGGTCATATTCGCCCAGATGATGATTGGATTGTGGCTGTGCAAACCGCGTATGATAAAGTGATTGCCCGTGATGATAGTGATGACCGAGATAGCGAAGGGCATATCAAAATCCGTCCGATTTATGACGAATTGCGTAGCAAGTACACTTATAACGATATCCGTTTGGCACTGTTATTCATTAAAAAATAACGGGTATTTATCAAAAAATAACCGAATTTGACTAGGGTGTACCATATCCTTGATTAACTCATCTCAACCGGCTTTAAGATTGGCGATTAATGGTTTCGGGCGTATCGGGCGCAATGTGATACGCGCGTATTTTGAGCGCTTGTGTCGGGGTGGGGTGACAGCACCTACGGTACAAATCGTGGCGATTAATGATTTGGCTGACCCGCAGACTTTACTACATTTACTCAAATACGACAGCGCGCATGGTCGACTAGCAGAGCGTTTTAATATTGATATTCGTCTTATTAGTGAAACAGCTACTGACCACCAAGAACGGCATTTTTTCTTGGTATCGACACCGCAGTTTGCCCAACGTATTGAATTACTCAAAGAGCCTAATCCACAGCAGTTGCCTTGGCAGGCGCTGGATATCGATGTGGTACTAGAAAGTACCGGGCATTTTCGCAGCTATGCCGATGCCTATCTGCATATCCAAGCCGGTGCCAAACAAGTCATTATTGGCGCGGCACCTTTTGATACCGTTGATGCCAGTATTGTGTTAGGCGTGAATGACCACGAGCTAACCCGCGATAAAAAAATTCTATCCGGTGTGTCCTGTACCACGCAAGCATTGGTACCGTTATTGTATGTACTTGATAATGCCTTAGGTATTGAAGCGGCGATGCTCACCGAAATTCATGCCGTGACGGCGGATCAGACAGTACTCGACCAAGTGCATCGAGATTTACGCCGTGCTCGTGCATCAGGGCATAACATCATTCCCACGACCTCAAGTAGCATCAATGCCGTGGCGCGCGTATTGCCGCATATGGCGGATAAAATAAACGGTCATTCAATCCGTGTGCCGACCATCGATGTGGCCGCGATTGATGTGACGTTTCGCTTGACCAAGCCGACCACAGTGGACGCCATTAATCAGCTCTTACTTGAACAAAGCGAAGGCCATTTTAGCGGGATTATGGGCTATAGTGACGAGCCACTGGTATCGAGTGACTTTATCCATCAAGCTGAATCGTTGGTCATTGATAGCTTACAGACTATGGCAACGGGTAGTGGGGTGAATGAGTTATTTAAAGTCTTTGCATGGTATGACAATGAGTGGGGTTACGCCAATCGGATGCTCGATATTTGCAGAAAGTTAGCCGCTAGTTAAGCTTGGGGATTATTTCTGAACGCTTTTACCCAAAAGCATTCAACATAAAAAAAGCGAGAATATCAATTCTCGCTTTTTTATAGCACTAATCGTAAAAATTAGTGTCTGAAATGACGCATACCGGTGAATACCATCGCGATGCCATGTTCATCAGCCGCAGCGATGGTTTCCTCATCACGCATTGAGCCACCTGGTTGAATAATCGCTTTAATGCCAACCGCAGCCGCATTGTCGATACCATCACGGAATGGGAAGAAGGCGTCTGATGCCATCACTGCACCGACTGGTGATAGACCGGCGTGTTCGGCTTTGATGGCGGCAATACGCGCTGAGTTTACGCGGCTCATCTGACCTGCGCCCACACCGATAGTACGACCATCTTTGGCGTATACAATCGCGTTTGATTTGACATATTTGGCCACACGCCATGTGAATAGCAAGTCTTGTAGCTGTTCTTGGGTCGGTTGTACTTTGGTCACAACTTGTAGGTCGTCTAAAGTGATTAAACCTAAGTCTTGGTCTTGTACCAATAAACCACCAGTCACGCGTTTGTAATCAAGTTGTGATTTACGCTCGCTTGGGCTTGGTAATTCACCACAAACTAATACGCGAACGTTCTTTTTACTACCTGTTACTTCTAACACACCATCAGCGATACTTGGGGCGATGATGACTTCAACGAACTGTTTGTCAACGATGGCTTTCGCGGTGTTAACGTCTAACTCGCGGTTAAAGGCAATGATACCGCCAAACGCAGATTCTGGGTCAGTGGCAAAGGCTTTTTCGTACGCAGCAGTCAAATCGCTATCAACAGCGACACCACATGGGTTGGCGTGTTTGACAATCACACAGGCTGGCATGTCGAATGATTTCACACATTCAAGCGCCGCATCGGTATCTGCGATATTGTTGTAAGACAATTCTTTGCCTTGTAATTGCTTCGCAGTTGCCACACTGGCTTCAAGTTGGCCATTAACCGGTGCTTTTTCTACATAGAAAGCCGCTTGTTGGTGTGGGTTTTCACCGTAACGTAGGTCTTGTGCTTTATCAAATTGGGCATTGAACGTGCGTGGGAATTGCTCCGCGTTATCAAAGCCTTGTAAACGGCTGCCCAAGAAGTTTGCAATCATACCGTCATAATGCGCAGTATGTTCGAATGCTTTAACCGCTAAGTTAAAACGCGTTTCGGCTGAAATTTCGCCATTTTGATCAAGCTCTGCCAAGATGGTCGCGTAATCAGCCGGATTAGTCACGATACTAACGTGTTCGTGGTTTTTAGCCGCTGCGCGAACCATGGTTGGCCCACCGATGTCGATGTTTTCAATCGCATCGTCTTTGGTCACATTTGGTTTGGCGATGGTTTGGGCAAATGGGTATAGGTTGACAACCACCATGTCGATACGATCGATGCCGTGTTCTGCCATAATCGCATCGTCAGTACCACGACGACCTAAAATACCGCCATGAACTTTTGGGTGTAGGGTTTTAACGCGGCCATCCATCATTTCAGCAAAGCCAGTGTACTCAGCGACTTCAGTCACATCCAAGCCATTGTCTTTAAGTAGCTTGTAAGTACCGCCTGTCGATAGTAGACGAAAGTTTTTGTTTAATAAGCCCTGAGCGAACTCGACGATACCAGACTTGTCTGACACTGATAGCAGTGCAAATGATTGGTTCATAATGTAGC
This sequence comes from uncultured Moraxella sp., assembly GCA_937975585.1. GTDB lineage: Bacteria > Pseudomonadota > Gammaproteobacteria > Pseudomonadales > Moraxellaceae > Faucicola. The sequence continues at coordinate 290 of CALJUC010000026.1, read as the reverse complement.
CCCTACATAAAGAAAAAAAACCTGCTATAATCAGATGACCTTAGCAGCGCGATAACTGGCAATAAAACCGTTACGGATGCGTTTGCGCCTAAGTTTTAACGCTCAAAAAAGCCAGTTATGCAAACAAAAAAGTCAGTTATGGTAACTGACTAGTGATGAGAGGGTATAACTGCTAGAGTGGCGACTGACCAAATCAGACCATAAAGTAGTCGATTACGAAGTCGACCCTGTAAGCGCAATACGATGATATAGCTATTTTAACATAAAATTCGGTCAAAACGGTAACAATC
>CALJUC010000025.1 GCA_937975585.1 uncultured Moraxella sp. | reverse complement strand
TTGTCTGTATGTGTTTATTATGTCCTAAAAACTAGGACAATGCAAGCACTAATTGCAAAAATAATTTAAAAATAACTCAAAGTCAGGCGAAAAAAAAGCCCTAGCATGATAAGCAAGGGCTTGTAAAAAAATAGTGAATACTTGGGGCTGAAATCCGTACACGATGAGACGGCAGTCTTATTCGTCACCGCTACATCACGATGTAGCGGTACTTATCTCGACACACCCAAGCAAGGTTATTATACTATTTTTTTGTTGTTGCGTCTGTAGATTTATCAACAGGTTTGGCGCCAAACTCTCCATTTATCGGTGCGGTCAAGTCAAGCTGCGTGGTCAATCCCTGCGATTTGCTATAGCTATGCGTGGCTTTGTCCACTGTCCACTTCAAACTATCAATTTCAACCTTGAACCCCTGAAGCTCAATGGGCGATTCAGTACTAATTGCTGGATAACCAAACGCACAGTTAATGCTAAATTTGCCTTGTTCACCCTCGATGCGTTTTTTCTCAGCATTGGCGGCGGCGGTAGCGGTCTTTTCATCCTTAAAATTGCCCTTTAATCTTTTGGGTTTTTGCCCGTCCTTGTCGGTGTTGACCGTTACTTTCTTGGCTTGCTTGGCGTCATGGTAAGTGGCTTGTACGTTATCAACGTCACCTTGTCGGTCTTCAATACTGAAACGGAACTGGTCCCCCTTGTCACGTTTTAGTACAGTCAGCGTAAGCGGTTGCCCAGAGACGGTTTTGTTCTCGTAGGGCTGAAAGATAAGTAACTTACCGTGTTTGACGTTGACGACCGCCCCAAACTGCCAACAAAGCCGCGTCAGTAAGTGTAGGTCGGACTCATCGGTCTGATCGATATGCCCGACTTCAATGTTCATCAAGTAGTCAGTCATAGCAAGTTCCAGCTCATGACGAGTGGCGACTTCTTTGGCAATTTCGCCCAATTTTTTATCATGATAGCTTTGGGTGCGTCCAGACTTAAGACTGCCTTTCATATCGGCTGATTTGGCTTTTACAGTGATGGTATCGGGTGTGCCGCCCCATTCAACGCTATCGACCGTATATATCCCCATGTCATGGACACCGGCATCGATATAACCCATCCAACACTGCAATTTGACGCCTCGCTTTGGCATGGCAAGTTTGCCGTCGTGGTCATCAAGTGTGAGAGACAGCTCATCGGCATCGCCTGACTTGTTATCGGTAACAGATACATCCATCAAACGGGACATGATGGCGTCGTCGAGTGGCTCATTGTCGGCGGTCAAGCGGATGATGGGGGTTCTTAGCATGATATCACCTTAATATTGCTGGCTTTCGGGAATATCGGATGATTTGTCCGCTTGGATGCGGTTGTCATCAACCCGTGTCAATTTGAGTGTGCCGTCAACTTTGCGCGGTACACCATTGATTGTCAAAAAGCTACGGTTATCATCGATGCTATCAATGGCAAATACTCCATAAATATAGCCGCTGCCATCTATTAGTACATATCCTGCGCCTGTATCTGCCATCTCTGCCAAGTCATCCACCGATTGGCGATTGCCAAAGCCGTGTTCCTGGTATATCAAAAACGGAATTGATATCGTCTCTTCGCCCGTGCCTGTAAATTGGTATTGGGGTCTGCCGTCGCACCCCACACGGGTGCGTGGATTGAAACTCCATCTCGAGAATAAATACATA
>CALJUC010000024.1 GCA_937975585.1 uncultured Moraxella sp. | reverse complement strand
CGATCTTCTACAATATTAACTTTTGTAGGTATTTTATAATTATCTAGTTTATCTTTACAAAATTTTCTGATTAAAACTTTTATATTTTGTATTTCATACTAATATTTTCATTTGCTTTTTTAAAGCATAGTAATTTTTCAAAAAGTAGGTTTCTATGATAAGTATTGGGATTTCGATTTATAATGCAGAAAAATATTTGGTGGATGCTATTAATTCTGTTTTAGAGCAAACATATGAAAACTGGGAGTTGGTTTTAATTGATGATGGTTCTAAAGATAAGTCCCTTGAAATAGCTAAAGGTTTTGCGCAAAAAGATAATAGAATCAAAGTTTTTTCTGATAGTAAAAATAAAGGCTTGGGAGCAAGGCTCAATGAGTTGGCAGCGTTATCTAATGGCGAGTATATTGCCAGGATGGATGCGGATGACATTATGCACCCAAATAGGCTAGAGACCCAATTACAGATACTTAAAGATAATCCCAATATTGATGTATTAGGTACCAATGCTTATGTAATTGATGAAAATGATTTGGTCTTTGGGATGCGTTATAAGGAAAATTCTGGGTTGATTAAAGTTGAACATTTCATTCATCCAACGATTATGGGAAAAAAGCAATGGTTTTTAGATAATCCATATGATGAAGAAGCTATTAGGATTGAAGATGCTGAGTTATGGTACCGAACAAAGTCATTTAGTAATTTTATGATGACTAATGAGCCTTTACTTTTCTATAGAGAGTTTGGTAGTAGCTACTATAAAAAGTATTTTTTAGCCAATAGTAGTGCAGAACATATTTTAAATAAGTATCCTAACGATAACTTTTGGAGAAATTTTTTCCTGTTAAATAAGATGAAAGGTAGTACGTATAAGCTTTTGAATTTGCTAGGTAAGGAACAAGTTTTGATTGATAGAAGAAATGAAGAAATTTTTGAGAAAAAAATTGCTCTTGAAAAGTGGTTAGAAATCTATGAACAGTAAAAAAATTATAATCATCGGCACAGTCGCATCCAGTCTTTATACCTTTCGTAAAGACTTAATATTGTCACTATTGGCAAAGGGTTATACCGTGTATGCCTTTACCTCAGACAGTAACGAAACCGAGCTTGCCAAAATCGCCCAATTAGGCGCAATGCCTACCTATTATAAACTCAGCCGAGGGGGGCTTAACCCTTATGAAGATTTATCTAACACCATAAGTCTCTATCAAAAAATCAAAAAAATTCAGCCTGATATTGTGCTTAGTTATTTTATTAAACCTGTCATCTATGGCACGCTCGCTGCCAAACTTGCCAAAGTACCCAAAAAAATTGCCATGATAGAAGGCTTGGGCTTTGCCTTTACCGAGCAGCCAGAAGGCTACTCAAAAAAAGCCAAAATCGTACAACGAGTTCAAGTCGCTTTGTTTAAACTGGCTTTACCATTAGCTGATAAAATTATTTTTCTTAACTATGATGATGTTAGCGATCTATTGTGTAAACACAGTATTCCCGTTCGGCATTATGAGGTATTGGGTGGGATTGGGCTAAAATTAGCAGACTATCCATATCAGCCTGTTAATCCAAAAAATGGTAAAATAAACTTCTTATTTATCGGTCGTTTGCTCAAAGAAAAGGGGATTTTTGATTTTATTGAAGCGGCAAAAATTGTCAAGCAGCGATATCCAAACGCAAAATTTACTGTACTCGGTAGGACAGATGCCGATAATCCAGGGGCGTTACACGCTGACCAAGTGCAGGAATTGGTAGCGACTGGAGTGATTGATTATCCAGGGCAAGTGGCGAATGTCGTGGATTGGATTGCTGATAGTCATGTATTTGTATTGCCATCGTATCGCGAGGGAGTGCCACGCAGTACCCAAGAGGCGATGGCAGTGGGGCGAGCGGTAATCACCACAGATGTGCCAGGTTGTCGTGAAACTGTGATAGATGGCAAAAATGGCTTTATTGTACCCAAGTGGAATCCGCAGGCCTTAGCCGAGAAAATGATTTATTTCATCGAAAATTCAGAGCAAATTCAAGCAATGGGTGAACAAAGTTATAAAATAGCCCAAGAAAAATTTGATGCTCGTAAAGTTAATGAACGACTACTAAAAATTTTAGGAGTATAAATGCTAAAACGTGCCTTTGATATCGCTGCTTCTACTTCTGCCCTTATAGTACTATCGCCCGTGCTTGCGATTACTGCTTATAAAGTCAAAAAAGAACTGGGCTCGCCTGTGCTATTTCGTCAAACTCGTCCAGGCTTGCATGGCAAGCCGTTTGAGATGATTAAATTTCGCACCATGAAAGATGCGACTGATAAAGAGGGTAACGCGCTGCCAGATAGCGAACGCTTGACAGAATTTGGTAAAAAACTGCGTGCCAGTAGCCTTGATGAGTTGCCCGAACTTTGGAATGTGCTCAAAGGGGATATGAGTTTGGTTGGTCCTAGACCTTTACTCATGGAATATTTACCTTTATATAACGCTGAACAAGCCAAACGTCACAACGTGCGTCCAGGGGTAACAGGTTATGCCCAAGTCAATGGTCGCAATAGTTTGAGTTGGGAAGATAAGTTCAAGCTTGATACATGGTATGTTGAGCATCAATCATTTTTGTTAGATATGAAAATCTTGCTAAAAACCGTCAAAAAAGTCATTATCAAAGACGGTATCAGTGCCGAGGGTGAAGCGACTATGACCAAGTTTACAGGGACAAAATTTACAGGAACTGTGCATGAATAAAATCTATGCCGTGTATGGTGCATCAGGTTGTGGCAGAAGCCTAATGCCAATCGCACGAGAACATATGGCAACAAGTGACACTATTTATTTTATTGATGATGCGGTGACCACTGAGCAGCAAGTCAATGGATATAAAGCAGTTAATTACGGCATGTTTAAAGCCATCGAATCCGATGAAAAAAATGTTTTGATTGCTATCGCTAATAGCAATATCCGCCAAAAATTAGCCGAAAAACTCACCAACGATGGCATCAACATTTGGACTGTCAAATCCCAATCAACTGTTATAATGGATAATGTCATAATTGGCAATGGGGCGGCACTGAGTCCATTTGTTACTATTGGGGCAAATGTGATAATAGGGCAGTGCTTTCATGCTAACTTATATAGCTATGTTGAGCATGATTGTGTGATTGGTGATTTTGTTACTTTTGCGCCACGGGTTAGTTGCAATGGCAATGTGCACATCGAAGACCATGCTTATATTGGAACAGGCGCGGTGCTACGTCAAGGTACACCAGATAAGCCGTTAATAATTGGTAAAGGCGCTATCGTTGGCATGGGTGCCGTCGTCACTAAAGATGTACCCGCTGGCGTAACTGTCGTCGGCAACCCTGCAAGACCTTTGATCAAAAACTAAAAAAATCGTTAACTTCATTTTCAAAAATATGAGAATATAAAACATGTTAAACACCCAATTTTCCCCTTGGCCTAGCTTTACCCAAGAAGAAGCCGATGCCGTGTCACAGGTGCTATTGTCCAATAAAGTCAACTACTGGACGGGTACAGAATGTCGAAACTTTGAAAAAGAATTTGCCGCATGGGCAGGGGCAGACTACGCAGTGGCACTGGCAAATGGTACATTAGCACTCGATGTTGCGTTACAAGCCATGGGTATTGGCGAGGGTGACGAAGTGATTGTCACGCCCCGTAGTTTTATCGCCAGTGTTTCAACCGTGGTTAATGCTGGCGCAATGCCGGTGTTTGCAGATGTAGATAACAATACGGGTAATATTTCTGCCACGACAATTGCACCAAAAATCACGGATAAAACCAAAGCCATCATTTGCGTGCATCTAGCTGGCTGGCCTTGCGATATGGATGAGATTATGGCACTTGCCAAGCAGCATAACCTATGGGTCATCGAAGACTGTGCCCAAGCGCATGGCGCCAAGTACAAAGGTAAACCAGTGGGTAGTATTGGTCACGTTGGTGCTTGGAGTTTTTGTCAAGATAAAATCATGACCACAGGCGGCGAAGGTGGCATGGTCACGACCAATGACAAAGCATTATGGCAAAAAATGTGGGAGTATAAAGACCACGGTAAAAACTACGATAGCATTTATCATAAACAACATCCACCGGGTTTTCGCTGGTTACATGACAGCTTTGGCACCAATTGGCGCATGATGGAAATGCAAGCGGTGATTGGTCGTATTCAGCTTAAAAAAATGGCCGAGTGGACCAAGATTCGTACACAAAACGCCAAAATTTTGCGTGATGCTCTAACACAGTTTGCAGGTGAGCAACAGTTTTTACGCATACCAGATATAGAATTTCACCAAGTCATGGGTGGCGATTCTGTTCATGCATATTATAAATACTATGTGTATGTGAGACCTGAAAACTTGCCAGAGAATATCAATCGAGATAGTATTTTAAATGCGCTTAATGAGAAAAAAATTCCTTGTTTCTCTGGCTCTTGTTCAGAAATTTATTTAGAAAAAGCATTTGACAATCATCCATCGCGTCCCAACGCGCGATTGACAGTTGCTAAAGAATTAGGGGAAACAAGCTTGATGTTTTTAATCCACCCGACATTGACAACAAATGAAATGCAAACGATTGCGACTACCACGGTTGATGTACTAACCACTCTATTTAATGCCAACACATAAACTGTGAGCCTCGTATGACAAATAAAACGGTTAAATATCTCTCATTGGGTGTACTACTTGGACTTTCGCAATTAAGTCATGCAGGTCAATTAGTTCAAATTGATAGTGAGCTACGTCAAACACTTGAGATTTTAAAAATCAATGGCGTTCTAAATGTTGATATATCAACAT
>CALJUC010000023.1 GCA_937975585.1 uncultured Moraxella sp. | reverse complement strand
CTCCCTAGGGCTAAAGGGCTTAGTCATATAATCATCAGCACCTAATTCTAAGCCAATTATTTTATCAATTTCTTCATTACGAGCCGTTAACATAATAATCGGCATTGAGGCTGTTTTATTATTCAATTTAACTTTTCGACAAACTTCCAGTCCATCTACACCCGGCAACATCAAGTCTAACAACATTAGGCTATAAGTAAACTGTTCTACTAACTCCAGCGCCATTGAGCCGGTATCAGCCACAACAACTTCATAACCTGATTTTTCTAAATTAAATTTTATCAACTCACTAATTGACAGCTCATCTTCAACCACTAAAATTTTAGTTTTCATAAAATCTCCTTGCTCCAATAACTTTTACTGTTACTTTCAATATTAAAAGCTGTTTTATTTTAAGTCAATATATAATAAAAGCCAGGTATTAACCTGGCTTTTATTATATATTGACTTAGTTTACAGCTTCTTTTAAACCTTTACCGGCTTTAAAAGCAGGGTTTTTTGATGCAGGAATAGTAATTTCCTCACCATTTTTAGGATTACGACCTTTTCTTTCTTCGCGAGTTCTAACTTCAAAAGTACCAAAACCGATTAATTGTACTTTATCTCCCGCTACTAAAGCTTCTTCGATGCTAGCGAATAAAGCATTAACTGCTTTTTCAGCATCTTTTTTTGCTAAGCCTGCTTTTTCAGCAACGCTAGCTACCAATTCATTTTTATTCACGATCGTAGCCTCCTTAAATAATGGTTTTGCTTATGTTGGCAGATATTCGCGGCCAATCGTGAATATCCTGCCTGCTTATCAAAATTTAGCAGAAAACCCTTGAAAAATCAAGGGTTTCTATACTGTATCTGATTGTATAAAACAACTAGATGGTACCAGTGGTCGGACTCGAACCGACACGCTTTTAAAGGCATCGGATTTTGAATCCGACGTGTCTACCAATTTCACCACACTGGCATAAATGGTTATAGATAGGCTTTTCGTTATTTAGAATCACCGTCTATGTGGGGTGCTATTATATACAGATTTTTGAATCATGCAAGTATTTTTTTACTATTTTCAAAAAAATTTGCATTAAGATTTTTCGTACGCGAATTTTTACAAAAGCCTGAGTAAATACCCATTCTTGCGACTATTATTTGGCAATGGCTTCACGAAGTTGCTCGGCCAACGCTGCAAGGTCAGCATGGTCAGCGCTACGTTCTTCATGCACACCCAAATGATAAATACTCGATGGGATTAAATGCACGTGATAGTGGAATACCGACTGACCTGCTTCGCTATTATTGAGCTGCATTTGTACAATGCCTTTGCGATTTAACACTTGTCGTTGGGCAGCCATGACTTTTTGCGCAGTGGCAAATACAGCAGCAATATACTCAGCTGGCATATCGGATAACTCTACCGCTTCATATTTAGGAATCACTAGCGCATGACCTCGCGCCATCGGCATGACGTCCATAAATGCTAAAGTCTTGTCATCTTCATAAATAGTATGATTAGGAATTTCCCCACGTAAAATCTTGGCAAATACGTTTTGATTGTCATAAGTCATAGCAGCATCCTTGTTAATGTCTAGTCATTAAATAAAAAAATCGTTAGTTACTATCAAAAAAGTTTAAAATTGTTTCATTCAAAATAAACTGGCGAATATCGCCAAGCATAGTCACATCATAATTATGAACAAAGGCCACAGCAAGATCGCGATTTGGGTCGCACCACGCCATCGAGCCATTATAGCCCATATGACCAAATGCGGTCGTGGTGTCATGTAGTAAACTAAATACACGATGGTAGCCCAATCGCCACTGCATAACCGCTGGCATTACCTTATCAATACGCTTATTATGGATACGCGACAACTCAGCAAATACTTGTGGCTGTATGACGCTCTGCCCTTGCCACTCACCTTGATTAGCTAGCATGGCATAGATAGTGACAAGTGCCACACTACTTGCCACACCATTGGCGGCTGGGATTTTGGCCTGTAGGCTTAGCGGGTGGTAGTAGTTAAACTGGCGGCTCCCCACGGGTACGAGTGCCGATTTATAGTCATTGATATCAATGCAACTTGGGTTAAAATACAGCGAGTTTACCGCTTGTGTGGTCAGTGGTTTGTCAGTATTGGCTATCGCTTGCCAATCCGGATAAAACGGCAGACTTTGATAAAATGCTAGCGTAGATTCCGTATCTTCGGCTAACACAGGTTTATTTGCACCTTCTTTTTGGCGCATTTGGGCCGCGACTGTCGGCAAGACTGACTCAGGCACACCAAAATACACCTGACCGACTAAACCTAATGGTGCAAGAAGATATTGTTCAAGCGCTTGCTGTAAAGGCTGCTGTGTCACGCGCTCAATCAAACCACCCACGACCCAACCAGATACCAAGGCACTATAAGCGACCCAATTATCATTTTCATCATTATCACACGTATTGCTAGTCAAACTAGGTGTTGATAGCCCCATCTGCTCAACATTTACTAGCATTGCCGCCCAGTCCAACATATCTTTGGCATGCGCAGTAATAGTGGTAATGTCAAACAGTTTAGCCTCATGGCTTAACACATGGCGTAAGGTAATATGCTGTTTACCATTTTGTACAAACGAGGGCCAATAGTCAGCAATAGCAGTATCATAATCAAGCAAACCTTGCGATACCAAGACATGCACCAAGGTGACCAAAATACCTTTACCTGTTGAAAAGTTCAATGACAAGGTATGCGACGTCCAAGGTGTCACTGCACCTGTGGCCTTATCAATTTGGGCACTACCATGCGTAAGCGCAGTCACCAAGTTCCCTTGATGATAAATCGCCAAACTTCCCCCACCCAACGATTGATTTAGGTCAAACTGGCTGAGTATCTGTGCTAACTGCTGATTTAACGCGTGATAATCCATAGTATTTTTTTGTCCAAAATCCTTTATCTAGCATTCTGTATATAACGTCGATGCCTCAAAGACGGCTAGTGGCTTGTATCACCCTAGCCGTTGTTGATTCACGATAGCGATTGAATAGTGCTTAGCTTGTGTGCCTAATTTGCCAATCGTAGCAAGTTTAAGCGTGTTATACTCGCTTAGCGCGCTGCCAATAGGCGGCTTTGCACTTCCTGCTCAAGCCCCAATAAGCCCGCTGCTTTGCCATTTGCCAGTGCGGTTTCAGGGTTACAGCCACGAATCCAACCATCACGTAAGGCCACTGCCGCGCCCACACGGTTACCTGATTTACAATGCATCAAGGTATTTTTTCCTTCATGGGTATTCAGGGCTTTGTCAAATTCGGCAATAGTCGCTTCGGTCAAGTCTTCGGCACCGCGAATGGCAATATCGGCATAGTCGATACCGACTGCTTGCAATGCTGCTTGCTCATCAAAGGTAAGCTCATCTTCGGGTTGCACATTGATAACGACCTCAACGTTGGCTTGCTTTAAGCCTTCAATCACATCTGGTGTTAATAACCCCGTGACCACAATATTGTCTGCTGGATTTAGTACCTCACCCAATCCATTTTGACGAAATTGTTGTTGAAGTAGTGCCACATCAAGGCCATTGTTTTGTGTTAAATTATTTTCACTCATGATTTTGATTCTCTTTTTTTATCTGGTTGTTGGTATGTTCTCAAATAGTACTGAAGGACTAGGTAATAGTGCTAATAGCTATATTACCTATTGTATTTAAATAGTTTTTTTATCATTGGTTAAATCTGTCATCAGACCAATCACATGCGGTTTTGACGAACTAACATCATATACACCAAAGTCGATATGTTCATCGCGATTGTCGTATTTGGCGATAAACTCGACTTCAGATGGCAAGAAAATCGGTAATTTAAATGACACGTCACAGCGAAATTTAGCCGGTAATTCACCAAGTTCGGCTAAGCATTTGGCCTTCGACCACATACCATGTGCAATGGCTTTTGGGAAACCAAAGGCGCGTGCTGATAGCGGATGTAAGTGAATGAGGTTAAAGTCACCTGACACGAACGCATAGCGGCGACCCAAGTCTTCAGGAATCTCCCAAAGATGACGCATATCATTTTCATCCAAGGTGGGTTTTTCAGTCGGCTCGGTCGGTGTTTTTGCACGATTTTGGGTTTTTTTGCTTTTTTGACGTGATAAATAGGTTGAGGTGCCTTCCCACACCAATTCATCTTTTTCATGCACACGCGTGATAAAGTCAAATTGCTTACCCTTGTCATGGTCGCGTAAATTCGCCAAGCTCACCGATAAGGTAAACTCACTGTCTTCAGAAATCGGGCGATGTTGGGTAACGCTGTTTTCGACATGCACTAAGCCCAACATGACAAAGGGAAACGGCTCTTTGACCATCATGTTCATCTGCAAGGCTTGCGATAGCACAGCAAAATATGTGGGTGGTACCAAACCGTTGTTTTTAAAACCGCAAATTTTACGGTAATCGGTCAGGTTTTCGTGGTCAATTTCTAGTGTGTCCACTGTATAGGTGGCTTCGGGTAATACGGTTTTGTCGACTTTATCACTGTCGCCAATTGGCAATAAACTTTTAATAATATTGGCATACGTTGTATGGGGTTTTGGTAAGGCTTTAAAATGCTGATTTGACATGGACTGTCCTTAGATATCTTGCTTTTGAGTTATTATAAGCGATTGTAACTGCTAAATTGTTAAATTTTTACACACGTTATCATAAGTTGTTACGGTTGACTAGAGTACTTGTTCTAATCTTGTATGACGGCTACCATTAAGCATATTTTGCAGATAATGACCCGCTAAAAAAAACGGATTTTATATAAAATCCGTTTTTGTCGTGTACTTCTTAGTGTCTTGGTGAGTAGCTTAAGCACCCAGTAAGCTCTGTCCACACACGCGAACAATTTGACCATTGATAGCGCCCGAGGCCGGACACGCCAACCAAGCAATGGTTTCAGCCACATCAACAGGCAAGCCGCCTTGGCTCATTGAGTTCATACGGCGTCCCGCTTCACGAATCGCAAATGGAATCGCGGCGGTCATTTGGGTTTCGATAAAGCCTGGTGCAACGGCATTAATAGTAATACCATTGGTTAAGGTTGGCGCGGTTGCCTGCACGGCACCAATTACCCCGGCTTTACTCAAGGCATAGTTGGTTTGGCCAAGATTACCGGCAATACCGCTAATAGATGCGACACCCACAATACGGGCATTGGCATTAAAGCCATTGTTCTCAAGCAAATATTTATTAATCTGCTCTTCGGCATTCAGGTTAATGTTGAGCACTAAGTCCCACATTTTGTCATCCATTTTTGCCAAGGTCTTATCACGGGTAACACCGGCATTATGGATAATCGCATCAAGCCCGCCACGTTTGGCCGCGGCGGCTGCGATTTTTTGTCCGGCATCTTTTGAAGTGATATCAAGCACAAGGCTTGAACCACCAATTTCGCCCGCTACTTTTTGTAGTTCAGGTTGTTGGGCTGCCACATCTAGACAAATGACATGCGCACCATCACGTGCCAACACGCGAGCAATGGCTTCACCAATACCACGGCTAGCACCTGTTACTAACATGGTTTTTCCGGTTAATGGTTTATCCCAGTTCACCGTTACCGCATCGCCTTTACCGACATAAATCGCTTGACCCGACACATAGGCTGAACGTGGTGAGGCAAAAAAGCGCAGTGTCGATTCCAAATTGGCCAAATCCTTGTCATCACCATTCGGCGTGGCATAAATCACTTGGCTGGTAATACCGCGTTTGAACTCTTTACCGACTGATTTAGCAAACCCATCAAGACCGCGTTGGGCGGCAGCTTGCTCAATACTGTCACAAGCTTTTGGGTCGATACCGATAATAATCACGCGACCTGACTTTTCAATAGCACGCGCAATCGGATGAAAAAATTCATACACTTGCTTTAATTCTTCGACATTACGAATGCCCGAGGCATCAAATAATGCCACTTTATAGCGGCTTTCTTCATCGTAAGCACTCGCCTTGATACCAACTGCGTCTAATGCTGAATTGGCGCTTTGGTTGCTATCGTTATACACGGTAGCGTTTATATTGGCCAAAAACTGCGCAATCGCAGTCGTTAATGGTGCATTTTGACTGCTGCCAAAAATCACACTACCGGTAATCGGTGCTTGGCCTTCTCGATAACGCTCTAGCGTGACTGGCATCGGTAAGCCTAAGTTTTGGGCGACTTTTTTACCAAGGCCAGATTGGACAAATTCTGAATAACGGTCTGACATAAACACTCCTTCGTATATTGTACGTATATTGTCATCAAGGGGACTAATCAGTGCATCAGCTAGCAAAATAGCGATAAACTGTCCCGTTTTATTAATTAAGTGACTGGCATTGTGTCATGATTTATATCATGTTTGGGTTATTATACGGTAAATTTTGCAAACTTAAAATTATAATTATATAAATAATTAGGAATTCACAAATTCAGAGTTCAAAAAGCAGGATTAGATATCAGACAGGCTTTGCAGTTTTAATACAAAGGAGA
>CALJUC010000022.1 GCA_937975585.1 uncultured Moraxella sp. | reverse complement strand
AAAAAAGCCAGTCATCGCGAATAGCGCTAGCCTAGATATGGCTATCACGGTATTGGTAAACTGGCTATTAAACGAAACTCAGCTACCCTTACATCATCATACTGGCAGCAATTGCTGCAATAATCGCAATCACTACTAGCGCGATGATAATACCTGTCGTGCTACCCGACTTTTTGGTTGATATCGGTGCTTGCGTTTGCGTGGTTGCAACCGGCTGCGTGACGGCTTCACTCGGCATTGAACTCGTTACAGGCTCTACAACTGGGGCAGGTGTTACAGCTGATGTCGGTGTTGATTGCGTTGGCTCTTTGGCATCTTTCTCGGTTGGTACATAGACTTCCTGTACAGGCGGCTGCTTGACGTCCGCTTGGATTGATGGTGCTTCAACTGAGGCACCCGCGTCTTTATCTGTACTAATGACAGGCGTAACGACTGTATCGCTAGACCCGACATCATTGCTAATCATTGTTGGAGTGTCAACTGATGCACTAGTTGCCGTTATAGCATTGACGATGTTATCCAATGCCGCTTCTGGGTCAAAGTCATCACTTAACTGCTCGTCAATTACAAACAGTAAATCAGCAATACCTAACTCGTCACCGACTTGCAATATGGTAGGTTCGTTAGCAAGGCGTTCTCCATTGATAAAAGTACCATTGGCCGAACCCAAGTCTTGTACATAAAGCTGCGTATCTTGTAGCGTCAGCTGAGCGTGTTGTCTTGATACTTGCGGTGTCGCCAGTACGATATCATTACTGTCACTACGGCCGATACGTAAGGTACCAGTAACCGAAATGGTCAAATCGCCCAACGCCGGGGTTAACGCCACTAACTGCCATTGCTGGCTATCTGCTAAATCATTAACCTGCCCAGTTGGCAAGGTCGTATCGGGGGTGTTCGGCTGATTCATGGGCAACTCCTGTCATATAACCGCATAAAAATTAAAATCGTTATGATTAGATTATGGGGACGTTGTACTCGTTCCCAAGGGGGCAACCGCCGGTGGTGTGGCAATCACCACAGGTGTCTCTGTCGTTACAACCGTAGTAGTTTGGCTAGGTACTGTGGTTGTGGTGGTCGTAACGGGCGCAGTAATGACTGTGGTATTGGTTACAGCAGGTTGTACTGTCGCCACGCCCACAGGCTTAACCACTGGGGTATTGCCTAGATTTTGAGGTGCTGGTTTTACCAAGTCATTTTTGGGTAATTCAACTGGCTGAGGCGTTGCGGTGTTAGGATACAACCCATTGATATTGAGTGGAATTTGTTTGAGTGTACCATTCTTATCAATCACTAACTGCATGGTGCGAATGCCTTCTAGGCTTTTTTCGGTCACACTTGCCACAGCCGTGCCATTACGTAAAATCGTCGGCTGTAAAAATACAATCAGATTGGTTTTATCAGAGTTTTTGTTTTTGGAACGGAACAAATTGCCAACCACGGGGATATCGCCCAAGCCTGGTACTTTTTGCTGACCGTAGGTGCTGTTATCACGCATTAGGCCACCTAACGCGACGGTTTGTTGGTCGTCAGCCAGTACGGTAGTTTTAATTAGGTTTTTATTGGTAATCACACCACTCGCGTTATTCAGCGTACCATCGACAATTGAAGAAACTTCTTGTGAAATCTCTAAACGTACCGAGCCATTTTCACCAATATGCGGAATCACATTGAGGTTAATACCGACATCTTGACGGCTGACGGTTTGGAACGGGTTATTCGAGTTGTTACCACTGGTGGTATAAGAGCCTGTGACAAAGGGCACGTTTTGACCCACCAAGATATTGGCTTTTTCATTATCCAACGTCAAGATAGATGGCATGGATAATAGATTGGCATTGTTGGTTTTGTTGATCGCTTGCAAAATCGCGCCATAAAATTGGCGATTGCCAGCGCTATCGGTACGTGAATCGCCAATACCCAATAACGCACCCGACACAGCCGCTGCCGCCGTACCGGGTACCTTCTTAGACACTTCAGCAGCTAAACCTAATAGGTTCGCACCCACGTTGGTAAAGTTAATCACCCCCACCCCACTATTGGCATCACCGAGCGCCCATTGTACGCCAAGTTGCTGGGTGTCATTACCCGATACTTCCATAATTGCCGCTTGAATCAGGACTTGGTCGCGACGCGTATCTAGTTGATTAATTGCGTTTTCGACTTCAAGCATGAGGCTTGGTTCAGCATTCACAATGACTGAGTTTTGGGTTTGGTCAGCGATGATACTAAACGGGCGACCTTGGTAGCTATTATTGGCTTGGGCGCTATTGGTACTTGCGGTATTAATCGGCGAACCTGTCGGTGAGGGTGCCGCAGCCGGTGTAGTGCTACTCGTAGAATTGCTACCTGATGCTTCAAACATGGAGGGCGCTTGTAAGGTTGTTTGGTCGCCAACACTGTTAATCGATTGGCCTGATAGCAAGGCACGCAGCATATCGGCGATGTGGGTTGCACTGGCATACTTTAAGCGAAACACGCGTAATCCACTTAAGCGTTGACTTGGTACAGTATCAAGTTGTTCGACCATACGGGCGATTTTTGCCGTCATTTCGGCACTGCCTTTGACCAATAGTCTATCTGACGTCGGGTCGGCAATCACATTGACCAAGCTATTGCCAGATGAGGCAACGGCAGGTGCCGCTGAGCCAGGTTGGCTCGGTGCGGCCGCAATACTACCACCACTGTTGCCGGTCAGTGAACTAATCAATTCCATCATGCGTTTGGCATCGACATGGCGCAGTGGAATGACGGTCAGCTTGTCATTCATATTGCTATCAAGATCCGTAATCAGCTTGGACAGTTGATTAAGATTGTCGGCTCGGTCAGATAAAATCAGCGCGTTGATATTCGGCAAGCTTGCGGCATTGGCATAGGGCGGCATCATTGGCCGAATCACATTTAGCACGTCATTGGCACTGGTATTGGTCAAATAAAAAATTCGGGTGGTCAGTTGGTTACCACGCGCCTGCCCGCGTAAGTCCACATCAATACCGGCTTGTTTGGCAACGGTATCCGGCACCAATTCGGTGGTAATACCGCGATCAAGCGCGACAATGCCATTGACTTTCATCACTGCTAAAAATAAGTCATACACTTCTGCCCGTGATAGTGCCTTATTAGCAATCACGGTGACGTTACCATTAATACGTGGGTCAAGCACAAAGTTTTTGCCAGTAATACTCGCTACTTGGTCGATAAAGGCTTTGATATCCGCATCTTGTAAATGCACTTTGTAGCCGGTTTCGGCTTGTGCCGCTGTAATCGAGGCTGAGCTCATGATGAGGGCGGTACTTAACACCAGCGGTTTTAGCATGGCTGAATAATTCATAACTTACCTTTAACGGTTTGACGGTTTACAACACAATCTGTATTAATTGCTAGATTAATGGGTTGATTAATCGATCGTTGGTTTTTACAGCAAAATTGGCTTGGCTATCGCGATTTAAAATGATTGGCGCACCGTAACCACCTGTTCCCCACGCTGAACTTGGATTTGGGCTTGGCCTTGGCGCTGAACTTGTTGCAGTAACTGCGCATCTTGGCTTGGGTTTTGTCCGACGCTTTGACCATTCACAGATAACACTTTATCGCCTGTTTGTAGCCCTAAGCGGTTTTTTAACGCACTTGGCATACCATCGGTGACCAGATACCCTTGACCCGTCGCTGACACACCCATTTGGCTGAGATAACTAGCCGGGTTCTGCTGCAAATTATTGGCGGCATTGCCAATAGCCGTTTGCGCAGAATTGCCCGTTGCTTTGCCACCTGCGTCCGGATTGGACATGACGCCATTATTGACTGAGGGTGGTACTGCGCCATTGGCATTTGGCATCGCCATACCACCGTTATTGAGCGCACTATTCATGCCAAATGAACTTGAGGAATTCGGGGCTGGCATATCCGGGGATGGTAGACTCATCGCGGCTTGCGGGTTTGCGGCAGCGGCTGCCTTGGCGCGTAACTCATCGCTTTGATCAAGTTTGAATGGTTGACCAAAATTGACCTTACTGGTCTGGCCACTGGCATCGGCAATCACAATATAATCGCGCGCCACGGCCGCTAACGTATAGTTACTGCCATCTAGCATATCATTGACGCGATAGCTTTGGGTCTTACCATTGGTGTTAATGATGGCATAAGAGGCGCTTGCCGGACTGGCAATCGTCACGCCCAATACTTTAATATCCGGTGGTGGTGCGGCTTGGGGTTGCATGGCTTGGGGTTGGGTAAAGATATCAAGCGCATTGCCTGTCATCGCTTGCGCACTGACATTAGGTTGCATTGGCACGGGGGTTAAGGATGGTGCTTTGGGTGGTGCTACCATCAGCCAAAAGGCTTGCGCTACCCACCAAACTAGCGCCAAAATCGCGAGTAACAATAGCCAAGGATAAAACTGCTCAAGTAACTGCCATGGGTTGGCGGGTGTGGCGCTAAATCGTTTTTTCATGGTCAAACTCATATCCCTTTCTCAACGCTTAACGCATACCGGCCAATGGTTGGCGAATCGATACCACCACGCTATCATCCGCGCCTTGCCCTTTATACTCTGGCATCTTTTTGAGTAAGCGCTGCGTCAAGGCCACATCCACCATATTGTCATTATCCAAATACAAATCACCCAAGCGTTGACCTTGCGGCATTGTCATTGCCAAATGCAGACGTTGACCGCCATTGCTTGCGCCATTATTGCCGTTGTTATTGGCATTGCCTTGACCACTCGCTTTATCCACCGATAGCGTACCGACCATACTCGGCATCGTAATCTTGTACACCCGCCCGCCTGACGGATAACCCAATTCACCACCCGCCCAGTTCAATGTACCGGTCGCGCTTTGAAAGCCTTGTTTGGCGTGGCTAATATTGAGGTCAGCAACTTTAATCGGTGCATCTGGCAGTTGCCAGTTGACCACTTGCTTTAAGGTATCTGACGTTAGACTACCGGAAAAATCCACCAACTGCCAATTAGACTTACCCACCTTGGTCACGCCGGTTAAGGTGGTTTTACCGCTACGAATTTCGGTCGCAAAACCAAGCTTGCCGGTAAACAGATACCACGGTTGCCACTGCCAATTGAGTGTACCGGTTAATGGGGCATTGGGTTGGGTCATGACTTGCCAGTTGGCCTGTCCTTGCCACAGGTTACCAGAGATTTGTTGTAGGGACGGATTGTTGGGGGCAAATTTTTGCACAATCCAACGCGCTGGCAACTGCACCACCAAGCACAGACACAGCAATACCAAGCCAATAAGCCACCAAAGTTTGGTGGGACGTTCGGGAATACTTGCCAAAACCGATTACCTTACCAAAAGAATCAACATACGCCATACAATCTAAGCGCAACAATTGTCGTGCGAACGCATTTAAACGACCTATCATAACTGATTTTTATGTCGTTGTAATGTCAATTTGCACACGATTAAGTTGCGTGCGTAAGTAATTGATTAGTCATCGATTAAAGTAAGATAACGATAATCTGCCGCGAAGTTTGCTATCATAGCCTCGCAATGAATAAAACCAAACGATAATACCTACCTATACCAATAATACGGTCAAATAAATACTTGTTTAGACAAAGAAAAGCGAGTGCAGATATGAGAAGCACGGCTTGCAAGGGAATACAGCAAGCCCTATCTTGCGTCTTTGTATAACCGCTCAATGCAGTATTAACATGAATGTAAAAGACGATAAATGGAGCCTACGATGAGTATGCAATACAGCACTTTACCCCAACTTGGTGATAACGTTTCAAAAATCTGCCTCGGCACCATGACGTGGGGGCAGCAAAATAACGAAGCTGACGGCCACGCCCAAATGGATTATGCCTTGGCGCAAGGTGTGAACTTTTGGGATACTGCCGAGATGTACCCATCACCACCGGATAAAGATAAACAAGGCACCACTGAGCGCATTATCGGTAGTTGGTTTGCCAAAACCGGTAAGCGCAATGAGGTTATTTTGGCTAGTAAAATCTCACGCAATGATTTTTTGCGCGATGGCAACACCAAGTTTGATAAAGCCACGATTAAAACCGCGCTTGATGCCAACTTACAACGCTTACAAACTGACCATATTGATATTTATCAGCTACACTGGCCTGAACGCCAAACCAACTTTTTTGGCAAACGTGGCTATACCGAAGCGATGGCAAACCAAGACTTAAGCGGACTCACGTCATTTTTGGAAACCATCGAAGCACTGAATGACGAAATCAAAGCCGGACGTATTCGCGCGTATGGGCTATCGAATGAAACCCCTTGGGGCGTGATGCGCTATATCACGGAAGCGGAAAAACACGGGCTGTTACCACCGATTACGGTCCAAAACCCATATAGCCTGCTTAATCGCCTATACGAAGTCGGCTTGGCCGAAATTAGCCACCGTGAAGATATTGGCTTACTCGCCTATTCGCCACTCGCGTTTGGGGTATTATCGGGTAAATACTTAAATGGCCAACAGCCAGAAAATGCACGATTAACCTTATACAGCCACTTTAGCCGCTACCGCAATGAGCAAGCACAGCAAGCGACAGCCGCCTATGCCGAAGTCGCTAACAAGCACAATCTCGATATGGCACAAATGGCGTTGGCCTTTGTCAATACTCGCGCCTTTGTCACCGCCAATATCATCGGTGCAACCTCACTTGAGCAGCTAAAAAGCAATATCGACTCGATTAATCTGAGCTTATCTGACGCGGTGCTTGAGGATATCGAAGCGGTGCAAAGCCGATTCCCGAACCCAGCGCCATAAACCCAAGTAGAAGCCTATAACAACTCAAGGACTCACACCTATTATGATTCGCCAAGCTAATCTATTTATCAGCATCATGACATTAGCCATTAACACACCAAAAGGCGATAACCATGCCCGTATTTGATGTTAGCTTATTGGTATTGGTGATTTTACTGGCATGTGGCCTACTCACCCAAAGCAAGGCCATTATCATCTCGGTTGGGGTACTGATTGTCTTAAAGCTACTGCCAGTCACCCAACCCTTACTTACCACGTTAGAAAAGTACGGCCTTAACTGGGGGATTATTTTACTGACCATCGGGGTACTTGCGCCGATTGCCACCGGCAAAATCAGCGGTGACATGCTGCTAAAATCATTTGTCAGTTGGCAGTCATTGCTCGCGATTGCGGTGGGTATCTTGGTCGCATGGCTGGGTGGTCGTGGGGTCAAGCTGATGACCATTCAGCCAAATGTCGTGGCAGGGTTACTGATTGGTACGGTGATTGGTGTGGCGTTTTTGCGTGGTGTGCCGGTCGGGCCGTTGATTGCCGCTGGGATTTTATCGTTATTTTACTCACTTAAATAAACCACCAAATATAGCCCCATCCCCTAACGAGTCCTATGCTAGGTTACATAGCAATCCGCCCATCAGTATGCTATATTTTAAAATATCTATCATAAAATGGATTTCTAAAGGGGAAACAGGATGTTGAAAAATTTACTGCCATTGGTCTTGCTGATTCCCTGTACGGTATGGGCAACTGATACGATACCCTATAAAGACTTAAAATTCATCACAGGCAGCGGCGTACAAGCCTATGATGATTTCCCGCGTAATACCAATAGCAACGATGATATAAAATCGAATGCGGAAATAATCGCCAATAAAGGCACCATTAACAAAGGCAGTATCAACGAAATACCTGAAAATGAACTGCCCGAAGATACCCAACCAACCGCGACTTCATCCACCGCTACACCCTCGGTAGAAGCATCACCCATGTCTTGCGTGGGTTATATGCGTCAAAAGTACGAGTTGCTAGAAGAACCGTTTGAAGCACGTTTTTATTACCACCAGTCTAAGCCCGCGCTATATACCACCATGGCTTTCCCAGAGAATGACCCAAGAAAAATCCTTGAGTTGATGCAAACGGTCAAAGGCTTGGTCAATGTCAAAAAAAGCACCTTAAATAGCAGTACCTCAGTGTCGGTTATCATCTGGAAACCAAAGCGCGACACCTACACTTATAATATTAAATATGGTTTTACCCGCGTGGATTTTTACAAATCAGGCAAGGACTACTATCCGGCCATTATTGGGGTTGGCCACAATATTACCTTTCAAAACAACGAGCGTTTGGATGATGCCAAGCTAAATTGGCCTATTTTTCGGGTAGAAGTTGAGAATAAAAAAATGGAAGGCGTGTACGACCTATCAAGCTATGGCATCACCACGCCATACAATATCTTTAATCTAAACACGACCATCAGAAATTTAGACCCCAAAAATATCACAGAATTAATGAGCAGCATGGAGTCGTCATTAAAAGAAGCACCCGCCATGTTATCAACCCTGTCATCAGAGGCACTCGCGCAAATCAAACTGCAACCACAGTATATTGCGATTGCGCCAAAACCTGTGCCAAAAGAATGTTTTGAATTTGAAGCATTTTAGCCAAGCATAAACATGGCTACAAAAACAAATCACCATAAAAAAAACCGTTAATAAAGTTATTAACGGTTTTTTGTTCCAAGCATTGCATGGCTTAAATTCGCCTTTGCTTTGACTTAGAATGGAATATCATCATCCACGGCACCTGGTTTTGGCGTCGTTGGATTTGGCGCAACTTGCGGATTTGCCGCAGGCGCATTGTTTGGCATATTGTTGGCAAACTGGTTACCGGCATTACCATAGTTTTGCGGTTGCGGTACTTGCGCTGGTTGTGCGCCAAAACCTGATTGAGGCATTGGTGCATTTTGATTGTAACCGCCTTGATTACCCTGACCTTGATTGGCATATGGGTTGGCTTGCGCATTACCAAAGTTATTTGGTGCTTGATAGCCACCATTACCTTGACCTTGTGGTTGATTCCAAGTGTTATTACCACCCGCAAAACCACCATCGCCTTGACCACCATTTCCACCTAACATTTGCATTTGGTCAGCGCGAATCTCAGTGATATAACGCTCTTGTCCGGTTTGGTCTTGGTATTTACGCGTGCGTAGGCTACCTTCAATATACACTTGGCGGCCTTTACGCAAATACTGGGCCGCAATTTCGCCCAATTTATTATGCAGTGAAATACGATGCCATTCAGTTGATTCACGGCGCTCGCCGGTTTGTTTGTCGGTCCATTGCTCGCTAGTCGCAACCGAGATATTGGTCACACTGCCACCGTTGGGAAACTGTCTGACATCTGGGTCTGCACCCAATGTACCCACGATAATCACTTTATTCACACCACGCATGGCTCGTTCCTTATAATAAATAGTAATTCGATAACACTGTCGCTAACAGCTCAGCTTTTTAATCGTTTGGCTAATCTTTTAGTAAGATTCGACTATTTTACACGGAAAGCAAGCCTGTTGAAATAGTCATTGCGCTTAGCTTACTTTACGTGGTTTTAACCCAAATAGCCAGTGCATAAACACGCTTTGCGACATTTGTTGTCGTGTAATATTAGCAATCGAATACACGGTATTCGCTTGATGCAGCGATTAGCGCATCGCAATCGCCCAACCAATCGCTAACAACACAACCGCGATACCGACAAATATCATCACGCGCTGCATATCTGTAAGGCCGCCAAGACCGGACGCTTTTTGTACCGAAGATGTGGCTTTTGGCTTCGTTAACTCATTGGTGACGGATTTGGTCGCGGCTGCTTTTGCTGTGGCTGTTTTTTGCATTGCTGCCTGTTGTTTTTGCTGTTTTTCGGCATCGCGTTGGCGTCTTTGCTCAAGCTTTAATTGTTCTTTGGCTAAACGCGCTTGTTCTTGGGCTTGACGTTGCTGTTCTTGGGCTTGCAGCTTGGTTTGTTCACGGGCTTGTTGTTCAGCGGCTCGCGCAGCGGCTTGTTGCTGAGCAATACGCGCGGCTTCGGCTTTTTCAGCAGCAACGCGCTCGGTATAGGCGTGATGAAATTGCTCTACTGCCGGTGTGTCGATTTGAGTAAGGCTAAATTTCAACTCATTGAGTGTATCAATGGCTTCATCAATATCCATGGCGTAGATTTGGGAAGCCTTGGTGGTTTTGCCATTTGGCTCAAGTTTTTTGGGCACTTGACGATCGCTGAGCAGCTGCTGAAGGTGATTCTCGGCTTGGCCAATCGAGTCCACTTGACCGATTAACACGGTTTGCCAATCGCTAATCCCTGCGTGTTGCTGAGTATTTAAGGTATCGGCAATATTCGTTGCATCATTCGCGGTGCTGATTTTTAGCAAGCCTTGACTGGTGGATGCGGCAATATAAATATCACCGGCAGTGGCTTGGCGCTTGATAGAGGCGACCGCGTGTGGGCTACATTGTAGGCAGTTACCTTGCTTGTTACGTAGGGTATGACCTTTGTCACAAGGCGGCACACCATAGGCAACCAACGTACCGCCTTCTTTCATTTTTGCTTTATATTCTTTGGTCGATAAGCCAGAAGCGTCAAAGGTTTTGTCCATTGGGATATGGTGGCTTTTTAGGAAGTCGGTTTGTTCAGGGGTGAGGGTTGCCATTTTAAAATCTCAAATTCAAATGCTTGTCATCGTTAAAGTATAGCAAGGTTTTGGGGCTTGTAAAAAATAAAAAGGCAAATATCCAAATTTACATCACTTACCAATTAAGAAAGTGTTTTGAAACTTCTAATCTAAGTTCTCAAACGATACTACTGGTAAATCAAACGATAAAATTTTTGCTATTTCCTCAAACAATGGAATAAAGTTTTGATAATCACTTGCTTCAAGTATTCTAATGTTTTTATGAATCTTTGATTTAGCACCCTCAAGCTCTCCTTTAGTTTTACTAAATCGTTTGTATGTATTTCCCCTATATTGCTCTAATTTAATTCCCAATTTATTTTCTAAAGTTTCATCATTTAATAAATATTCGATAAAAGTATTTTCTTCAAAATAATCTGATGAAGCCAGTCTCGACTCTGGAATAGGTAAGATAATTAAGTGATTTTGCTTATTATGACAATGGAAATTATTCAAATTTTTAAATCCATTATCCTTAATTGAGTTTTTAAAAGGAGTTTGACCTGCTCTATCATTATCAAGAATACCTATTACTATATTTTCTGTGCGATTATTTCTTACCTTACTTCCAACACCTCCTTCACCACCACCATCTAGTATATGTACTCTATCTTCAAAAAATTCTTTACCGTACAATTTTAGATAAGCATCTTTTAAAAGTGAGACATCACTTGTACCCTCACAGTAAATAACAGGCTTTTTAAAATTTTGGAGTTCTGTCTCTTGTTCTTGAATTTTTATTTTATTTTCATTTAATTGTCTGATGATTTCTGCATAGATCGGAAGAG
>CALJUC010000021.1 GCA_937975585.1 uncultured Moraxella sp. | reverse complement strand
CAAATGAATGATTTGCCTCGCCTCGACCCTATGCGCCGTGTGTTGGGAGTAATTCGCCCAACCGTAGAATGCATAGGGAACATTACCCAAAGCCGCCATGTGGGAGTGCTTGCCACGGCAGGAACCATCAAGTCTGAATCCTATCCGCTGGAAGTGCATAAACTCTTCCCCGACATCAAAGTGAGCGGTGAAGCCTGCCCTCTATGGGTATCCCTCGTAGAAAACAACGAGGCACAAGGTGAGGGTACCGACTACTTCATACGCAAGAACATCGGCAACCTGCTGGCCAAAGACACACAGATAGATACCGTCATTCTAGGCTGCACGCACTTCCCGCTGCTGCTGCCCAAGATACAGCAATACATGCCCGACGGCATCACGACCGTCACCCAAGGGGAACTGGTGGCAGACAGTCTGAAAGACTATCTTCACCGTCATCCGGAAATGGACAAAAAATGTACCAAAGGTGGAAGATGCGTCTACCGCACCACGGAATCGGAGGAGAAATTCACAGAATCGGCTTCTACTTTCCTGAATGAATCGATAAGAGTTGAGAGGATTGAACTATAAATTCGTCAGCATTAAACATTAAAACAAAAACATTTGTTATATTTGTAAGACAGAAACCTCTAAATTCATACCATCATGAAAGAAGAAGATAAAAGCAAACTCGTTGAGGTGTTCACCGGTTCACCGTGGGAAGCAGAACTTGTAAAGAGCCTGCTGGGAAATAGTGATATTGAAGCTGTAACAAAAGACGGAATGGTAGTAAACGTTGTACTGCCTGCCACTGCGGTAGATGTTTCCGTTCTCGTCAATGAGAAGGACTACGAAGCCGCCATGGAAGTAGTCCGTGAATACGAAAAGAGAGAAAATGGAGATTGATTTCAATAGAATTGCTGTCAAGGTAGGCAGCAATGTTTTAACACGTCGTGACGGCACTCTCGACGTCACCCGCATGTCCGCTTTGGTGGACCAGATAGCCGAGCTGCACAAGGCCGGCATAGAAATAATACTTGTTTCTTCCGGAGCCGTTGCTTCGGGACGTAGTGAAGTGCACCCCACCAAGAAGTTGGACAGCGTAGACCAGCGCCAGCTCTTTTCCGCTGTAGGGCAGGCCAAACTCATCAACCGCTACTACGAGCTGTTCCGGGAGCATGGCATCCCCGTGGGACAAGTGCTCACAATGAAAGAGAACTTTTCCACCCGCCGCCATTACCTCAACCAGAAAAACTGTATGACCGTAATGCTGGAGAACGGCGTCATTCCCATTGTCAATGAGAACGACACCATCTCCGTGAGTGAACTGATGTTCACCGACAACGATGAACTGTCCGGCCTGATAGCCTCCATGATGGATGCCCAGGCACTAATCATTCTCAGCAATATAGACGGCATCTACAACGGTTCACCCGCCGACCCGAATTCTCAGGTCATCCGTGAAATAGAACAAGGCAAAGACCTCTCCTCCTACATACAAACTTCCAAATCCAGCTTCGGACGCGGCGGCATGCTGACAAAAACCAACATTGCCCGCAAAGTGGCGGATGAGGGCATCACAGTAATCATAGCCAACGGGAAGCGGGACAACATCCTCGTGAAAATAATGAATAATGAAGAATTAAACTATACCCGTTTCATTCCGTCTCCGGAACCGGTATCGAGCATCAAGAAATGGATTGCGCACAGCGAAGGGTTTGCCAAAGGCGAACTGCACATCAATCATTGTGCCACCGAACTGCTCTTCTCGGACAAAGCAGTAAGCATCCTACCGGTAGGCATCACTGACGTTATAGGCGAGTTCGAGAAGGACGACATCGTACGGATTATCGACTTCGGCGGTAAACCCATCGGTGTGGGAAAAGCCAACTGTGACTCCAGCCAGGCACGGGAAACAATGGGAAAACATGGAAAGAAACCCGTAGTGCACTACGACTACCTATATATAGAATAAGCCACAGACGGATACTATCCCACAATATATATACTTGCATATTTATCACTCTATACTCAGTAAGAAAATGAACTTAAACAAAACTTTTGTCGCCGTACAAGATGCCAGCCGTAACATGCTAGCGTTGAGCGACAAAGAAATCAACCAAATATTACTGGCTGTTGCAGACGCTGCCATAAACAAAACAGACTTCATTCTGAGTGAAAACCAGAAGGATTTGGAGCGTATGCCTTCTACCGACCCTAAATACGACCGCCTGAAACTGACAAAAAGCCGTTTGCAGGACATCGTTGCGGACATCCGCAACGTAGCCGCCCTCCCTTCTCCTTTGGGAAAAGTCCTTAAAGAGAACGTATTACCCAACGGATTGAAGATAAAAAGGGTCAGTGTACCTTTCGGTGTCATAGGCATTATCTACGAAGCCCGTCCCAACGTCAGTTTCGATGTATTCTCACTCTGCCTTAAAAGCGGCAATGCCTGTATTCTGAAAGGCGGAAGCGATGCAGACTATTCCAACCGTGCCATAATCAGCGTGATACACGAGGTACTGGAGCATTTCAACGTAGATACACATATCGTGGAACTGCTTCCTGCCGACAGAGAGGCGACTGCCGAACTACTGCATGCCAACGATTATGTAGATTTGATAATTCCGCGCGGCAGCAGCAGCCTGATAAACTTCGTACGCCAGAATGCCACAGTACCGGTTATAGAGACAGGTGCCGGCGTATGCCATACGTTCTTCGACCGCTATGGCGATATAAGCATAGGTCCATCTATCATTGCCAATGCAAAGACACGCCGGGTCAGTGTATGCAACGCTTTGGATTGCCTGATTATCGAAGCCGACAGCCTGGCTAATTTGCCCGACCTATGCCTGCCGCTGCAATCAAGCAATGTAGAGATATTTGCCGATGAACCCGCCTACCACAGTTTGCATGGCAAATATCCCGCCGAACTGTTGAGACTTGCCACTGAAGACTGCTACGGCAGAGAGTTCCTGGACTACAAGATGGCCATTAAAACCGTGAATTCTTTCCAGGAAGCATTGGCACATATCCGGAAGTACGGTTCCAAACATAGCGAATGCATCATTACGGACGACAAGACACGTGCCGAATGGTTCTGCCGGGAAGTGGACGCCGCTTGCGTATACGTCAATGCACCGACCTCTTTCACCGACGGCGCACAATTCGGACTCGGTGCCGAGATCGGCATCAGCACACAGAAGCTGCACGCCCGCGGTCCGATGGCTCTGGAAGAAATCACCACATACAAATGGATTGTCGAAGGTTCCGGACAGACCAGACCTTGACAGCCGAATAACAAAGATATAGATACACTAAAAAGACTGTAAATATGAAGAACTTTACTTGCGTGCAGGACATCGGTAACCTGAAGTCTGCACTGGACGAAGCATTCGAAATCAAAAAAGACCGTTTCAAATATGTAGAGCTGGGACGTAATAAGACACTGATGATGATATTCTTCAACTCAAGTCTGCGTACCCGCCTCAGCACTCAAAAAGCCGCTCTGAACCTGGGCATGAATGTCATTGTATTGGACATCAACCAGGGAGCATGGAAGCTGGAAACCGAACGCGGCGTCATCATGGATGGCGACAAGCCTGAACATCTGCTGGAAGCTATCCCCGTAATGGGTTGCTACTGCGACGTAATCGGTGTGCGTTCCTTCGCCCGCTTCGAAGACCGCGAATACGATTACAACGAAGTAATACTGAACCAGTTTATCAAATACTCCGGCCGGCCGGTATTCTCCATGGAAGCCGCCACGCGCCATCCGCTGCAAAGTTTTGCAGACCTCATTACTATTGAGGAATATAAGAAAACGGCACGTCCCAAAGTCGTCATGACATGGGCTCCGCACCCCCGTCCGTTGCCGCAGGCTGTTCCCAACTCCTTCGCGGAATGGA
The DNA here is from genome assembly GCA_937975585.1 of uncultured Moraxella sp. Taxonomy (GTDB): domain Bacteria; phylum Pseudomonadota; class Gammaproteobacteria; order Pseudomonadales; family Moraxellaceae; genus Faucicola. The sequence continues at coordinate 18,927 of CALJUC010000021.1, read as the reverse complement.
TGAACGCCACGGATTATGACTTTGTCATTACTATATTATTCTTGTATTTGCAAAATTAATGGAATTTAATCGAATGTAGTTTTTTGTTAAAAATTTGATAAATTAAACTTTTATTCACATTTAATTGCTATGGCGAGGTTAAAAAACGCGTTTTTAGTGGGGTTAAGATAGAAATTTTGTCCAATAATATTGTCGTCAAGAGGCGTAATAAGACGATATGGCATTGAAGGTATAGACACAATAAAAGCAACAACGGGTTGGTCGTTTATCCGATGGTTTAACAGCCTATTTGTAAATTAACCATGATGCTTGAACGATGATACTGGATGGTCATTCCATTGACCCTTTAATCCAAATGTATTAATTATAAATATTTGTATATATAATTATTGGCGATGATAAGTTTATCAAGTTTTTGGTATTCCCTCCCCTTCGCTTTATCGTTAGTTTCTCGGGTTATTCGATTTATAGGCGGCCATGGAATTGATAGCGGCTACCCACATGCCACATATTCACCACAGTGACGACACGACCTTGGGAAAAGGTCACGCGATTTAATAGCAAGGTCGGTTCTTGCGGTTTAATCCCAAGGGCCTCAGCAACGCTGGTATCAGCCGCTTGGGCAGATATCGTATATTCCCCACCCTCAAGCGGCACATGGGTAATCAGATAGTCACTGGTATTCACTTGATTAAAATCTTGGTCAAAAAACGATGGCGCTAGCTGCGCGTCCACCCATCGTTCCTCAAGCTGAAGCGGGATGTCATCGGCAAAATGCACGATTCTTACCGCCACCACGTTTTGAATCGGTGTCAGTTTTGGCAGCAAAAACTGGCGCTGTACCAAGCTTGGTAAGTCAGAAAAATTCAGTAGCTTTTTGTCGAGCATCACGGCTTGGTAACGGTGATTATCAGCTTGAATATCGTGCGCGATATTGCGTACTTCAACGAATGTATGATTAAAATGCTGCTGTGCGACAAAAGTACCTGAGCCTTGTCGCCGCTCCAATACACGCTCCTCGGATAGCTCTTTTAACGCCCGATTGACAGTCATTCGTGACACGCCAAATTGCTCTGCCAATGTCAATTCGGGCGGGATAGCCTGCCCCGCCTGCCATAGACCACTGTGTATATTGTCAAGAATTGCTTCTTTAATCTGCTGATAGGCCGGAATGACTTTGCTCATACTCTGCTCAATAGGGTGATTGGTTATATAGATTGTAAATGGTTAACACTGGACTGTGCCACCCTCACGAGAAATTTTTTAAAAAGTACTTGCAGTAGTATCTCAATCTTGATAATTTGTATATACAAATTTAAGAAAGCAAAAAGCGGTGTCATAAAGCTATGTATTGATATCAAGTTTTTTCACTGACTTGCTGCTTAACTACCAAAACCGATACATAACCAAGGAGTGATTATGTCTAACTTTACTCGTACCGATACCAGCCGTCATATCGCTGCACCGACTGGCACAACGCTCACGTGCAAAAGCTGGTTGACCGAAGCCCCGTTTCGTATGATTCAAAATAACTTGCACCCTGATGTGGCGGAAAATCCACAAAGCTTGGTGGTGTATGGTGGTATCGGCCGTGCGGCACGTAACTGGGAATGTTATGACCAAATCTTAGAAAGCCTAAAAACGTTAGAAGATGACCAAACGCTATTGGTACAATCAGGTAAGCCTGTGGGCGTGTTCCAAACGCACCCAGATGCACCGCGTGTCTTGATTGCCAATTCTAACTTGGTGCCACGTTGGGCAACTTGGGAACACTTTAATGAACTAGATCGTAAAGACTTGTTTATGTATGGACAAATGACGGCCGGTAGTTGGATTTATATTGGTACCCAAGGTATTGTCCAAGGGACTTATGAAACCTTTGCTGAAGCAGGTCGCCAACATTACAACGATGATTGGCGTGGTCGTTGGATTTTGACCGCGGGTCTTGGTGGTATGGGTGGCGCACAGCCATTGGCCGCGACCTTTGCAGGCGCGGTGTCATTGAATATCGAAGCGCAACAAACCAGTATTGACTTTCGTCTACGAACTGGCTATGTCGATAAACAAGCCAAAGACTTAGACGATGCGTATCGTTTGATTAAAGAACATACCAGTAAAGGTGAAGCCGTATCGATTGCCTTATTGGGTAATGCGGCAGAGATTTTGCCTGAAATGGTAAAACGTGCGAATGAGGGTGAAATTAAGCCTGATTTGGTAACCGACCAAACCTCGGCGCATGACTTGATTAACGGCTACTTACCAATCGGTTGGACGGTTGAGCAATGGAAAGCGGCACAACAAGATGCAAGCCAACATACTAAGCTAACCCAAGATGCGGCTAAATCATGTGCAGTACATGTACAAGCCATGTTGGATTTCCAAGCGATGGGGATTCCGGTTACCGACTATGGTAATAATATCCGCCAAGTCGCGTTTGACCAAGGCGTGAGCAATGCCTTTGATTTCCCTGGTTTTGTTCCAGCGTATATCCGCCCGTTATTCTGCCAAGGTAAAGGCCCATTCCGTTGGGTGGCGTTGTCTGGTGATCCGGAAGATATCCGTAAAACCGATGCCAAAATCAAAGAGTTATTCCCAGACAACCACCATGTGCATCGGTGGTTAGATATGGCGCAAGAACGTATTCATTTCCAAGGCTTACCAGCACGTATCTGTTGGTTAGGCTTGGGTGAGCGCGATAAAGCAGGTTTGGCGTTTAATGAAATGGTCAAAAATGGCGAACTAAAAGGCCCAATCGTGATTGGTCGTGACCACTTAGATACAGGCTCGGTTGCAAGTCCAAACCGCGAAACCGAAAGCATGAAAGATGGTACCGATGCGGTATCTGACTGGGCATTACTCAATGCGATGCTAAATGTCGCTGGTGGTGCAACATGGGTTAGTCTACATCACGGTGGTGGCGTGGGTATGGGTTATTCACAGCACTCAGGTATGGTCATCGTGGCTGATGGTACAGATGCGGCACAAAAACGCCTTGCTCGCGTATTGGTCAATGATTGTGGTTCAGGCGTGATGCGCCATGCGGATGCCGGTTATGAGCTTGCTATCGAAACGGCGAAAAACTTCGGCCTTAATTTACCGATGATTAAGTGATAGTTCGGATAAAGGATAGAAGTACTTAGAGTATCCAGTTACTCTCTGTGCTTCTCGTTATGGACTGATGACAAGGATACGTTATGGCAACAAAGTCAAATACTTTGGCGACCATCCAAATGATTGGATTTAGTTTAATTGGCATTATGATGTTTTTTGTGCCATTTGAGATTAATGGTAAAAGCACCATTGCTTTTGACCATGCGGCCACTTATTTGGTGAGTCAACAACGCCCAATGGCGGTTATTTTACTCTTTATGTTAATGATTTATGGTGTGGTTAACCCATTTTTAACAGGAAGTTGGCGTAAAAATTTAACCATGAAAGTTTTGACGATTTTTAAAATTATCGGTTTGGTATTAGCAACTTTGTATATTGCTAATCTGTTACCAGAAAGTTTGATGGCTAAAGACATGATGCCATTCTTGTTTGAAAAGCTTGCACTATCTGTTGGTATGATTGTGCCGATTGGCGCTTTGATGCTATCGTTTTTATTAGGTTTTGGCTTGTTGGAATTGATGGGTGTCATTATGCAACCAGTCATGAAGCCATTATTTAAAACGCCGGGTGCCTCTGCTATTGATGCGGTTGCATCGTTTGTTGGTAGTTATTCAGTAGCATTATTAATTACTGACCGAGTTTATCGTCAAGGACAGTATTCTGCCAAAGAAGCGGCGATTATTGCGACAGGTTTTTCCACGGTTTCTACTGCCTTTATGGTAATTGTGGCAAAGACGCTTAATTTGATGCCATATTGGAATTTTTACTTCTGGACTTGCTTGGTCATCACCTTTGTTGTGACAGCTATTACCGCCCGTCTTCCACCAATCAGTGGACTTGATAACCAGCATTCAAGAACGGATGATGATGTTAAAGGTAATCGAATGGGTAGAGCGTGGCAAACTGGTATTGAAGTGGCGAAAAATGCTGATAGCTTACCAAAAATCTTATGGTTCAACTTGTTTGATGGTATCAAAATGGCAGCAGCGATTGTGCCATCGATTATTGCGATCGGTTTGCTAGGTTTATTATTGGCCAAATATACCCCTGTTTTTGACATTCTTGGTTTGGTGTTATATCCATTTACTTGGCTCGGTGGGCTTGAGTCACCTATGAATGTCGCTAAAGGCTTATCTGCTGGGTTGGCTGAAATGTTTTTACCGGCATTATTGCTAGCTAAAGCGGATATTTTGGTCAGATATGTAACCGCTATTGTATCTATCAGTGCCATTATCTTTTTCTCCGCGATGATACCTTGCGTGTTGGCCACACAAATACCGTTATCAATCGGGAAAATGGTTATTATATGGTTTATTCGCACCGCATTAAGTATTCTTTTGGCAAGTTTATTTGGGCATTTAGCCATCGGTTTTGGATTGCTAACTTAATTTGAATAGCTTTATTTAAGGATAAATATGAATCTATTAATCATCCCAGGAAAAATCACGTTTGCCCAATTACGTCAAATCTATGATGCGCCTGTGACCGTGACCTTACATCCCGATGCTTACGCGGATATTGATCGTTCGCAAGCGGCCGTACAGACGATTATCGACCAAGATAAAAGCGCGTATGGTATTAACACTGGCTTTGGTTTGCTTGCTAAAACGCGTATCAGTAATGATGAGCTTGAGTTATTGCAACGCAATTTGATTTTATCGCATTCGGTCGGTACTGGTGATCGTCTACCAGACAATGTGGTGCGCCTAATCATGGTGATGAAAGTAGCCAGTCTTGCCCGTGGCGTATCAGGTGTGCGTCGTGAGGTAGTGGATGGGTTATTGGGTTTAATTAATCACAATATCATTCCGCATATTCCGGCCAAAGGTTCGGTTGGCGCATCGGGTGACTTAGCACCGCTCTCACATATGACCTTAGCATTGCTCGGTGAAGGCCTTGTGTATGTGGATGGTCAAGCCGTAGCAGCCAAAGAAGCATTGGCAAAAGCGGGCTTGGCGCCGATCACCTTGGCGGCCAAAGAAGGCTTAGCACTGATTAATGGTACCCAAACATCAACAGCTTTGGCAGTGCGTGGTTACTTCTTGGCGCAAGATATCTTGTCAGCGGCGACCGTCGTTGGTTCGTTGTCGATTGATGCGGCTCGTGGTTCGGATTCGCCATTTGACCCACGTATTCATACCTCACGTGGTCATCATGGTCAAATCCAAATCGCGCGTACCCATCGTGAGTTGATTGAAGGTAGCCAAATCCGTGACTCACACCGTGAGGGGGATGAGCGTGTACAAGACCCATACTGCCTACGTTGTCAACCACAGGTCATGGGTGCGTGTTTGGATTTGATTAACCAAGCCGGTAAAACGCTATTAATCGAAGCCAACGCTGTGACCGATAATCCGTTGATTTTTACCGATCAAGAAGAAGTTGCGGTCATTTCAGGCGGTAATTTCCATGCAGAGCCTGTGGCATTTGCCGCTGACACCTTGGCATTGGCGATTAGTGAGATTGGTTCGATGTCAGAGCGTCGCGTGGCGTTATTGATTGATGCGACTTTATCAGGCTTGCCGCCTTTCTTGGTAAAAAACCCAGGTGTCAACTCAGGCTTTATGATTGCGCATGTGACGGCGGCGGCATTGGCATCAGAAAATAAATCAATCGCTCACCCTGCGAGTGTCGATAGTATCCCGACATCCGCCAACCAAGAAGACCATGTGTCGATGGCGACTTTTGCGGCACGTCGTCTATATGATATGGCACATAATACCGCGACCATCGTCGGTATTGAACTGTTGGCGGCTGCTCAAGGCGTTGATTTTCACGGTGAAAAGGGCTTAAGCACCTCGCCATTATTACAAGTCGTACATGACAAGCTGCGCGAACAGGTCCCTAACTATGATAAAGACCGTTACTTTGCCCCAGATATCGAAGCGGCAAAACAGTTGGTGTTTAATGGTGATTTGCTTGCTGATTGGTCAGATTTGCGTCAAGAATGGTTTTTGAGCCAATAGGATTTTAAATCAATCGCTTTTAGACCAAGGTTTTATAGTCATCACAATTCGTTTAACTTTGCCAAGGATGGTTGCAACGATGCACTTTCATAGTTTTCACCCATTTAATCCAAGCTTGTATGCCGGTCGCCAAGAGCCGTATGAGTCAGTGCGCGCGCGTTACTGGTATCAGTCGATTGGCGAGTATCAGGCACAACAAGTGGGGTTGGTGGGGTTTGCCTGTGACCAAGGCGTATTGCGCAACCAAGGGCGTATTGGGGCAAAACACGCCCCTGATAGGATAAAAGCCGCCTTGGCAAAGTTACCTATTTCACACGATTTGCAAGCCTTACATAGTGAATTGGATATCGCACTGGATAGTTTAGTCGGTGATGTTGGTACGATTGCCTGTGAGGATAATGACCAAATTCAAGTCGGGGCATTGGAAGCCGCACAACAAGCGTATGCTGACCAAATCAGCCAACTGATAGCCGCTGACAAGTTGGCCGTCGGTATCGGTGGCGGGCATGAAATCGCCTTTGGTAGCTTTTTGGGTTTGTGGCAAGCGTTACAAGCCAAGACCCCCAACGCCATGCCAGCCATTGGGGTGATTAACTTCGATGCGCATCTGGACTTGCGCCAAGACCAATATGCCACATCGGGTACGCCCTTTCGCCAAATTGCCGAATGGGTGAATGCTAATCACAGCAGCTTTCATTACCTATGTATTGGTGTGAGCGAGTTTGCCAATACCGCTGCCTTGTTTGACCGTGCAGAAGAATTGGGCGTGCGCGTCATCAGTGATGATGAATGTTATCGCCTTGGTTGGCCAACCATTGAAAGTAAATTGCGCGCGTTTTTGGACAGTGTGGACGTGGTATATTTGACCGTGGACATGGATTGTCTAAGTGCTTCGGTTATGCCTGCGGTCAGTGCGGTTGCCGCAAAAGGACTGTCATTGGACTTTGTCGAACGCTGTGCGAATCACATTATCGCCTCAGGTAAGGTTAGCCTGATGGATATGGCCGAAGTTAACCCAACTTATGATATCGATGGTCGTGGACTAAAAGTCAGCGCACGGCTGTTAGTAGCGATGATTGGACAGTGGTTATTGACGAAAAATCGCCCGATAGCAGCAAATTAACTCCCCGATTGACCCGTTGTTAAAATTACCTATCAAGACGAATACTACTAGATAGCAAGGATATGCGTTATGACCGCCTTTCATCCTACTTCCCACAAGCCTTCTGAACATACCCAAGTCGCTGAATCAGCATTTGATACCCTGTATGTCCATGCCAATATTGCGACCATGAACGCGGATTTTGGCTGTACCTTAGATAGTAAAAACAACCCTGACAATACCACGACAGACGTGGCAGCGATACCTTATGGGCAATTACTTGATGCCGCGATTGCCACGCGTGCGGGAAAAATCGCTTGGATAGGCAGCAGTGAGGCCGCGCAAAACCTGACCGCTGAGCAAACCTTTGATTTGCAAGGACGTTGGGTCACGCCTGCGCTCATAGATTGTCATACCCATCTGGTGTATGGCGGCAATCGCAGTAATGAGTTTGAAGCACGCTTGCAAGGTGTTAGCTATAGCGAGATTGCTCAGCAAGGCGGCGGGATTTTATCAACCGTGACGGCCACACGCGCCATAAGTGCTGAACAGCTGTATCAGCAAACTGAGCCACGCCTGCGCGCCCTGATTGGCGATGGTGTCACCACCATTGAAATCAAATCTGGCTATGGCCTTGACTTGGATAATGAGCGTAAGATGCTACAAGTGGCTCGTAAACTGGGTCAAGATTATGGCGTTACCATCAAAACCACTTACTTAGCCGCACACGCGTTACCACCGGAATATAAAGACAATGCCGATGGTTATATTGATGCCGTTTGTGAATGGATGCCTATCTTACATGCTGAAGGGTTGATTGATGCGGTAGACGCATTTTGTGAAAATATCGCCTTTACGCTTGAGCAAGTCACACGAGTATTTGACACCGCGACCCAACTCGGCTTGCCAATCAAACTCCATGCAGAACAGCTCAGCAATATGGGTGGTAGTGGCTTGGTGGCGGATTTTGGCGGATTATCAAGCGACCATATTGAGTATCTAAGTGAAGCCAATGTGGTAAAAATGGCACAAGCGGGCACGGTTGCCGTGTTATTGCCTGCGGCGTTTTATACCTTACATGAAACCCAGCGTCCACCCATTGCTAGCTTACGCGCGCATGGTGTGGCAATGGCGATTTCAACCGACTGTAACCCGGGGACGTCACCTTGTACGTCATTACGCTTGGCGATGAATATGGGGTGTACCCTATTTGCCCTAACGCCAGAAGAAGCGCTAGCCGGCACGACATTACACGCGGCAAAAGCATTGGGCTTACAGCAGCACAAAGGCAAAATTGCGATTGGCTATGATGCTGACTTGGCGATTTGGGACATTGATCGCCCCGCAGATTTGAGTTACTTGATGGGGAAACCGTCGCTATTTGCCCTTACCTCACCCACGCTAACCACACCGGCAAATCTGTTTAACTTACCGACCGTATGGCAAGCATAAAGTTAGCAGTTTTTTTTAAAGCCTTAACATTGCAGTAGTAATCCCAGTATAAAAAAGCCCAAACGCTAAGTTTGGGCTTTTTTATCAGTCGGGATTTTTAAACCCTTATACCACTGGCAAACTCATTTTAGGACCAAATGGTTCATAGTGAACGCTGTCATTATGGTGTTTTAGCGACAATAACCCTGCAATCATTTGTTCCATAAAGTTCATTGAGCCACACACATACACATCCGCTGGGTTAGGTAAATTTTCCAACCAAGCCGTGGTTAGGCGCTCACCTTCAGCTGAATAGAAAGTATGTGATTGGGTGTTAAGACCTTTTGCGAGTAATGCCTCAATGTCCTCGGCAAACGCATGATGCGCGCTATCTTGGCAAGCATACACCCAAATAATCGGACGGTTCGGGTTTTGTGCAAGTTGCTGCTCAAGCATGGCTTTGACCGGGGTGACCCCCACGCCGGCGCTAATCAGCACCAACGGTATCGTGTTTTGGGTGATGAGTTGGCTCGCTAAGACAAAATCGCCTGCTGGGGCCGATAGTAAGATTTCATCCCCAACTTGTACCGCATCATGCAGATAGTTGGAAACCAAGCCCTCATGATCATTGCCTAAATCGCGACGCACGGCAAATTGCAAGCCTTGACTAGCGTCGATTGACACAATCGAATAATGGCGCAATGCGGTATTTTCACTACCGCTCGGTTGGGTTTTGACCGTGATATACTGCCCCGCTACCAATTTTAGCTTGTCCAAATCAATCGCGGGTTGGCTATCGCCATTGACGGGTATGACGCTAAATACCGCAATATCACTACCTGTAATATTTTTTTCCACGACTCTAAAGGGCGCAAAACCTTGCCAACTGGCTTGCTGGTACATTTGTTGTTCAACGCCAATAAAAATATCGGCAATTTGCTGATAAGCGACTGCCCAAGCATCAATGATGGCCGGCGTGGCGGCATCCCCCAATACGATCTTAATTGCCTTTAGTAAGTTCTCACCCACAATTGGATAATGCTCCGGCAAAATCTGTAACGCGCGATGCTTGTGGCCGATTTGCTCAACTTGGGGTAACAGCGCAGCCAAGTTGTCAATATGCTTGGCAGCGGCTAATACCGTCATCGCAAGCGCGGTTTGTTGGCGGCCTTGGCTTTGATTGGTTTTATTAAACACGTTCAACAGCTCCGGATGCGCATTGAACATAGTCTCATAAAACACTTTGGTGATTTGGGTGCCATACTGCTCCAACACAGGTACAGTTTGGCTAATGATGGCTTTTTGCTCGACAGTTAACATAATAAGGTCCCTTAGATGAATAATCAAGAAGTAACAATTTAAAGATGTATGTAAAATACATGTTTTAAAGTAGTATATGAAATATATATTTAAAAAGCGAGCGGAAATTAAATTTTGTGTGTGTGGTTTTCTTCTAGCGTGTGACGCGATTATTGCTTATCGACTAGGCGAGCCATTTAAAATTTACTAATTAAAGCAGTGTTTTGCATGGCTAATTTGGTAAAATGTAGTAAAAACAAGACAGAACCCACTCCATCAAGAACAGGTATTTTTATTTGACAAATTTATTTTAAAAAAGTTTTTGAGGTCAAAATTTGACATAGCAAAGCGTGAACGCGCGAATCCACAGCCAAATCATGGGTATCTCTAGTAATTGCGATAAAAACCCTTATAATTAAAAATTGATTTTTTATGTTGATTGGCAGTGTTGTTCGGTAGTTAGTGATCTCTGATTCAACGCAATACAAATGGTGACTATGCGAATTACCCAATATAGCGATTATGCATTACGTACGTTAATTTATTTGGCAGTGATGCCATCAAGCCAGGCGTTAGCCAATGTGCAAGACATTGCCGACAGCTATGGTATCTCTAAGCATCATTTGGTCAAAATCGTACACAGTCTAAGCCGTATGGGTTTGATTGATACCATGCGTGGTAAAAACGGTGGTATTCGCCTTGCCATGCCACCCAAGGATATTAATCTAGGGGTAGTATTGCGTCATACCGAAGCGGATTTTGCCTTGGCCGATTGTTTTTTACCTAAAAAAACTGACACAGACAGGGGTATCTCATCATCATACAGTCGCATGGATACTGAAACACCGATATTAGATAGTAAGCATCGATGGTCAATTCCAGTAAATGCTGAACAATGGGCAGATAGTGCCGCCGAGTTACCAGCGGTATCTGGTTGTGTCATCTCACCCGTTTGTCAATTAAAGCCGGTGTTTTTTGAGGCGATTCAAGCGTTCTTAGCGATATTTGACCGCTATACCTTAGCCGATGTGCTGCACAATCCCGATGAATTGCGCCAACTGTTAGGTAAATAATGCAGGTTTGTGGCAGCGCGTTTTTGTAGCAAGTTGCCACACTAATAATGCTCCTCTCGCCGACTCTCTCACTCGTATATATCGCTTTTAGGTGCTGCTGCGTACAGTTAAATCAAGAAAAATTTGGTCTTCATCTAGCTGCCAACATCCAAATACAAGCTTTCTTTAACTTCTTCCATGACGATATAACTATGCGTCGAGGCACTGGCCGGCAGTTTTTTTAGAATATTGCCAAGCAGTTTGCGATACGCGCTCATCTCTTTGAGCCGCGCCTTGATCAGATAATCAAACTCACCTGAGATCAGGTGACACTCTAGCACTTCCGGTATCTCCGTTAAGTTATTAGCCACTTGCTCGAATACATCGCCGGATTTGGCCGATAGCTTAATTTCCAAGAACACCAACAGTCTTTTATCGACTAATGCCGGATTTAGGCGGGCGTGATAACCCATAATAATGCCATCGCGCTCAAGACGCTTAACGCGCTCTGAGCAAGGCGTGGTCGATAGGTTGACCTTCGCTGCCAGCTCACTCATTGAAATGCGCCCCTGCTGTTGTAATATTTCCAAAATCAATTTGTCGATTCGATCTAGCGCGCGCACGAAAAATTCCTTTTGTTTAAATTTTTGCCTGATAAATCTTGCCAAATGGCCTAGATTTTAGCATAAAAACAGTGAATTCCACTGTAAAACACACACTATACTAGCAAAATTAACTGATTAACTTTTTTGCAATTTGGTGACAAAATTAAGGATGATGTATGCGAGTACTTGTATTAGGTAGCGGTGTGATTGGACTTACCAGTGCTTATTATCTAGCAAAGCAAGGCGCGGATGTCACGGTCATCGACCGTCAGATTGGCCCTGCTGAAGAAACCAGTTTTGGCAATGCTGGACAAATCTCACCGGGCTATTCAACGCCTTGGGCCGCCCCAGGTATTCCTTTGAAAGCGATTAAATGGTTGTTTCAACAACATGCACCCTTGGCAATTAAGCTAGACGGTAGCTTGTGGCAACTAAACTGGATGCTACAAATGCTCAAAAACTGCTCGGCTGACCGCTATGCGATTAATAAAGAACGCATGGTGCGTGTGGCCGAGTACAGTCGGGATTGTTTGCGGGATTTGCGCCAAGAAACCGGCATCCACTATGAAAACCGCGCCAAAGGTACACTGCAAGTATTTCGTAAGCCTGAGCAATTAGACGCCGTACAACGCGATATCCAAGTGTTGCGCGATACCGGTGTCGAGTTTAGCTTGATTGACAATGCAACAGGTCTTGCCCAAGTCGAGCCTGCATTGGCCTATGCCAAAGAAAAATTAGTCGGTGGCTTACACTTGCCGAATGATGAAACAGGGGACTGTTATCTGTTTAGCCAAGCATTAGCGGAAAAAGCCAAAGCCCTTGGCGTCAATTTTTTGTTTAATCACCAAGTGGAACAGTTGCTCATCGAAGGTGGCGATATCAAAGGCGTGATGGTCAATGGTCAGGTGATGACGGCCGACCGCTATGTCTTGGCATTCGGTAGCTATTCACGCGATTTGCTAAAACCACTAAAAGTCGATGTACCTGTGTATCCCGTGAAAGGTTATTCACTTACCGTGCCGATTGTCGATGCAGACCTTGCGCCACAATCAACGGTGTTAGATGAAACTTATAAGATTGCAATTACCCGCTTTGATGAGCGCATTCGTGTCGGCGGTATGGCGGAGTTAAGCGGCTTTAATCTTGCACTCAACCCAAACCGCCGCGAAACCTTAGAGATGGTCACCCATGATTTATTCCCAGGGGGTGACTTGCCGCAAGCCTCATTTTGGACAGGATTACGCCCAATGACACCGGATAGCACCCCGATTATTGGCGCGACACGTTATCCAAGCTTGTTTTTGAATACGGGTCACGGTACTTTGGGTTGGACAATGGCGTGTGGCTCTGGCAAGCTGATTAGCGACTTGGTACTGGGTAAACCGACTGAAATTAGCACCGAAGGGCTATCGCTGCAACGTTACTAAACCGCATAAACAGTATAAAATATCACCCCATTTTAATGGTATCGAATAAATAGGAATATTACGGATGACAACAGAGATTCAACGTATTGATAGCAATGAGATTTTGAGTGAAGTCACGATTCACAACCAAGTCGTATACTTGGCCGGTCAAGTGCCGAACAATGATGACGCTGACCTAGAAACCCAAACGCGAGAAGTTTTTGCCAATATCGATAAACTTTTGGCACAGGCCAACAGCGATAAATCACAGATGCTATCGGTTCAGGTATTTGTCAAAGATTTGGCGGATTTTCCTGTGATTAATGGACTATGGGAAGCTTGGCTTAAAGGTAGCCCAAAACCAGTACGCGCAACCATTCAAGCAGAATTGGTTAACCCAAAATGGCGTTTAGAGATTATGGTTATCGCGGCACAAAACGCTTAATTAGTTCATTGCTAAAAAGCCTGCCAGTTGCAACATCACAACTGACAGGCTTTTTTTATTCAAAGTCATCGCTGATAATTTTGCGTTTCTTTTGGAGTTTGCGTTGTAGCGTACGGCGGTGCATCTTTAGAATGCGTGCGGCCTCACTGATATTACCGTCGCACTCATCAAGCACTTGATAAATATATTCCCATTCGTGATGCTCTAAGGAGAGCCGTTCATCAATGTTAGTCTTAGAGGGTTGTGCGGGCGCAATATCCAAGGCGGTTAAGATATTGTCAATGCCGCAAGGCTTGGGTAAATACTGGTACGCACCGAGTTTGACTGCATTCACCGCTGTGGCGATACTGGCATAGCCGGTTAGCATCAAGATTTTGGCGTTTGGTGCTCGCGCTAGTAATGGCGTAATCAGCTCAATGCCATTATTCTGCCCGATATTTAAGTCAAGAATAATATAATCCGGTAAATATTGCTCGGCACTTTGTAAGGCTTGGTCGTTGTCATGGGCGATATGTACTTGGTACTCGTATTTGGTGAGTGAGCGTTTTAAAACACGGCTAAACACCTCGTCGTCATCGACAATTAGCCAAGTTAATGCGTCGGAAGTTGGTTTAGTCATATCGCTATTCTTTTAGATTTTCTCTGTTTATAGTCTTTTAAATTCATTCTAATACTGCGTCGGACTCGCTGGCTGTACTACCTTGCGAAGCAGTGCTTATCATATCTGCGCTCATTTTCCTTGTCTTAAAATAAATTTACTTGACTATAATATTTCGTGATGGTGAGTTTTCTTCTTTAGGTTGCGTCGCGATAAGGGTAATGATAACGCGTGTGCCGGTTGCTGGGTGAGTGTTTTTCGATATTAACGATGCGGTATCGTTACTTAAAGGCGTAATCATCAGTTGTCCACCAACATTTTCCAAGACAGTTTTGGCCAAAGTAAGGCCAAAGCCCCAACCATTGGCCGAGCTTAACGCGGTTTGCTGTGCGAGTTTGGCAATCGTGGTAGCCGGAATCCCAGCGCCGTTGTCATCAATCACTAGTCGTACTAGTTGGTCAATCGATACGCTAATATCAATCTGGGTCGCCTGTGCTTGCATGGCGTTATTGAGGATATTGGTCAATATCGCCGTAAACTGTTCTTCATCAATCTGTACCCAAATCGCCCCATGATTGTGATTGGCCAAGTCAGGTGGCAAAATCACCTGCATATGCGAATTTAAAAACAACCACTCACTAATCACGCGTGGCAGTATTTCGGCTAAATCGGTGACTTTGTGCGTCATCATGCTAGATGCATCGTTATCATGGGTGTCATGGTCGTTGGCGTGAATGTGATTTTTTAATGAGGCCAACGACTGACCGCAGACACGAATTTGGCTTTGTAATAGTCGAATATCTTCCAATAACTCATCGTCCGGGTCAAGCTGTGCGGCGATCTCATCGGTCAATAGCTGTATCGAGGCTATCGGTGTACTCATCTCATGCGCCACATTGGCCGCTAGACTGCTGACCGCCAGCAATCGTCGCTGTTGGTGCATGGATTGTTGTGCCTGCTCCAAGGCTTGATAACCTCGGCTCATGGTTTGTTTAAAATAAATCGTAATCAAGGTCATCATCAGCAAGGCAACGACAAACACCCCAAACATGCCTAATAAATGTAATCGCTCATAGGCGTCACGATTCATGTTTAACTGTAATGGCTGATAAAAATACCAAAGCCCGATATACGCCATGATTGCCAATAACGATAAGCCAAGGCTTTGCTTGGTTGGCAATACAATCGCCGCCACGCCCGCCACCGTCAAAAATAACGTCGTTAAGGGGTTACTTGCCCCGCCAGAATAATAAATAAACACTGACCAAGCCATTAAGTCAATGACAAACGCTAGCCAAGCGTGATGCTCCATATAATGTTTGAATAACACACGCTGTTGGGTATGGGCAAATACCACCACCACCCCGTATAGCACACTCACCGCAAATAAGGTCAGCATTTGCTGATAGGCCATGCCCCAATTCGCTGCAAATAACGTGGTAAACAGCATCATGGCGACCCAAGTATAACGGGCAATCCAAGGCAGTTGCGGGGCGATTTTTATCTGAGTCAGCATAAGACAATAGTAGCGATTAAGGGTAAAAGGACGGTCAAAACCGCTTGTTAATGGTGATTAGCATAACCAATCTTAAGGCAAAACGGGCTAGGTGCGACAATATGTCGCAGGCTACCAAATAACCGAAAGCATATAATACTTAGCAATTATTTACAAACCATTGAGAAATTTGTAAGGGCACATTGTGAATCAGAGTATGCCGGTGTTCAAGTTGATTATTGAATATGCAATGTTGGGATTGTTATTGGTCTTAAGTATGCTCGCGCTAGCGGTTGCATTAGAGCGTTGGCGCTATTATCGCGCGCTCGATGTATCACAGTTTCAAAGCCGTGCCAAACTGCAAAAGGAGTTAACGCAGCGGCTGACCATCATCAGTACCATTGCCAGTAATGCACCTTATATTGGTCTATTGGGTACGGTGCTTGGAATTATGTTGACCTTTCAAACTCTCGGACAAAGCGGCAATATTGATGTTAAATCGATTATGACCGGCTTGGCATTGGCGCTTAAAGCCACGGCATTGGGTATCGGTGTCGCCATTCCTTGTGTTTTCTTAAGTAACTTTTTGACCCGCCAAGTCCGTGAAAAGCTGGCCGATTTTGATGAGTTGCACGGCAAATAGGGGTTGATGATGACAACAGTATACGATGATGACGGTTTAGAACAATTTGAACAAATCAATGTCATTCCATTGATTGATGTCATGTTGGTGTTGTTGACCATTGTACTGGCGACCGCCACGTTTGTGGTCAATGGCAGTATTCCGGTGGATTTGGCCAAAGCCAAGACGGCCAATGCGGCGGTGCAAACGCCCTACACCCTTACCCTAACGCGTCAGCGTCAATTATACCTCAATGACAGATTAGTGCCCTCGGCGGGTCAGGCATTGCAAAACGTGGATAAAAATAGCGCCATTGTTATTCGTGCTGACAGTCAGTTAGCGTTGGCTGATTTTGTTAGTTTGGCCGATGACGTCAAACAATTGGGCTTTAACCAAGTCAGCCTTGAGGTACAACGCCCATGAGTTTGGGTAACCATACAGCCAGCGCTGGAAAAATAGCTGTCAAAGACTGGCTACTATCGCTTGGGCTGCATATTGGCTTGCTCACGGCGGGCGTGTTTGCCCTAAAATGGACACCCCCATTCGCGACTACCCCACCGGTGCGTTGGGTATCGGTTGAATTAGTGAGTCAAAATAATACAACTGGCCAAACAGCGCAAACCAATCCAAAGTCTGTCATCACTGATACGCCTGTTAATTCTGAGGCTAAGAATAATAATATCCAATCAATACAAGCCGCAAAATCCAACCCTACACCGAGCCCTGTTCGTGCAGCTGAAGTGATAAACGCAAAAACTAATACCAAATTAGCGAATCAGTCGTCCGTCCGTCAGTCAACTAAACAAGCTAACTCAGCGAAACCAAATACACTAGCCGACCAAGCAACGAGCATAAAAAAATCCTCTGATACTAGTAAATCAGTGACAACCGCCAAACCTATCCCGACAAAAACGGTTGTATCGGCAACACCTATTGAGAACCCAAGCCAAAATGTTACACAACCGAATGCTGACAAGCCTAAAGTTGATGACACCCCAGTCAAAAACGACCGCAGCGTGACGACAATTAGCAAAACGATTCAGCCGTTAAGTCAACCAACTCGCCAAGTAGCGAGTGAGCCAATCAGCAGCAAAACTACTGGTAAAAATAGCCAAAAGACAGCCGATATTGGGTCTAAGGGTTCGGTTAAAGCTGAAACAAAAGCTGAGGTCAACAACGTGCCCAAAGCTGAGCCAAAACCAAAATCGGATAACGCTGCACAATGGAAAGCGCAATTTATTGCAAGCGTCAATCGCAACAAGGGTTATCCAAGTAATGCACGTAAAGCAGGTGATGAAGGCAGCGTCTTGCTAGCGGTCAAGGTGGCGGCCAATGGTGCAGTGGAATGCTGCCAAATCAAACAAAGCTCTGGGGTAAGTGCATTAGACAATGCGGCACTCGCGGCTGCCAACAAAGCATTACGCCAAACCCAACATCAATTATCGACCAGTCGCAGTTTTCGGTTTGATTTTTATGTGGATTATATCTTAGCGGAATAACAGCACCGCTTAAGCGTTTAAGTTTTTTATGCTTGATACATTGTATGTTTAATTAAGGAGATGACATGGTACCGGTTACGCCAAATTTTAAATCTAAAAATACTTGGAAGCTTCGCGTATTAACCTTAGCGATCGTCCAAGTATCGCTGACTTATGCGGTATCTGTACAGGCCGCAGACGTACAAACTGACATGCAAAATGCGCAATCGATTGCTGTTGATACCGACAATGTAGCGCATGTGGTGGTGAAAGCGACTACCCTCACTGACCCCACTACCCCAGCGGTAGGTAGTAGCGATAATCTAAACCGCACGGAGCTTGATTTGCAACAAGCTAAGACCAGTGACAGCGCTGCGGCATTAACCTCACTTACTGGTGTCAATACCCAAACCGCAGGCGGTATCTCGGCATTGCCTATTTTTCAGGGTTTGGCCGACAACCGCTTGCGTATCATGGTCGATGGCGTCGATAGTATCGCCTCATGCCCCAACCACATGAACTCGCCATTGTCCTATGTTGCGCCCACAACAATTAAAAAAGCCAAAGTCTATACAGGGGTGACGCCTGTCAGTGTGGCAGCTAATAGTATTGGTGCCACCATTGTAGTTGACACCACCCAGCCAAAATTTGCCAAAGCGAGCGCCACCCCGATCTGAGGCTGCATATCCGTCGGATATCCCGGATACGGAAGCGTCTTCACCTGGGTACACCTCAGACGCTTCTTTGCAACAACGCGAACCGCATCGTCAAACTCTTCCACGTCGCAGCCGATCTCCTCAAGCTTCGCCGTTGTCGCCTCCAGATGCTTCGGAATAACATTTTTTACCAGCACATCACCTTTGGTAGCTGCTGCTGCAAACATGTACGTACCAGCCTCAATCATATCCGGTACAACCGCATAGCTCGTTCCGTGCAGGGTATCGACACCTTTAATACGGATGACATCGGTTCCGGCTCCTTTGATGTTGGCTCCCATGCTGTTCAGGAAGTTTGCCACATCGACAACATGCGGCTCTTTTGCGGCATTCTCAATCGTTGTGTTTCCTCTTGCCATAGACGCTGCCATCATCACATTGATGGTTGCTCCGACGGAAACCATATCCATGAAAATGTGGCTGCCGTGCAGATCCGATGCGCTCGCCATAATTGCACCGTGACGGATATTGACTTCTGCACCGAGTGCGCGGAATCCTTTTAAATGCTGGTCGATCGGACGGCTTCCGATGTTGCATCCGCCCGGCAGCGGAACTTCCGCTTTTTTGTATTTGCCAAGAAGAGCGCCCAGGAGATAGTAGG
>CALJUC010000020.1 GCA_937975585.1 uncultured Moraxella sp. | reverse complement strand
CCATGATTCAGGACTTGTTATTGGCCTACAAATATGGCGTCAAAACTTTGTACTACCACAACACCCGTGACGGTGCGAGCGATGCCCAAGACGACTTGGCCGATGGCTGTGCCGGCGGTGCGTGTACTTTGTAATCAACTCAGTCATATGATTTATTAAACAGCAAGTTAGGTTGTGCCATACAGCCTAGCTTTTTTAGTCTAAATACGATTAACTGGTATATCATTAGCCTTTAAGGAAACGATGTCATGCGTCAGGGGAAATATAAACAAAGCCTAGTTTTGATGGGTATCAGCATTGGTCTAGTGACTTTAACTGGTTGCGCAACGACTGCGGCAAATCAACGTTATGATAGCCCAATTCCTGTGTATGTGGATTTAACCGCGCCTGCCAAATCCTCCTATACCGTTACAACTTCTAGTAATCTCACTACACAGAATCTCAAAAAATAATAGCCCAAGTTTTTGCTTAGGCTATTTTTTATAGTCATGCCCACAAAAGGCTAAATTTCATAATGGTCTGATTTATTAATCAGCGGCAAACCATTATTGGTTAAATTAATTTGTTGGGTGGGTAATGCGTTCCCCAATTCCGCTTCTCTCATCATATCCGCAATCGCCAAAATCATATCCGTCTGCTTGGCATTAAAATCCATGACGCCTTTAGCGTCCATGTGGCAGCGCACCTCAATGATATACGCATCTTGCTGCGTACCCGAAATTCGTACTTCATTCAGCACACTATTGGTCGCTGGATGATTGGTAATATAAATCTGCACGTTTTCAATAAAGTGACGAACTTTTTCGCTATCGCTATCCCGCGAGATATAAAAAGTGTGCAAAAAATAAAACATGTCACGGCGACTAAAGTTTTCAATACTCATGGATGAGAAGCTACCATTCGGAATAGTAACTAGCGTCCGATTGGAGGTACGAATGCGTGTCGAACGAATCCCGATATCCTCAACCGTACCCTCTTGTGAACCGAACTTACAGTAATCGCCTACGTTGATCGGCTGATCCGCGACCAACGACA
Organism: uncultured Moraxella sp.; assembly: GCA_937975585.1. Lineage (GTDB taxonomy): Bacteria > Pseudomonadota > Gammaproteobacteria > Pseudomonadales > Moraxellaceae > Faucicola. The sequence goes on along the minus strand of CALJUC010000020.1, from coordinate 21,830 downwards.
CGCTACCGACCAAGTTTTCGATGGTTTTTTGCGCACCCAATGCCAACGCCAAACCACCAATACCCAGCGCAGCAATCCCTGTGGTCAAGTCGAAGCCCAAGTTGCCCAATATAACAATGGTCGCCAAGACCAATAATAAGACCTTAATAACCTTTCGAATCAGACCCAGTACCGATACTCGTTCCGGGTGATTGCCGATAATCGCCAAACGGTCAGCACGCTTAAACAAAATATCAATAATACGCAGCAACAACCACGCAAGCGCCACCCACGATAAGATATCAGCCATACGTTCGACAAAGTTACGGATAATCAAGTTAATACCGACTAGCAGCATTAACTCTTTAATCACAATACCGGTCAGTACCATCGCCATCGGTACAATGACACGGCGGTCGACCGGGTTATTATGTTTACCTTTATCTGCATCTTTGCGATGATTAAATCGATAAATCCCCAAATAGATGAGGTACAAAATCCAACTTAATAACAATGACAACAGATACGTTGCCACCAGTACCAATAACACAGCCGCTATTTGTCCCACACTATAGCCTTTAACATCGCGCGCTAGCCAAGCCTTTGGTATGTACTGTTCAACGAGGGTCGGCTTGGTGTTTTCTGTGATGGCTGGTAGATTTTGTAAGGTTTTGTGCGAGATTAACCAAATTTGTTTGTCGCTAGATTTTACCCGCTCCACCAAAATATCGATACTGCCCGACTTATTGTCAATATCACCGACTTTATCTAAATTCGGCGGCAATTTATCATCCAAGCTACCAGCTGGGTCATTGCTAATCTGCAACTCGCTATTAATGCGTCCCCCACTATCCAAGGCAGCTTTCAACTCACGCAACACCACGGTTGGGTTTTGATTGTTGCTGATATTTAAGTAACGCCCTGCCAGTATCAAGTCATCTTTAGCCAATGCCTGTAAGAACCCTTGTACGGTACCTCTTGGGGTATCTCGCCCTAAGGTATCGGGGGCGGTCGCTGCTGTACTACTAGCAGACGTTGGAGCCGCTGATACCGGCAAAATCGCCACCGCAGAAACCGTGGTCAATGCCACCATTAGCATCACCGACAACCCAACCAGTGATTGCAGTAACAATTTCGGTAATTGACGTATGCGCTTAGACATAGACAATAAATCAAACACTGGCAGCGACATACACGACCTCTAAGATATTAATGGGAAGTACAATAAAGAAAAGTACAATAGCGAAAAACATGATGGTAACTGGCATAATGGCTTCTCACTTATTGTTAAAGACAAGAATCCATTATTAAACGCGCTATTTTACCCAACACCTACCAACAGTGCCAGTCATTGACTGTTATTGTTTTAAGGTCTTTTCTTACACCAATGATACAACCACAATAAATCACCAAAATTGGCCAATTATCGGCAATGACAATCGATGATACACTGCCAAAGTTTTTAGCTAAAGTATTTCACCTTTATGGCGATAAGCTGTTAAAATAGGCAGATTCTTGCCTTTTCCTTATATATTATTTTTACTGTCTCGGTGCTACTTGCGCCGACTTTTTACATTCCGTTAAAAAAATAGAGTTACTATGTTTAATTTGCATCCACAATTAGCGAAAGATACCTTTTTAGTTGGTGAATTTCCGTTATCAACCTGCCGTTTGATGAATGATTGCCAATTCCCTTGGTTAATTCTGATTCCACGCGTGGCCGGTATTCGAGAGTTGTATGAGCTATCAGCGACTGACCAAGCACAGTTTTTGCGTGAATCAAGCTGGTTATCAAGCCAACTGGCTAAGACGTTCCAAGCCGATAAAATGAATATCGCTGCCCTTGGCAACCAAGTGCCACAGTTACACTTCCATCACATCGTACGTTATCAAAATGACATCGCATGGCCAAATCCTGTATGGGGTCGCCCTGCCGTACCTTACACACCACAAGTGCTCAACCACATGCAACAAACGCTGATGATGGCTTTACGCGGTCATCGTGATATGCCATTTGATTGGCAAATGGATGTGGGGGTTTAAGCATTTAGGTAGTAGCCTACATAGTGTTATAGCTTAGGAAGAACAGCGATTGCGTGACGCGTGGAAACATTTTACTACCAGTACTAAACGCCCGGTTTTTCCGGAGTTTTTATTGTTACTTACCATTGGTATCCTTTGGTTACTTTGCGATACGCCAACGGTTTATAAACTATTGGCGGGCGGATTACTGTTCGCCACATTATTGACCATTATTTTGGCTATATTTCGACCCAAACAGCTTAGTACAACTGTGGCAGTATTGATGCTGCTATCACTGACCAATGGGTTGATGCAGTTTGACTATATTCCAGCACTTACGCTATGGCTACTGTGTTTTTTGCGACTGGTACAATCGACACGTCGAAATGCTATCTTACTGATTTTAGTCACCTTAACCACCACGATTGTCGCATCGTTAACTGCGACCTTATATTTGCCAAGTATTGCCTTAGATTACGATCACCAAATGGCGTTCAACATCATTTGCCTATTTATTACGGTGATTATTACTGGATTTCATATATGGCGCTTGATTAGCTTAGTGCATGACGCACGTCATAAACTTTCTCAACAAAAGCAGCGTACGCAATCATTGGTCAATATCACTAACCAATTGGCACGTTTTTTACCCCCACAGGTTTGGCAACCGATTATTCACAAACAAAGCTTGGTAGAAGTTAGCAGTCAGCGTCGAAAAATCACCATTTTATTTTCTGACATCGTGGGATTTACCGACTTATCTGATAAGATTAGCGCTGACCATTTGGCGCATATTCTAAATACGTATCTTGACCGTATGACCCAAATCACGCTCAAGCATGGCGCTACCTTGGACAAGTTTATTGGTGACGGCCTACTGTGCTACTTTGGTGATTCGGGCAATCATAATGAGCGCGAGGATGCCATCAGCTGCGCGAATATGGCGCTTGAAATGCGTCGAGAAATGCAAACGCTACGTCAGCAATGGCGATTATTGGGCTTTGAAGGCTTGTACGTGCGTATGGGTATCAACACGGGTTATTGTTATGTGGGGAATTTTGGCAGTCACAATCGCATGACGTATACCGTGATTGGAAAAGAAGCCAACCTGGCGGCGCGACTTGAGTCAGCTGCCCAAAAAAATCAAATTTTAATCAGTGAAAGCACCTATCATTTGATTAGCCATGAGCATCACTGTCAGCCAATCGGTGAATTAAGTCTGAAAGGTATCCAAGAAACTACCAAAGCTTGGGCGTTATCTGACCCTGACTTTAACACTGATCATTACGCAAAATGGGTTGACTATCAGTTACCAGGCTTTAACCTACAGCTTAACGTTCAAGATATTCACAATTATGATCGGCGCAGTATCACCAATTATCTGATTCAGGCGCTAGATTTAATCGAAAAGAAAACCGAAACTGATGCTGATACTGACACGAATGCTGAAAATAGCGCTAAAGGCTAAGCTATAAGATTATCATTCATGTAAAAAATAGCCGGTAACGTATTACCGGCTATTTTTAGGGGCTTTCTTTTATGCGCTTTCGTTGGCGAGCCACATTAATGACTTTCAGACGCGTGATTGATGGTATATTTTGGAATTTCGATGGTCAAGTCTTGGTCTTCGACAATGACCTGACACGATAAGCGCGAGTCTGGCTCAAGTCCCCACGCGCGGTCAAGCAAGTCTGCTTCCACATCATCCATTTCTTCTAAACTGTTAAAACCTTTACGCACCACCACATGGCAAGTGGTACAGGCTTTTGACATATCACACGCATGTTCAATCTTAACACCATGATCTAACAAACCTTGACACAAATTGTCACCATGGTTCAATTCAATTTCGGTGCCGGTTGGGCAAATACTGTGATGCGGCAAAATCGTAATTTTTGGCATAAGTTACTCGTATTAATCTATAAAAAATTATTTTAACCAGTCAGCAGTGGTCGTGCCTGTCATGGTTTGACTAACCGCTTGGTTCATAATTAGGCTTGCAAACTCATCGCTTAATACCTTTAGTTCGTTTTCTGCATGGGTCAAGGTATCTGCTTGGTTACTGGCAATGGCTTCATTAACGCTATCAATCTGTTGACGTAAGGCGGCAACTTGCTCGTCGGCTAACAAGGCTGAGAATTCGGCCAACGCTGATTCAACTGCCAACACTTCACGGCGTGCTTCAACCTGTTGCTCAATTAAGCTACGCGTATCTCGGTCTTCTACCGCGTGGTCAAAGCCTGCTTGAAGTAGCTTTTCCTGCTCGCTTTCAGACAGACCATACGCAGGCTTCACTTGAATATCGGCTTCTTTGCCGGTGGTCGTTTCTTTAGCGGCTACCGTCAATTGACCATCGGCATCAATACTAAAGGTCACTTCAATGCGTGCTAGTCCTGCCTTCATGGCCGGAATATCGGTAAGTTTAAATTGTCCTAATGAGCGGTTATCTGCCACTGTATCACGTTCACCTTGTACCACATGAATGATCATGGCATTTTGGTTGTCTTGATAAGTGGTGAATACTTGCTGACGCTTCACCGGAATTGGTGTATTACGCGGAATCAGTACCTCAGTCAATCCACCCATGGTCTCAAGACCTAATGATAATGGGGTCACATCTAGCAATAGTACGGCGTTATTTTGATTTTGCGTACTGATGAGTTGGTCGGCATATTTAGCCGCGCCTAATGCCACCACTTCATCGGGATTTAAGCGGCTTAGTGGTTTTTGGCCAAAGGTGGTTTCAACCAAACGTTGAATGATTGGCATACGCGTTGAGCCACCCACCAATACCACCGCATTGAGTTGGCTTTTATCAATCTTGGCGTCACGTAGTACTTGCTCGCACACATTAAACGTGCGGTCTGTCACCGGCTTAATAATCTCCGTGACAATCGCATCGGTCAGCTCACCTTGCCACTGTTGACCGTTAACGGTGATATCTACAGTAACCGTTGGTATATCACTAAGTTGTTGTTTGTAGTTTTTTGCCAATTGATTCAGGCGTTGTTTATCGTGGTTATCCACTTGACTTGGCTCAACGCCTGTTTGTTTAATCAGCCAGTTGGCAATTAAACGGTCAATGTCATCACCACCCAGCGCACTATTACCACCGGTTGCAAGTACTTCGTACACACCGTGATTAAGCTTCAAGACCGATACATCAAACGTACCACCACCCAAGTCATAAATCAAATAGTGCGCGTCTTTCTCATGCTGCTCAAGACCATATGCCATCGCAGCCGCCGTCGGCTCATTTAATAAACGTAATACATTCAAACCCGCGAGTTGTGCCGCATCTTTAGTGGCTTGGCGCTGTGCTTCATCAAAGTATGCTGGTACTGTAATCACCACGCCCATAATGCTGTCTGCTGGAAGCGCAGTCTTGGCACGGTCATATAGATGATTTAATAAAATAGCCGAAATCTCAACGGGATTTTTTGCCCCTTGTGGTGTATCAATGCTCGGCATAAAGCCATCTTCACCAACCAACGTATACGGGTGATTAAACTTAATGTCCGCTTTGGTACGTCCCATAAAGCGCTTGACCGAACGTACGGTATATTGCGGATAATCTTCTGCCATGGCTTCAGCAAAGCTACCCACTAAGGTCACATCACTATCTTGCTTATCTTTGCCAAAATATACCACTGACGGTAGCAGTTTTTGGCAATCAATACTGGCATCTAGCGCACCTGACTGGCACTCACTGACCTTATCACCAATCACTTGCGGCTCACCTGAGCGTACCACCGCGACCAATGACCGTGTGGTACCCAAGTCAATCCCAAGGGCATAACGGTGAGCATGCGGTTTTGCACTTTGATTCGGTTCAGCAATTTGTAATAACGACATAAGGATTCGCCAACATTAATTTAAGATAATAAAAAACCAACACCCAATAAAAACCGCCATCACTGACTAGCTCCAGCAAGGGCGGCGACTAGAAACACACCATTATAAATAAATCAGGCCAAAAATGCTAAATGAAACGTCACGTAATTATTTTGTCTTAATAAGCGTCATACATACAAGTCATCATCACTGCCAGCGTCTTGCACAAGCTCATCATGACGCTTATCGACATCTTTACCCAATTTTACCAAAAACTGTAGCTTTTGCAGACTATCTAAAGCTTGGTTCACGTCATCAGTGGTTGCTGTGCCATTTGCCACAATCTTGTCATACGCTTGGGTAAACCTATCCGACCAGTGACTTAACCAATTCCCTAATTGCGCGCGCATGCTTGGCAATTGGGCAACCGTTGCCTCATCTAACGCAATGCGATATTCCATTGCGTCATCCAAAAAATCCAAATCACGAATAGGTTGATTAATCGACTGCTCAATGCCTTGTAATGCTAACAAGTGCTTAGCGCGACTATCTTCTGACAATAACGTTTGATACGCTTCGTTAATTACCGCTGATTGTTGCTCAGGGTTCAAATTCGCCAATAGCTGCTGAGCTATATTATTAGTGATCTGCCCACTTTTTTGGCTGTCTGGATGAAACTGACTTTGTAGTGCGCGTAGGTTAGCTTGCAATTGATGATGATCAACTGCAAACTGCGTTGGCATTGCCATCAAATCAAAATAATTTAGCATCGTGGTCTATAACTTCCTCTAGCATCATACCTATTTTATTGTATAAATAATCTAGGCTAAATGATTAAACGGTAAAAGACTCACCACAACCACACTCACCTTTTTGGTTCGGGTTAGTAAATTTAAAGCCCTCATTTAGGCCTTCTTTTACATAATCCATTTGAAGGCCATTTAGATAAACTAAGCTTTTCGGGTCAACAAATACCGTCACACCATTACTATCAAAGCGTTGGTCATTCGGGTCTGCCTCATCAACAAACTCTAATACATATGCCAACCCTGAACAGCCAGCGGTACGAATACCCACACGAATGCCTTCACCATGACCACGATTTTGCAAAAAATTGCGTACATGTTCAGCTGCTTGGGGGGTCAAATCAATCATGCTTTTACCTTTAAATCGTTGATTATGCTCTAAAAACTCGCCACCATAGGATTGCAGATACCATTTTATGACCAATGCATAAAATGGTATGTTTGCTTAGGCTTGCGATTTGGTTTGATAATCTTCAATTGCAGCTTTAATCGCATCTTCAGCCAATACTGAGCAGTGAACTTTTACTGGTGGCAATGCCAACTCTTCAGCAATGTCTTTGTTCTTGATTTCGCGAGCTTGGTCAAGGGTTTTACCTTTTAACCACTCAGTTACCAATGAGCTTGATGCAATTGCTGAACCACAGCCGTAAGTTTTGAAACGTGCGTCTTGAATCACGCCATCATCACCGACTTGGATTTGTAAACGCATCACGTCACCACAAGCTGGGGCACCGACCATACCAGTACCAACGTTTGGTGCATTTTTGTCAAAGTTGCCAACGTTACGTGGGTTTTCGTAGTGATCAATTACTTTATCTGAATATGCCATAGTTAACTCCCGTTAATCCTTTAATATTAGTGCTCTTGCCATTCGACTTTGCTTAAATCAACACCGTCTTTGAACATATCCCATAGTGGTGACAATGAGCGCAATTTTTCGACTGCATTACGTACTTGGGCGACAACATTATCAATATCTTCTTCAGTGGTATAACGACCCATACTAAAGCGAATTGAGCTATGCGCCAACTCATCTGGTAAACCAATCGCACGCAACACATACGATGGCTCAAGTGTCGCTGACGTACAAGCTGAACCCGATGATACCGCAAAGTCTTTAAGCGACATCATTAAGCTTTCACCTTCCACAAAGTTAAAGCTGATATTTACGATGTTTGGAATGCTATGTTCTAAGTCACCGTTTAAGTAGACTTCTTCTAAATCGTTAATGCCATTCCACAAGCGGTCGCGAAGATTACCAATACGTGCTTCATCTTCTGCCATGCGGACTTTAGCGATGGCAAACGCCTCGCCCATGCCCACGATTTGATGCGTTGCTAACGTACCTGAACGCATACCACGCTCATGACCACCACCATGCATTTGCGCCTTTAAGCGTACGCGTGGTTTACGACGCACATATAATGCACCGATACCTTTTGGGCCATAGACTTTATGACCTGAGAAACTCATCAAGTCGATTTGCATTTTTTCCAAATCAATTGGGGTTTTACCCGCTGCTTGTGCCGCATCAACGTGGAAGATAATGCCTTTTTCGCGAGTCACTTCACCGATAGCGGCCACATCAGTCAACGTACCTAATTCGTTATTAACCATCATTAAGCTAACTAAGATAGTATCATCACGAATGGCATCTTTCACCATATCGACCGTGATTAGGCCCGTGCCTTGTTGTGGTTCAAGATAAGTGATCTCAAAGCCTTCTTGCTCAAGTTCGCGGCACACATCTAATACGGCTTTATGCTCAATTTTACTGGTAATAATGTGCTTGCCACGACCGCTATAAAACTGTGCTGCGCCTTTAATGGCTAAGTTATTCGACTCTGTCGCACCTGACGTGAATACAATTTCGCGTGGATCAGCATTCACCAAATCAGCGATTTGTTCACGTGCAGTTTCAACCGCTTCTTCCGCTTGCCAGCCAAAGCCATGCGAGCGTGATGCTGGATTCCCAAATACCCCATCAAAGGTTAGGTAATGCATCATTTTTTCGGCCACATCTTTGTCAACCGGTGTGGTGGCGGCGTAGTCTAGATAAGTAAGCTGGCTCATGCTGGCAAATTCTCCCCAGAATTTAAAGGTGTTGTAATCGTGGTTGTTTCTTGATGTCGAGCTTTGGTAGGTTGACGGTGCGAGCGGCTTGTGGTGACTGACTCACTGTCCTGCGTTGGCTCTGATTTATCCGTGAAATCCGACTCTGTCTGCTCAACCATCATAATTTGACGTTCAGCAATGGTACGAATATCACGTTGGTTAATCAATTCTGCTAAGGTGACTTGTGACAAATATTGCTCAATATGTTCTGATAGACCTGACCATAGCGCATGGGTCAAACACATCGCCCCATCTTGGCAGTTAACTTTACCTTCACAAGCCCGCGCGTCAACTGACTCATCTACGGCTGCAATGATACTCATCACACTGATTTGGTCAAGTGGTTTTGCAATATGATAACCACCTGACGCACCGCGAGTACTAATTACTAAGCCCTGTTTACGCAATTTTGAAAATAATTGCTCGAGATAAGAAATAGAAATATCTTGACGCTTTGCAATATCTGACAGCGACACGGCCAGATGCGTTTGTTGATCTTGCAATGCCAAGTCAAGCAAGGCCGTCACGGCATAACGCCCACGTGTTGTCAATCGCATAACGACTCCTACTTTAAAAAATATAAGTAATGACCCAATGCTGTCTTGTTATTAGATAGCGACAACTAAATTCATCATGTCCAATGAAGCCGGGTAGCTGTCGCGCTTGGGTAGTAATAGCCTATTATAAAGAATCCCGAGTTATTTAGTCAAGATTAATTCTTACTAAATTACTCGGGATTTAAATACAGTAGATAAGGTTAATAGCGGTTTATTTGATAATCCAACCCACCACGCAGATGATACATAATATCACCGCAATGCCCAAGCTGATTTTCAACAATTTATTTTGGCTTTTTAGCTGTGCCAAATGCGTGTCAAACTCAGTTTGTGCAATGGTCAATTTATTAATTTGGGTCTGTTGTTCGCTGATACGTTCACGATATTGTGCTGAGGTGGTTTTGGGCTCTTTTTCTTTATCGTCTTTTTCAGACTTACTACCTATCACTGAGGCTTTAAGATTTTCTACAACTTGGGTCACACCAATCGCTAATAAAAAGGCTTTTACTTGAGCGACTTTATCCAACTCACCGCGGATTTGGAGTTGTTCAATAACACTTGATTTATGAGTAAAAACGGCTTGCGCAATTTGCCAAGTAAATCCATTAATCGTGACATCGACTTGTTGACTTGGCTGCAACTCACTGTCTAACAAGATTCCATTCACGGTGAATGTGGCATAGAAAGTCACATGCGGCACATATGAACGAATACAGACCACAGTATTGTCTTGTGCCAATGGATAAGCCAATTGCCGTAACTGCCCATCAAAGCGTAACAATAATGTCAGTAAGGTTTCAATTACCACCAGTATCACATTCAAGGCTGTTTGTGACAGCGTATTTTGGGGTAAAGTATTATTGTCGGTTGGTTGTGTCATCGTCTATCTCTTATTAAGCGCTCTACGCTACCTACCCTTTATTGGTCAACTTTCTTTTATTAGTGAAAATCCCAACAACAAGTATAGTAGGCGATGCTATTAATTATATCCTCAATCCTAGGTAATCTTCATTACCTACTAAGGTCGCCCCAATATTGTTCTACAATGTCATAAATATAAAGTCTAAAGTGCTAAAACTAATACGTCACTCACACATTTTTAGTGTTTTTTACTTTCAAAAACCTACTATCTAAAATTGTCACAATCATACCTTGCCCCACACCTTTCCACCAGTCAAAACAGCAAAAAATAGCAAAAAAGTAAAACAACTTAAAAATATTAACGTAATTTTTTGAGCAAATTTTAGATGTCAGTTGGCCGATTTTAGTCAGTAATATATAGGCCTATTAGTCAAACAAATTACTTGACTTGTATTCGATATAGCGCATCAATTTGTTATATCTAATATTGAATATACTCGTGATGCCCTGATACTTACTAGGTTTGCAACAAAGTGTAAATATTTGGTGAGTTTTGACAACGATTTTGCAAAAACTGGTTAATTAGCGGCCCAAACTAAGAAAAAATCTTCGTTGATGCTTGTGCAGGGCTACAACTTTACTTATAATCGAGGCATAATAACAGGCCAAAGCCGCTTGTATAGCGTGTTTGGCAGGTTTTTAGTCGCATTAATGCCTATAATTGACATTATTAACCCAATCCAATAATTTTTTTGAAGGACACAATTATGAATAAATCAGAATTAGTTGATAGCATCGCAACCAAAAGTGGATTAACCAAAGCACAAGCGACTGAAGCACTAAATGCTTTTATCGCTACTATCGGTGAAGCCATGGCGACTAATGACACCGTTTCATTGGTAGGTTTTGGTACTTTTAGCGTAAAAGAGCGTCAAGCGCGTACTGGCCGCAACCCACAAACCAAAGAAGAAATCCAAATTCCAGCTAGCAAAGTACCTAGCTTCAAAGCAGGTAAAGGCTTAAAAGACATGGTTAACACCCAAGCTAGCAAAGGCCAAGCTAAAAAGAAATAATTAGTATGCTTATGAGTCAGTGTTAATACGCTAATAGTTGACACATTGATTGTAATAAGTAGAACAAGAACGCATCCATGTATTTTATGGATGCGTTTTTTATTAACGATACTTAATCCTATAACAAAAAACCCTTGGAAGTTGCGGCTGCCAAGGGTTTTCTAATAGGGAGAACTGAATTAACGATTCGGCACTTTTATCGTCTGGCCGATACGCAAGTCTGCTAATGGGCTGATATCATTCATCTCTGCCAATTCTTTGTTGCTCATGCCATATTTTCTTGCCAAGTTGGTCAATGAGTCACCCGACTTGACTTTGTAAGTCGTGGTCATCTTCGGCACCTTGATACGTTGACCTAATAATAGGTTGGCATTCGGTTTTAGGTTATTCAGTGCGGCTAAGTCACTTGGGCTCATATTGTAACGCGCTGCTAAATTAATTAAGCCCTCACCCGCTTTTACCTGATAGGTTTCTGTGGCACCACGCTATTTGCTCACGGCTGTTTTTTGGTCGTTGTCATCGCGCACACTTGTTACTTTGGCTGATGTGGTTTTTGTCGGTGCAGCTTTAGGCGTAGACGCAGCAGCACCCGCTTGAGGAATGACCAATTTTTGATTAACAATCAAGCCAGCGGTTGGTTTGAGATAGTTAGCTTTGGCCAATTCACTTAGACTGATATTGTAATCATTGGCAATACTACCCAAGCTTTCACCAGGTTGTACCGTATGGCTAACGGACTTGCCCGCCAAGAAATAATTGGTTTGAGCCTTAGTGGTCGGGACAAGAATGGTTTGACCCAATTGCACGCGATAATCGGTATTAAAGTCATTTAACTCGGCAATGTCTTGCGCTGAAACATTCAGTTTATCCGCGATACCCAATAAGGTATCCCCTGAGCGTACAGTATATTTACTGGTATTCACTTGGCTGGTCGGTTTACGATAATTGCTTGCTGCCGGTTTGCTAGCGGCTGACATCTTATCTGGAATCAACCATAAGTTTTGGCCTGTTCTCACTGAGTAGTTCACTGGCAAGTTATTATATTTTGCCAACTCTGACAGACTAAGATTAAATTTGTTCGCGATGTCAGTTAAGGTATCGCCCGCTTGTACACGATAACTATCGGGACGTGTGGCGCGTTCGACTGGCTTAGGCTCAGCAATCGGCTTAGCATCATAAAGGTATAAAGTCGAACCGGCTAACAATGCACTGTTTGGCTCGATTTGGTTCCATTCAGCAATGTCGCGCCAGTTCACACCCATACGAGCAGCGATGTTCGCTAAGGTATCGCCACGCTTAACGCGATAGATAGTACGAGTGCCAGTCGGGCGTGGCTTTTTCACAACGGTCGGTGTGGTGACCACAGGTTTACTGGTCGCGTTTTTGCTCGCCGGTGGAATGACGACAGGCGGCTCTTCATACGTCAGTTTTTTGGTTTCACCTTTGGCTTCTAACACGGACTGCTGTGTTTGGATTGCATTCAAGTTAATGTTACCATCGGCTGGATTAATCGCTTGCTGTACTTGTGGTGTGGTTTGCTCAATTTGCTTGGCAATTAATTCACGCTCTGCAGGGCTGAGCGGTGGTTCTTGCACAATGGTATTGTTTGGCGTCACTCGCACTGACGTGGTAGGCAAGTTATTCGCCGATTGCATCTCTGCGGTCACGCTACGCTGTTCAGCGGCAGTAAGCGGTGGCTCTTTATTAATCACCGTTGGCACGCTTGGCGTCACGGCAGGTGCCACATAGGTCGTAGTCTGATTTTTGACCATACTATTGGCCATCGCAGCCAAATCAGCACTTGAGCTTGGTAACGCGCCTGGCTTGGTTGTGGTCGTGGTCGTCGGTACGGATGTTTTCGGATAGACCGTATTCGCGGTATAAGTTGGCGAACTCATATAGCCATTGCCCGTTAACTGACTGATTTTTCTATCAATCGTCACATTAACATCATTAGGAATCAAGATTCGGCTTGGGCCTGCTGTGTCAATGGCACCTGTGGTTAAGGCTGGATTTAATGCGCGCAATTCATCATAACCGACACCAGTTAAATTACTCACATCATATAAGCTTACGCCAACATTGGCCGGTACACTGCGAAAGTGTTGACGATTGGCAATCGCGGGCAATGACACACCATAGCTATTAGGATTCTTAACAATCTGTGCAACCGCCATAAAACGCGGTACATAGTTCATGGTTTCGGTCGGTAAACTTAATGACCAATAGTCGGTTGGTAAACCGCGCGCTTTATTATAGTTAATCGCTGATTGGATACGACCCGGTCCGGCATTATATGAGGCTAATGCCAACTCCCAACTACCGAACTGGTTATATAATGAGGTCAAAAAGTCATACGCGGCACGCGTCGATTCGATAACATCGCGGCGACCATCAAAGGTTGAGGTTTGGTTTAGACCATAAATACGACCCGTACTTGGAATAAACTGCCATAAACCCGCTGCGGCTGCGTTACTGGTAGCATTTGGGTCATACGAGCTTTCAATCACAGGTAATAGTGCCAACTCAGTTGGAATATTACGACGTTCTGCTTCACGCACCGTATGATATAAGTAACGGCTGGCACGCGCGGTTAGACGATTTAGGTAGTCTTGACGTGTGATAAACCAGCTTTTTTGCGCCTCAATTCGGGCATCATAGACGTTTTCGTTCATCTTAAAGTTGACACGCATACGATCCCACAGGTTACCGTAACGCTGTACCAATAGCGCGCTATTTTCTACCATCGTCATATCGGTAGCTTCTAATAGACCTTCCAATTCGTCTAAGCTATCTTCATCTAACAGCGCTGCACTCTCTTGTGTGTTACTGGCACTGGCTTTTGGATAATTTACCATACCTGTACTGCCACTTTTCGTCTGTGTGGTGGGGGTGCTACTACAGGCCGCGAGCAGTAAACCAGAGACCGCAATGACTAGCGGTTTGATAGATTTTAATGAATGGGCTGTCGGATACAACATATTACTTCCTATGCTCAGGTACAGGTAAGGTGCAGTGATAAAAAAGATGCGTCAATCGAACTTATAAAGATAATTATTTATCGTGCAGTGAGGGTATATCGGAGTCTTTTCTTGCAACTTATAGGCAAGTCCGCCCCAATAATCGGGCAAGATTATACCATAAAAAAAACGGCTTTTTTTTGCAAGCCGTTTTTACTACCCTGTTAGTATGTAACAAATGGTTAGTATATCTATCAGATGCTAACTCGGTTCAACTTAATGCTGTTCAATGGTCAACTGACAAATCGCACGAGATAACACCAAGCCATTTGCTGTTTCTGTAAAGGTGGTACGAGAGGTAGTGACCAAACGCATACTCACACCATTTTCGGTCAACACTTCTGTGGTAACGACATCCGCCTTGGCTTGATTACCCATCATCACAACATTAGTCACCGCAATGTCATAGCGATATTGACTGGCCTTTGACCAATTATTTTGTAATAAACTTAAATAGCTGGTTTTATCCAGCGTACTGGTTTTGCCCTTACGCGATACTGAAATCAAGGCATCATCACTGATTAAGCGCGCCACTTGGCCAATGTTTTTGCTATTGGCGGCACTATTCATACTTTTAGCAAATTGTTTGAGGTCAGCATCAGTAACCGCCGCTTGCGCCTTGATACTCACTGTGGCTAGTGTCGTCGCCACCATGACACCGCCTGCTATCGGTAATAAGGCCGCAAGACCAATACCAACGCCCACAGCCGTCTTACTAAAGCGTTTGCTCATTCGGCCCATCCACGATTTAAATTTAGCGTAATTCATATTCCTAACATCCCTCTTATCAGCCAGCGGCATACCGCGTCTAACGCTCTTTCTGACAACCATCCATCAGTAGTTACTTATACTATGCTTACTAGCCAATCATCAAACCCTATATTGAAATAATTTGTTACAAGTTATCATAGCACAGTCATCGACCCACTTGTTTCTTCTATGTAAATACTTGATAGTCATTTAGTATCTACTTATCTATCGTGCTATTAACTTAACCGCTTTAGACCCAATAGTTGGCAATTCTATCAATATATGGGTTGGTTTTAATATCACGGGTTGATTTAATTAATGGGTATCTAGGCTAAAAAAGCAATGCCCGATAAAAAAACTGCTAAGCGAATTTTAAAACATTTATTAATTCTTACAAATCAGTTATTATTACCCGTTATTTTATAGCCGCTATCCGCTGTTAATCGTCAGTTTTTAGACGAGTTGAACGCATTCACCCCATCTGCTGTCATCATTACACCATATAATCAGGGATGCTGAGCGTGTGTAAGGTGTTGCCGATGGTTTTTGTTTATTTGTGGCTTAAGAAAGTTCATATTAATCAATTAAAAAGGGTTTTGTATTATGTTGCCATTATTTATTCAAGCTGCTCATGCTGAAGGTGCTGCCGCTGCTACTTCATCACCGTCATCGATGTTTATGCAGCTATTATTACCGATTGCATTTTTTGCGATTTTTTATTTTATGATTATCCGTCCACAAAGCCGCCGTGCCAAAGAACACCGTTCAATGATTGATTCAATCAAAGAAGGTAATGAAGTGGTATTTGCCGGTGGTCTTATGGGTAAAATCAAAAAAGTCCAAGGCGAATATGCGGTAATCGCGCTAAATGCTACGCAAGAAGTGATGGTACAACGTGCCTCTATCGTATCGGTATTGCCAGCCGGTACCATCGATAGCTTAAAGTAAGGATAGCTTGAGGAAGCCCGCTTGTGGGCGGTCGGTGCGCGTTTGGCTATCATTAGCAAGCGCGCCAATCCTAGGCTAAAGGCGTTATCGACCTTGCGATTCATTGATTAACCTAAGAAGTTTTGATTATGCAATATCCTGCTTGGAAATATGTTCTTATTGCCATTGTGCTGTTATTTAGCACCTTGTTTGCCCTACCCAACCTTTACCCGGATAAGCCTGCGGTACAGGTGACGGGCGCTTCGGCTAGTACTACTTTGACCCAAGATGTGCTGACACAAGCCCAGACCATCTTAACCGCCAATGGTATCGCCACCAAAGACAATAGTTTTGATGGCAAATCCGTATTGCTTCGCATTGGCGATGAAAGCACTGAAACCCAAATCAAGGCCCAGCAAGTGCTACGCGAAAAGTTGGGTGACAACTATGTGGTCGCGCTTAACTTAGCCCAAACCACGCCACAGTGGTTGCGTAACATCGGTGCGAACCCAGTCAAACTTGGTCTTGACTTGCGTGGTGGTGTCCGTTTTGTCCTTGAAGTTGATATGAGCAAAACCGTCAGTCAACGTCTTGAGGCCATTAGCCGCGATATTCGTACTGAGCTACGCGGTCAGCAAATCGCGGTAACCGGGCTAAACCCAATCACCAATGGCTTAAGTATCAAATTTGCTGATAATGACGCGCGCGACCGCGCCTTAAACGTGTTGCGTAATCGTTTCGGTACCACCTATCAGTTACAACCGATGTTAACCGATACGGGTGCAGCGATTAACTTCACCTTGACAGATGCTGCGATGGCGCAGATTTCTCAAGATGCGGTGACCCAAAATTTAACCACGCTGCGTAATCGTATCAATGAATTGGGCGTTGCCGAAGCTTTGGTACAGTCACAAGGCGCGAACCGTATCGTGGTCGAGTTACCGGGTGTGCAGGACACAGCTGAGGCAAAACGTGTTATCGGTCGTACCGCAAACCTAGAATTCCGCATGGTGGCTGAGCAAAACACTACTTACCAAGCGAACCCAACCCCAATTCCACCAGCAGGTACCGAAGTTTATTCATTTGGTAGCGTTGATAGCCCACAAAAATCTTTGCTCCAACAACAAGCGATTGTCACGGGTCAAAACGTACAAAATGCCCAAGCAGGCTTAGACCAAAACAATATGCCACAAGTTAGCATTACGTTGGATAATGCCGGTGGTAAATTGATGCAAAACGCGACCGCTCAATCTGTGGGTAAACAAATGGCGGTATTGTTTATTGAAAATAAACAACGTGTGACCTTTGAAAAAGACCCAGTTACTGGCCAAACCAAAGAAGTGCGTACCCCATACGCTGAAAGCCATATTATCAACCAAGCAACGATTCAAGGTGTCTTCGGCTCAACTTTCCAAATCACTGGTCTAAACAGTAACGCGGAAGCTTCTGAACTTGCCCTATTACTGCGTGCAGGTGCGCTAGCGGCACCGATGTACTTTGTTGAGGAACGTACCATTGGCCCATCATTGGGGCAGGATAATATCGAAAAAGGTATGTTCTCCACCCAAGTTGGTTATCTGTTGGTCGCCTTGTTTATGTTAGTGTTCTATCGTATGTTTGGCTTGATTGCCAATATCGCGTTGGCATTTAACTTAATGATGATTTTGGCTGTTATGTCATTGATTGGCTCGGCACTGACTTTACCAGGTATTGCCGGTATCGTCTTGACCATCGGTATGGCGGTGGATGCCAACGTGCTAATTTTTGAGCGTATTCGTGAAGAGCTAGCGAATGGTGCACGCCCCAAATCAGCGATTGTCGCAGGTTTTAACCGCGCCTTTACCAGTATCTTTGATGCGCAGATTACCACCTTGTTGGTTGCATTCATTCTGTTTGCCATCGGTACAGGCCCGATTAAAGGCTTTGCCGTGACGTTAGCAATTGGTATTGCGAGCTCGATTTTTACCTCAGTGACCGTTACCCGTGCGCTCGTACAGATCGTTTACGGCTATCGCAAATCTGTTAAAAAACTTAGTATTGGTTAAGGAGCTGACAATGCGTGATGATAAGAATTTTGCCAGTGACCTTGATGATACTGGTGATGACCAAAACCTAAACCCCGAGCGTTTGTCTGAGCTTGGGGTACGTACCACGAGCGAAGGCTATAGCGTCAAACGTGAGCGTAAAGGCCCACGTCGTACTGGCCGCGGCGCCAAACAAGCACCAAAACAAGCGATTACCAACCCGCCAACCCAAGCGGCTGTCCCTGCCCCTACTGAGGTTGATACGTTTTCTGCGGATGAGTTTGGTGGTGAAAAATCACTGGTTGGTCGTCGTGTGATTAACTTTATGAAAGTGGCAAAACCTTTTGCTGTCTTTTCTGCGATTTTGACCCTTGTCGCTATCTTTGCGATTGTGACCAAAGGGCTAAATTTGGGCTTAGACTTTACCGGTGGTGTATCAGCGACCGTCGTCTATGAGCAACCTGTTCAACAAGCTCAAGTACAAACCAGCCTTGCCGGTCATAAGATTGATGACAGTGTGGTGCAATATTTAGGCAGCAATAAAGAAGTGTTGGTACGTCTGCCACCACAAGACAAAGTTGAAGGCTTGAGTGATACGCTTGATAAAGCATTGGACTTACCCAACAATAACGCAACCATCAAATCAATTGATGTCGTTGGTAGCCAAGTTGGTAATGAGATTTATCTAAGTTCATTTGGCGCCGTCGCCTTGGCGCTGGTGTGTATGTTTATCTATGTGACTGTGCGTTTCCAAGCCAAACTTGCTTGGGGCGCGGTCTTGTCACTGTTCCACGATAGTATTATCACTGTCGGTATTTTCGCATTATTTGGTTGGCCATTTGACTTAACCGTCTTGGCAGCGATTCTGTCCCTAATTGGTTACTCACTGAACGATACCATCGTTGTGTTTGACCGAATTCGTGAGAATTTCCGCCGTGTCCGTGGCTTAAGCCCCGTTGCGATTGTCAATCTATCGTTGACCGAAACGTTACGTCGTACCATTATGACGATTTCAACCGTGTTATTGGTGGTGTTGGCCATGATGTTCTTGGGCGGCCAAAGTCTATTTTGGTTCTCCGTTGCCCTATTTATCGGTCTGATTTTGGGTACTTTCTCATCAGTCTATATCGCTGCTGCTATCCCACTATGGATGGGTATGAGCCGTAAAGACTTTATCGTTGAAGTCAAACCTGAGTTCGTCGAAGAAGAAGTGGAATTCGAGGATCGCAACGCACCGCTGTTATCGCGTGATGACTAGCTAAGCAAGACAATTCGTTGATATCAGTTACCCCATCTTCGGATGGGGTATTATTTTTTGCAGTGAAGATTGGATGAGTACAATGCGTATTGATAATGATAAATGGGCAAGCGCACTAAAGTTAAGCTATCCGGTGGCGATGGGTTATATCCCAGCCGGTATCGCATTTGGGGTTTTATTTGTGGCGGCTGGTTTGCCAGTATGGGCAGCATTGTTTGCCAGTGTGGTATTCTATGCGGGTGCCGCACAGTATGCCGCTATTCCTATGTTAGCCACGGGGACAGGGTTTACCTCGCTTGCCAGTAACACATTGGCAATTAACTTACGTCATGCGTTTTATGCGATGCCCCTATTACGCCAATTACCGAGCAATATTATCGCGCGCTATTACTGCTTATTTGCCTTGACCGATGAAACGTTTTCAGTCTTGACCACTATCAATGAAAACGAACGGGCGCGTTTAATCGTACCCATTAGCTTGCTTAATCAAAGTTATTGGGTATTAGGTACGCTACTCGGTGTGATAATTGGTGCGGGGCTCAATGACTTGGTGCCAAATTTGGACTTTGCCTTGGTGTGTTTGTTTGCGATTTTGGCCTATGAGCAATTTAAGGTACTCAAAAAAATCTATCCCATGATTATTGCCGTCATCGCCTTTATCATTGCCATCAATTTCTTTGCTAATTGGCTACTACTATCTGCCATCATGCTAAGTATTTTGATGATTGTCGCTGATTTTTATCGTAAACCTACCGCTCAATACACGCCATTTAAGTAAGTTGATTATTATGCCTAATATTTCTGATTTTTATTTGCTCGTTGGTATTTTGGTCATGTCAGGGGTGACATTTTTGACCCGTATTACCCCTGTTATTTTGCCAAAGCGTTGGCTTGATTCACCTTTATTACTAGCGGTCAACAAGGGATTGCCTTTGGCGGTGATGAGTTTACTGATTTTAACGTCACTATCTTGGTACAACGAACAACAGCATTTTACTTTGTCGCCATTATTATTCGCGCAAATTTTGGCATTAATTATCGTCTTAATTAGTTATCATTATTGGAAACAGCTGTTCTTAAGTATGATTATTGGCATTGCCAGTTTAAATGGCATACTATTTTTATTAAAAATGTTTTAATCACCTTACTTAGCGTAATTGACTACTGTCGAATAATGTTTCATAATATATTGGAAACATTTGTTTAACATCGTGTCTATCATATCGATTACTGCTAGGATAAGGAAATATCCATGAAACGTTTATTGGCTGTGTCTATCGCTGCTGTACTATTAGCTGGTTGTGGTGGTTCATCAAGTTCTTCTGATTCGACCACCCCAGTTGTGCAAGTTACTAATTTGTCTGGGCAAGTCCTGAATAAAGAAACATTGGAGCCCATTGCTAATGTCACGGTTAAAGTAAACGATAAAGTAGCAACAACGGACAACCAAGGCAAATACAGTGTTATTGGCGTTAATGTCGGGGCTTCCACGATTATCGTTACCGCACCTGGCTATACCACCCAAGTATTAACCCAAACGCTAAGCGCAAACACAAATGGCATTGATTTTAACCTTGTCCCGGCTGATGCTACGGTGCGCGCACCGGCTTCTGAAGCTATCGTGGTAAGAGTACCCGTCAGTCAAGCCATTAATCTAGCACAACAATCTGCCCGCGTTTCTATCCCCGCAAATTCACTGGTACGAGTCGATGGCCGTCCAGTCGTAGGTCAAGTAAACGTACAATTTTCAATCATTGACTCTGCCCAAGAACCCGAAGCGATGCCTGGTGGCTATCAAATCGTCGGTGGTGGCTGGATGGAAAGTTTCGGTGCCTTATCAATTACCGCACTGGATGATAGTGGCGCTGCATTGACATTAGCCAATGGTCAAGTTGCTAATATTCGTATTCCTGTATCGACACGCGGTAACTTACAAGAAACCATGCCACTATTTTATTTTGACTCAGTTCGCAATGGTTGGGTTCAGTCAGGTACTTCTACGTTAACCGAGAACAGTGACGGTACGTTGGTCTATGTCGGTACCATTGACCGGATTGCGCCTTGGAATGCTGACCTTGTCATGCAAACCACCACATTGACTGGCTGTGTTCAAGACACCAACGGTACTCGTCTTGCCAATGCAATCATCTCAGGTGATGGTATCGATTATTCATCGATTACCAAAGCCAAGAGCGATGCCCAAGGTAACTTTAGCTTACCAGTACGCACCTCTAGTTCATTGTATGTCATGGCACAAAGTGGCACCAAATCTTCTGAAGCGCAAAAAGTCACAACAACTTCAGTCGCAAGTAACTTATCTCAATGTCTAGTGGTAAGTGCACAAAACAACTCAGTAACGATGAAATTGACCTGGGGTAGCTCGCCAGAAGACGTGGATGCTCACTTAATCACCCCGAATGGCGAGGAAATTTATTATAACCGACAAGGTTCATTAACCAGTCAACCCTACGCTAACTTAGACGTTGATGATGTGACCAGTTTCGGCCCTGAAGTCACCACCATTCGTCGTTTACAAGTTGGTATTTATCATCTCTGCACACGACAAAAAAATAAAAAAGTCTGATAAAACAAGGCATAATAGTA
>CALJUC010000019.1 GCA_937975585.1 uncultured Moraxella sp. | reverse complement strand
CAATAGTATCGCCAATATGTTTAAACTAGCGTCAGCGGCATTACAAGATGGTAAAATCGCTGATAGCATGGGCAATAACGGCTCTATTACCTTTTAAGCCATTATTGTTTACACTAAGATAATAAAAAAAGCCCATATTATACTATGGGCTTTTTTACTGAGTAACTATTTCTATAAGGTTCTATAAGGCTGTCATTAAGGCTTTTTTAGATACGGCCAAGCGGCTTTTAAATAAATAAACATCGACCACAACGTCAGTATCACCGATATAATCATCAATAAATAACCCAGCATTTCTAACGATTCCCAATTTAGTAATAGTACCGTGATGGCAATCATCTGAAAGGTGGTTTTGAGTTTACCGACATACGATACCGCGACACTGGTACGATTACCCAACTCTGCCATCCACTCGCGTAAGGCCGATACGGCAATCTCACGTGAGATAATCACAATCGCGGAAATCGCCATCACGATATCAGGGTGCCACTGTACCAAAATAATCAACGCAGCCGCGACCATCAACTTATCCGCAACCGGGTCTAAAAATCGCCCAAATGCTGAGGTCAACTGCAACTTACGTGCAAAATAACCATCTAACCAATCTGTAATTGCCGCAAGTACAAACACAAAGGTCAATAAAAAATGCCGTAGCAAACTATCACTAAACTGGTACATCCCAATATTGGCTAATACATTGTTACTAATAGCGGGTTGGTTAATCCCCATAGCCGGTGGCCAATAAGCAATCGCGACAAACAGCGGAATCATCACAATACGGGCAATGGTTAAATTATTCGGCAGATTAAAAATCGTATTTTTGCCCGAAGTTGGGTTTAGACGGTCAGATGATTGATCATTCATTGGCTAATTCGCAAACTGTTAACACGGTTTTATTATATCGGCAACTGGAAATACACTACCCCAACGTTGCCCTGATTCTTTCAAAATTATCTTAAAATATTGCCCCAAACTGCCCTAGCCACCAACATACCATAAATAGCTATCGCATAGTAAAACTTTGCAAATTATGTCATTGTATAAGAAACACTTCAATGGTAACAGGCTGTAAATTAAATGCTTTTTCTTGTCTAATTTTATATTAGACTGGTTTCACAGTCGCTAATACCAAATTACATAATAATAGCGCCTTGGTAATTAAGACAAAATAATGATAATCACAATTGATGAATAAGATTCATGTCCTATAAATTCTAATATTTTTGATATCAATATACTTATAGAAATGTACACTAAATACGGCTTTTTTATTGATAAAGCAGTATGTTTCATTCCTTTGTTATGTTAGGAAATGTAACTGCAACATTGATATTCCGTGATTGACCCTTATTAAGTAATTATCATTCTCAAATAGTATTTCTTAGTAGTTTGTTGGACTTGCCGTTTTTCCTCAGCCCATCGCATACCTCCTGCGATGGGTCTTTTTTGTATCAAATCCTTGCTCATAAAAATAGTAGGCAATAAAAAAAGACAAACCAATCGGCTTGTCTTTTTTTGATGACGCTTAATCAATCTGCTCATGCATCTTGAAAAAGGTCTATATCAGTGCAACTTAGATAGCAACGATGTTGCTAGCTTGATCGCCTTTTTGACCTGGGGTCACGGTGAATGATACACGTTGACCTTCAGCTAAAGTTTTGAAACCGCTGCTAGCGATTTGGCTATAATGCGCAAATACGTCTTTGCCATTTTCTTGTTCGATAAAGCCAAAGCCTTTTGCTTCGTTAAACCACTTTACGGTACCAGTTACTGTGTTTGACATGATATTATCCTTTAGATAAATATATATTAAAATTCGGTCGTATGACCACGATTAAGACCTCATTATAGGGCTTATCGTGCTTGGAAACATAGCCCCCAGATACTGGGCAATATTTAAAAACGATGATGATATATCTATAACGCAGGATATTGATTTTACAAACAAAATACTAGGCAACTGATTGAATCAAAGACGTTTTTAACAAAGACTTTCTTTCTAGCTAGGTTCAGTATATAGCATGCTAACATTTTAGCAAGCTTTAAAAATTTTTTTTATAAAATTAAATTAAGTGTATTAACCAGAACTAACGAATCGCGATAACTTGAGATTAGGCAATGAGAGATGCTACTTTGCACAGCACTAGCCCATTATTAGCCAATTATCCACGTGATACTTGGAAAAGCTTACGGTCTTAGCAGTTACGACTGCGCCTGACGATACAACGGTAAGGGCTGCCTATCAAGCGGTCACTGCCGATAGCATCGCGCAAGTGGAGGTGATACCGCCATTGTTATTTGACCATTTGGCACATAAAGAAGATTGGGTGATTCCGATTATATTAGCGGCTAATTTGTAAGCGTTCCACTAACTATTAGGCGATAGACCCCGCGACAAAGCCACTCGCCCACGCCCATTGAAAGTTATAGCCACCGAGCCAACCAGTGACGTCAAGCACTTCACCGACAAAGTATAAATTTGGCTGTAACTGGCTTTCTAAGGTCTTGGATGACACTTGGTCGGTGGCAACACCGCCTCGAGTGACCTCAGCAGTGCGATAGCCCTCTGTACCTGACGGTATGATACGTAGACCGTTTAGGCGTTCACCGATATGGGCTAGCGTATCGTCTTTGATATTGGCAAGCTCGGTTTCGGCGACCTCAGCAAACACCAAGCTTTGTAGGGTTAATAACAGTTTTTTTGGTAAGGCTTCACTGGGTAAAAAGTCCGCGAGAACCGTGCGGATCAATGACTTAGGATGGGCTTTTTTTTGTGCCAATAAAAACTCATCTATCGCCACGGTTGGGAAAAAATTAATAAAAATCGGCTCGCCCACTTGCCAGTAATTTGACAACTGCAACATACTTGGGCCGGATAGCCCACGATGGGTAAATAATAACGGCAGTTTAAAACTAATCCGCTCATTAAACGCCACGACTTCTAGGCTAATCCCTGACAATGCCTTAAACGCCTCGCCCATCTTATCGGTCAAGGTAAAGGGCACCAAGCCTGCCGATGTCGGCACGATATCATGACCAAACTGCTCGGCTACCTGATAGCCAAACCCGGTTGCCCCCATCGTGGGAATCGACAACCCACCTGTGGCAACGACCAACGACTGACAACGAATCTGTTGCACTTTATCCGCGTGTTTGACGGTGAGTAAAAAGCCCTCGTCGAGTGCTTGAATTTGCTCTATACTGGTTTTCACCTGAATCGTCACGCCTGCTTGTTGGCATTCAGTTAATAGCATCTGTAAGATATCATTTGCTGAGTTGTCACAAAATAGCTGACCGTGATCGCGCTCATGGTAGGCAATACCATGTGTCATCACCATGCCGATAAAATCCCAATTCAGATAACGTGACAGCGCCGACTTACAAAAATGCGCGTTTTCGCCCAAGTAATTGTCTGGTTCAACCGTGTAATTGGTAAAGTTACAGCGACCACCACCACTCATGAGAATTTTTTTACCGGGTTTGTTGGCATGGTCTAGTACCAAAACTCGACGCCCACGCTGCCCTGCAGTCATCGCACAAAATAGCCCCGACGCCCCTGCCCCAATGATTACCACATCTGCTGATTGTGTTGTCATAGCCGCTAATTTCCCGTATTCAATGCAATGTGACAGCTTAGTTCAAGTATAATTTCTTAAAATGATACAAAAAATTTCATCATAAAATGCCTTTTGCTATTTACAAGGCTAGTCATTGTTTGTCAAACTACTACCAGTTATCAGGGAATGATAGTTACCGTACTAATGTATGGCAATCGCTATCGTAATCAATTAAGACAAGGAGTGTTTAGTTAATGAAGACCTTTCCACATAGTGCTGAATTTGCGGCCAAAGCTAATTCAAACCCACAAAAATACGCTGACACCTACCAAGAATCTGTCGACAACAATGAAACGTTTTGGGCAAAACGTGCTGAGTTAGTTGATTGGATCAAAAAGCCAACCCAAATCAAAAACGTCAATTATGATTTAGATAATTTTAGCATTAAATGGTTTGAAGATGGACAATTAAACGTTTCTGTTAACTGTCTAGACCGTCACGTGGAAACACATCCATACAAACCAGCGATTATTTGGGAAGGTGATCACCCATCACGACACAAAATCATTTCTTATAAAGAATTACACTCAGAAGTATGTCGCTTGGGTAGTGCGCTACGCCGTAAAGGTGTCAAGAAAGGCGACCGCGTCACCATTTACTTACCGATGATTCCCGAAGCCGCGGTTGCGATGCTTGCATGTGCGCGTATTGGTGCCATTCACTCATTGGTATTCGGTGGTTTCTCGGCAGAAAGCTTGGCAAGTCGTATTATCGATAGCCAATCAAAAGTGGTTATCACTGCTGACGAATCAGTACGTGGCGGCAAGCACACCCCATTAAAACACAATGTTGACCGCGCGCTTGATCATGATGGTACCGAATGCGTTGAAAACGTTATTGTGGTCTATCGTACCGGTGAGTCAATCCCAATGAGTGGTCGTCGTGATATTTGGTATCACAACCTGATTGACAATGCATCAGAAGATTGTCCACCAGAGCCAATGGACGCAGAAGATCCACTATTTTTACTATACACCTCGGGCTCAACCGGTAAACCAAAAGGCGTATTGCACACGACTGGCGGCTATTTAACTTATGGTTTATCAACGTTCCGTGATGTATTTGATATCAAAAAAGATGACGTCTTCTGGTGTACTGCTGATGTGGGCTGGGTAACGGGTCATACTTATGTAGTGTATGCACCACTTGCTAGCGGTACCACGACCGTGATGTTCGAAGGTGTACCACAATATCCAGATTGGGCACGTATTGGTCATATTATTGATAAACATAACGTCAGCATTCTATACACCGCACCAACCGCTATCCGTGCGATGATGAAAGAAGGTGACGAGTATGTACGTAAGTCAAACCGTTCAAGCCTACGTCTATTAGGGTCAGTTGGTGAGCCAATTAACCCAGAAGCTTGGGATTGGTACTACAATGTTGTCGGTGAAGGTCGTTGTCCAATCGTTGATACGTGGTGGCAAACCGAAACTGGCGGTATCTTGATGACCCCAATTCCAAACACCGTTGACTTAAAACCAGGCTCAGCCATGAACCCATTATACGGTATCAAACCTGCGATTGTGGATGCTGAAGGTAATGAGATTAGCGGCGCGGGTGAAGGCAACCTAGTCATCAAAGACAGCTGGCCAGGCCAAATGCGTACTATCTGGGGCGACCATAAGCGCTTCTTAGAAACCTACTTTAGTACCTACCCTGGTTCGTACTTTACTGGTGATGGCGCATTACGCGACCAAGATGGCCACTACTGGATTACCGGTCGTGTTGACGATGTATTAAACGTCTCAGGTCACCGCTTGGGTACTGCTGAACTCGAAAGCGCCTTGGTATCACACCCAGCTGTTGCTGAAGCAGCCGTTGTGGGTATGCCACATGACCTAAAAGGTCAAGGTGTTGCGGCCTATGTGATTTTGAAAGCCGGTGAAGAGTCAAGTGAACTACTCAAAGCTGAGATTAATCGCCATGTTCGTGGTGAGATTGGCCCAATTGCGCACTTAGATGCCTTGTATTTGGTTGATGCACTGCCAAAAACTCGCTCCGGTAAAATCATGCGCCGTATTCTGCGTAAACTTGCCGCCAATGAATTTGATGGCCTTGGTGATACCTCAACCTTGGCAGAACCAGAAGTGGTTGACAACCTAATCAGTGTGGTTAAAGCTGGCTAATCTTTGGTTATCAACTTTAACTTGAAAAACCGCCTATCCGTCATGATAGGCGGTTTTTTTATTACTTTTATGGTATAAGCTTTTTTTAGTATTGATTTGTTTTTTTCGCTTTAGTTCACTGTTTAATTGGATATAATGAATTTATTTAGCTATAAGGATAATATGATGAATGATACAAGCAAATTAGATTTTACCAAACCAATTAAATCAAAAGCAGCCGTTGCCTTTGCCGCAGGTCAGCCATTACAAATCGTTGAACTTGATGTCGAGCCGCCCAAGGCCGGTGAGGTCATGGTCAAAATCAGTCATACGGGTGTCTGCCATACGGACGCATTTACCTTAAGTGGTGATGACCCAGAGGGTGTATTTCCTGCGGTGTTAGGCCATGAAGGCGCTGGCGTGGTCGTGGCTGTGGGTGAAGGTGTGACCAGTGTCGCAGTCGGTGACCATGTGATTCCTCTATACACTGCAGAGTGTGGTGAGTGCTTATTTTGTAAAAGCAACAAAACCAATTTGTGCGTTGCGGTACGTGCGACCCAAGGCAAAGGTGTGATGCCAGATGGCACAACGCGCTTTAGCTACAATGGTCAGCCAATTTACCACTATATGGGCTGCTCGACTTTTAGTGAATATACGGTGGTCGCTGAAGTATCACTGGCCAAAATCAACCCTGACGCCAACCACGAACAAGTCTGTCTATTGGGCTGTGGCGTTACCACCGGTCTAGGCGCAGTCAAAAACACCGCCAAAGTCCAAGCCGGTGACAGTGTCGCGGTATTTGGGTTAGGTGGTATCGGTCTTGCGGTGGTACAAGGTGCCAAACTTGCCAATGCGGGTCGTATTATCGCCGTTGACACCAACCCAGAGAAGTTCGATTTGGCGCGTGAGTTTGGGGCGACTGATTGCATTAATCCAAAAGATTATGATAAGCCGATTCAGCAAGTTATTGTTGAGATGACTGGTTGGGGTGTTGATCACAGCTTTGAGTGTATCGGTAACGTCAATGTCATGCGTTCGGCACTTGAGTGCGCACATCGCGGTTGGGGTCAAAGCGTGATTATCGGTGTGGCGGGTGCAGGTCAAGAGATTAGTACGCGTCCATTTCAGTTGGTAACCGGTCGCCGTTGGTTAGGCACGGCTTTTGGCGGGGTCAAAGGTCGATCGCAATTGCCGGGTATGGTTGAACAAGCCATGACAGGTGAGATTCAGCTTGAGCCATTTGTCACTCATACCATGGGACTTGAAGATATTAACCATGCGTTTGACTTGATGCATGAAGGCAAATCTATCCGTTCAGTGGTGCATTTTTAAAGGATAATTTCATGCAACAATTAGAAGCGCACAAACTGCATGGTGGGGACTTACAAGTGTGGCAGCATGATAGCGCTGCTACCAGTACACCGATGAAATTTGCGATTTATCTACCGCCTAAGGCCAACACGGGTGAAAAACTGCCTGTGTTATATTGGCTGTCTGGCCTGACCTGTACCGAGCAAAACTTTATCCAAAAATCAGGCTTTGCCGAATTTGCCAGTCATTACAACGTGATTGTGGTCGCACCGGATACCAGTCCACGCGGCGATGATGTCGCCAATGCCGACCGTTATGACTTGGGTCAAGGCGCGGGGTTTTATGTTAACGCCACCCAAGCACCTTGGTCAGCGCATTATCAAATGTATGACTATATTGTCGAGGAATTGCCAGCATTGATTGAAGCCAACTTTCCGGCCAATGACCAACGCAGTATCTTTGGTCATAGCATGGGTGGGCATGGTGCCTTAATGATTGCCCTACGCAACCCAGAGCGTTACGCCAGTGCTTCTGCCTTTTCACCAATCGTTGCGCCAAGCCAAGTACCATGGGGACAACAGGCATTTAGTGCGTATCTTGGTGATGATAAAGACACATGGCAACTCTATGATACGGTAAACTTGGTAAACCAATCGCAAGGCAAACGCCAATTGCCAATACTGATCGACCAAGGGTTGGCTGATGAGTTTTTGGTGGAGCAGCTACAGCCTGAATTACTCGAGCAAGCGGCTGCACAAGCCAATTACCCGATGACTTTGCGCCGTCAAGCGGGCTATGACCATAGCTATTATTTTATTGCGAGCTTTATCGGTGAGCATATTACCCATCATGCCAAGGCACTGGGCGTCGCCTAACCTTGAATGTCAGACAGCAATAAAAAACGGCAACCTGAGGGCTGCCGTTTTTTATATTTATCGTTCTGCAATCGCAGTATTATTCAATACCTGCCGCTGCTTTGAACGCTGCTTCGTCATAGTCCTCACTATGGGTAACTACCACACCGTGACCGTTAGCACCCACATTCACAAATTTTACGCCTTGTACGTTTTCAGTCTTGGCTACAAATGCGTCAGCGGCGGCTTTATCACCGACAAGAATATCATATTTAGTTTGAGGCATGATGTCGTCCTTTTACAAATCTTTGAGGTTAATTATTGAGGTCAAATTCCCTGCTAGCTATCAAGCTATCGTGCTACATTATAGCGATAAAAAAACTCACTGTAATAATGATTGATTAAAAATTTTGATAAAAGGTAAAACTTTTCAGACAAAATTTTTAATTAAAGTGAATTATTTTACACACCCAAACAAATGCTTGCCTTCTTCTTAAACTAGGCTTGGCACTAGGCATTAACGTACTTAATCGCCTCAGGCGTCCAGCGATTAATCAGCTGTAACACTTGGGTTTGGCGATGTGAATCGCGAATCATATAATGCGCTAACGCTTGTGCGATAATCAACCAGTTTTCGTCACGTACCAGGTCACTAATGTAATACCCCATGTGCCCTGTTTGGCGTTTCCCTAACAACTCACCGGCACCGCGTAATTCCAAATCCTTTTGCGCAATCACAAAGCCGTCATTGCTATCGCGTAGTACATTTAAGCGCTCGATACCGGTTTCGGATAATGGTGTTTGATACAATAACACGCAAAAGCTTTTTTCGGTGCCACGTCCGACACGACCACGTAACTGGTGTAATTGTGACAACCCTAAACGCTCGGCATTTTCGATCACCATCAAGGAGGCATTCGGCACATCGACCCCGACTTCAATCACGGTGGTCGCGACCAGTAACGCGGTATTGGCTTGTTTGAAGTCTTGCATGACGGCTTGTTTTTCCGCGGGTTTCATCCGTCCATGTACCAGACCAATATTAAGGTCAAGTCGGTCATCCAAGTCGGCGTAAGTCGCCTCAGCGGCTTGGGCGTCAAGTACGCTCGATTCTTCCACGAGTGGACATACCCAGTAGGCTTGTTTGCCGGTCTGGCAGTTTGCGGCAATCCGCTCAATCACCTCATCACGACGGTCACGGCTAATCGTCACCGTGGTGATTGGCGTGCGATTGGGCGGTAACTCATCAATAATTGAGGTATCCATGTCGCCAAACGCACTCATCGCTAAGGTACGCGGAATCGGTGTCGCTGTCATAATCAACTGATGCGGTGTGGTATGGGCAAGTCCTTTATTCAGTAAAGCCATCCGCTGTTCCACCCCAAAGCGGTGCTGTTCATCAATGATGACCAAGCCCAATTTGGCAAAACTCACTTGTTCTTGGAATAGCGCATGGGTGCCGACAACGATTTGCACCTCATTGTCTTGTACCGCTTGCAATGCTTTTTCACGCTCTTTGCCTTTTTGCTTACCCGCCAACCAACCAACTCCGATGCCAAGTGGCTCAAACCAGTTTTTGAAGTTAATCAGATGTTGCTCAGCCAAAATCTCGGTCGGTGCCATCACCGCGACTTGCCAACCGCTGTCTAGCGCATAACAGGCTGCGAGTGCAGCGACTAAGGTCTTACCCGCGCCCACATCCCCCTGCACCAAACGCAGCATGGGTACAGAGGTTGCTAAATCATTGACAATCTCGCTAACCACACGGGTTTGGGCGTTGGTTGGGGTAAATGGCAAACTGGTAATTAAACGCTCGGCCAATGGACTGGTACTATCACAACGCGGCGCTTTATGCTGATGGAGTTGTTGTTTTCGGTACAACAGGCTTAACTGATGGGCAATCATTTCCTCAAGAATCAAGCGCCCACAAGTCGGATGCGTGCGATTTTTTAAGCTGTCTAATAGCAGTAACTGTTTGCCCAAATCGGTATAAATCGGCGGTTGATGGATAAAGCTAATCGCATCCAGTAAGCCAAACTCAGCAAACGGATTGCTAATACCGGCTAATAACGGAAACTGCTTGGTTAATACTGGCTGAATCGCTTGCCAGTCCTCAGGAAAAACACTGTCAAACGCTTGTGGTTGACCGACGGTGTTTTTGACGGTTTGCAAGGCAAGCTTTACCAGACTTCTGAGTTTGTTTTGGTGTAAGCCTTTGACCGTAGGATAAATTGGCAGCAACCCTGTGTTGGTCAAAGGCTTTGCCCCGACAATCACCTCATATTCTGGGTGCGAGATTTGGGTGCCATATTTATTGACCACCACTTCGCCAAATACCCGTAATGTGGTGCCAACTTGCATCACCTCAGTCAAACCACGGTACACGGTAAAAAACCGCAAAATCACCTGCCCACCACCGAACTGCGGCTCTTGCAAGTACACGCTCATGCCGGTTTTTTTACGCTCGACACGCGCAATGATGCCCTCAACCAGTGCCGACTGACCATGCTGTAATTCATACATGGGCACTAGACGACTGCGGTCTTCATAATCACGTGGCAAGTGCATCAATAAGTCAAACACGCGCGTGATTTCAAGCTGCGCCAACTGCTCAGCAACTTTTGTGCCCACGCCCGCCAAGGCATTAACGGGCAAGTTGACGACATCAAGACTGTTAGACATAGCGGATGATGGGTTAGTTGGTTGCATAGTAGCTTAAATCATTGGGATAACTTGTGGATAAGTCTATATTTATTGGGTTGATTATGACACTTTTATAGGTAAAATAAATGAAAATTTGATTTTGGTAGGCTTTGTTTTATACTGAATAAATTTTCACGATTACGAATTATATGACCGAACCGAACTTACATTTCAACAAAATTGCCGTCCTAATCGATGGTGACAATTTTAGCAGTAAAACCATCGAATCGAATTTACAGCAAATTAATGCTATGGGTGTGATTGGTTGCAAAAAAGTATATGGCGATTTTAAGCAAGGTACTTTAGCTATTTGGAATGATATTGCACT
The DNA here is from genome assembly GCA_937975585.1 of uncultured Moraxella sp. Taxonomy (GTDB): domain Bacteria; phylum Pseudomonadota; class Gammaproteobacteria; order Pseudomonadales; family Moraxellaceae; genus Faucicola. The sequence goes on along the minus strand of CALJUC010000019.1, from coordinate 11,909 downwards.
CAAGCTATTATTAGAGCAAGTCCATGTCCCAGCGTATGTCAAAGGTAAAAATACCACTGATATCGCTTTAGCCATTGATGCCATTGACCTTGCGTATGATGGTTATGATTGTTTTTGTATTCTGTCTTCAGATAGTGATTTTAGCGTACTTGCCAAAAACTTACGTACCAAAAACAAGAAAGTTTATGGCTTTGGCAAGGACAAGGCAGTGGAATCGTTTAGACTGGCTTGCGATGATTTTTTTGTGGTCGAATCGACAACCTTAGTAAATAATCAAATTGTTGTAGAAGCAGTAAATCAACAGACTACCAATAAGCCAAAAACTGTCCTGCCGTTGGCTTCAACCATCGGAATACCAAATCAAGTACCCATTACAAAACCTATTGATAAACTGCCAAAGGAAAAGCTTAGGCAAGATACCTCACTGATGAATGCGTTACGTCAAACTTTTTTTCAATCTAGCAAAGATAAAGACTATTGGGTCAATTTTGCTAATTTTAGTTCCAATTTTAAACAGCAATTCCCAAACATAGATATCGCTAAACATGGCTACTCAAAATTACACGAACTTATTGATGTTATCGATATTTTTGATAAAAATTTAGTCGATTCTACGCTTTTGGTACGTTTAAAAGGTGTGCCTAAACTAACCGGCACATCAACTCGCTATACACCCATACAGTTAAAAAGTGAAAAACTGCTAATTGACGCTATTCACTCAATATTAGCCAATAATTCCAATTCAGATAATGGTTTTTCCAGCATAAGCCATGTGGGTAGCCAACTTAAACAACAGCAAATTGATTTACAAAAATATGGCTATAATAAGCTAAGCGAGCTTATCAAGGCACTTGCGCTATTCGAAATCAAACATATCAATAATCAAGCATTTATTAAGGCAAAATCTCAAAAGCAACTGCTACCGTTAACGAATAAACTCTTATTAGCAGATATTGTTGATATTATTAGTAATAATACCGCACATCAAAACGGTTGGACACATATTGGGTATTTAGGTAGCCAATTGAAACTCAAAGGACATGATGCCAAACTTTACGGCTATAAAACTTTTACCCAGTTAATCGAAAACGTTCGTGAAGTAACGGTAAAAAAAGATGGCTCAAATATTCAAATTAAGCTGAAATAGGCAGGCTAATGAAAAAATCCCTTACTTATACCCTACTTGCCTTTAGTATCACGGCTTGTACAACAACGCCGCCACTCATTGTCAAACCTTTGATTACACGTGAACCGCCAAAGGTCGCCCTTGTATTAGGCGGCGGTGGCGCCAAAGGCTTTGCCCACATCGGTGTTCTCAAAGTGCTTGAACAAAACGCTATCAAGCCAGATTTAATCGTCGGCACCAGCAGTGGTAGTCTGGTCGGTAGCTTGTATGCCAGTGGCAAATCTGCGCATGATATCGAAGAGATTGCCACCCATGTCAGTAATACCGACTTGGTAGATTTTACGATTAGTAAACAAGGCTTTATTGAGGGGGTGCAATTACAAAACTGGGTCAATGAGCAAGTCGGCCACCGCCCGATTGAGCAGTTGCCACGACGTTTTGCTGCCATTGCGACCAATCTTAGCACCACCTCAGCGGATGCCCAAAAAACTGTCTTTACCACTGGGGATACCGGACTTGCAGTACGTGCGTCAAGTAGCATTAAGGGCGTATTTATCCCACCTCGAATCAACAATCAACGCTACGCCGATGGGGGCTTGAGCAGTCTAGTACCCGTACAAACAGCCAAAGACTTGGGGGCAAAAGTGGTGATTGCGGTGGATATTTCCGCGCCTGCCACCGAGCAAGATAATAATAAGTTTGATTTTTGGTCGATATTGGATAGAAGCTTTAACGTGATGCCAAAACAACCGAGCAAAGATTTAGCCAAGGAACTGGCACTTGCCAATGTCGTGATTCAGCCGCAAGTCGGACATATTGGCACGACTGATACGGTCAATCGAGAAAAGATTATCCAAGCCGGTGAAGTCGCGACTCGTGCCAAACTCGCTGATATTAAAGCGGCTGTTAAAGCTTACCAATAGTATTTAATCACCGCTAATAATCTCACAATAAAAAAGGCACTTCATCAGTGCCCTTTTTTATCGCGATTGCTAGCTGTCTAAGTTTGTTCTTACGCTTATTTTACAACTACGCGGTATTTGACTTCAGCCACTTCATTGAGTCCTAAGCCCTCGATATTCCAACGAACCGCTTTGTAGTAACTCATTGGTAAGTCTTGCAACACGCCACCGACATTACTTTTTAGCGGCATATATTGGAAGTTCATGCCATCCATACTACCCATGGCACGCGCAGGGCTCATATCGCTCATAGCGGTCAACTCGGTATTTTTTGGTAAATCAAAGCTGACTTTCATATTACGCACGCGTTCTTGGCTGCGGTTGATAATATAACCGTGATACTCAAGTATCATACCGCGAGTAATCGGGGTTTGTGCGTTGACTGGCACTAGCACCTCTTGACCGCTGGCATTACGTGCGACGATAGAGGCCAATAAACGGCGCTGAATTTGGCTAATCGCTGGGTTGACGGCCGGCACGGCGGCAACTTGAGCATTCGTCGCGTTCATGGTTGGCGCAACGAGGGTCGGCATAGCCGTGGTCATGGTAGCCGTCACAGGGGCGGTTGGCGTATTGACTGGCATGGCTGTCGTGGTCATGGCTGGCGCAGTTGAGGTTGGCACTAAATCCATGGTCGGATCTAAAGTAACCGTGGGTAACACAGCAAAAGCTGAGCCTGTGACGGCTAGTGCAGCAATGCCAGTGCCAAGGGTGCGTAGATTGGTGAACATAGAACTCTCCAAAGTCTTTCTAGGTATTTCAAACGAGGTAATTCAGATATTGCTTTATAGGCGCAGCGGTTATCGGTAAAATTTGTCATCGCTAGCATAACAAACTTCCCGTCGTATCTCACTAGCTAGTTCGGTTGTCTTGGTGATTTTTACCAAACATAAACACCCTAGTCAAACTTAGCAATATTTGTTATTGTAGTGATTTTATCAAACGACCTTCTTTTTGTTTTTAGCCAATATATATAAGTGTAGCATGACGACCCCAATCGATACTCAAAATTCTGCTGATAGCCAAAACCAAGCTGGCTACCATGCCGTGCTTAATACCCCTGACCAAATGCCTATGCATGATACCGCCCCTGCGTATGTGCAGTGGTTCCGCAACTTTGCACCCTATATCAATACCCATCGCGGTAAGACCTTTGTCATCATGTTCAATGGCGATGCGGTACTGCATGATAATTTTAGCCATCTTATTCACGACTTTGCATTGCTACATAGCTTGGGTATTAAGCTAGTATTGGTACATGGTGCGCGTCCACAGATTGATGCCAACCTTGCTGAAAACAATATCGAAGCGCCAATGGCAAATGACGTGCGCGTTACCCCAAAACAAGCACTGCCTTACATTCTTGAAGCGGTTGGTTCGATTCGTCTACAGATTGAAGCCCAGTTATCCATGGGGCTTGCGAACTCGCCGATGTATGGCTCACGCATTGATGCCATCTCGGGTAACTTTGTAACTGCAAGGCCTTATGGCGTGCGTGATGGTGTGGACTATCAGTTTACCGGCGAAGTGCGCGCAATCGATGCGCAAGCTATTCGCAATAACTTGATCCATGACCATGTGGTAATTTTGGGTTCGATGGGTTATTCCGCAACGGGCGAGGTATTCAACCTATTGTCTGAAGATGTGGCATTGCAAGCGGCGATTAGCTTAAATGCTGATAAACTGATTTTCTTGGGTGAACAGACCGGTATTTATAACGAAAAAGGTCAGTTGATTAAAGAAATGATTCCGCACGAAGTCACACGCTTCTTACGCGACTTGCCAGCCCATTCAGAGGTAGCCCGTTTCTTATCAGCATCCAGTGAAGCGTGTCGTAACGGTATTCACCGCACCCATATTATCTCGTATGCCAAAGATGGTGCGCTGCTTGAAGAGCTATTTACCCGCGATGGTTCAGGCACCTTGATTTCGCACGATTCATACGAAGAGATTCGCCGTGCCGATATCGATGATGTCGTGGGTTTGATGGAGTTACTGACCCCACTTGAAGAACAAGGTATCTTGGTACGTCGCTCGCGTGAACGCTTAGAAACCGATATCGAAAACTTTAGCGTGATTGAGCGTGATGGCATGGTGTTGGGCTGTGCGGCTTTGTACGAATTGTCTGATGATGCCGCTGAAGTCGCGTGTGTCGCTGTTCATTCAAACTATCGTAACGGTAACCGTGGCGCGGACTTAGTGGCTTTCTTAGAGCAGCAAGCGCGTAGCCGTGGTATCAAAGAGTTGTTTGTGTTGACCACCCGTACTTCACATTGGTTTGTCGAATTGGGCTTTGTGGAAGTACCAGCGGAAGAATTACCTGAGTCACGTTATGCGATGTACGATAGCAGCCGCAACTCTAAGGTATTAAAAAAAATTCTTTAAGACTTGAGCGCGTCTGATTTGGGCATCAAATCGGTTATAAAATGGCCGTATAAAAAAACCACGTTAACTCTTAACGTGGTTTTTTGTTTATAGATAATACTTATTTATTGTCCGACTTCGTTGGTGGATTGACTTCAAGCAATTCTACATCAAAGATTAATAAGCTGTTTGGCTCAATGTCACTATTTCCCGCCTCACCATAGGCAAGGTTTGCAGGGATAAAGAAACGGTATTTGCTACCCTCTTGCATCAACTGCAAACCTTCTGTCCAACCCGGAATGACTTGATTCAGCCCAAATACCGCAGGCTCACCGCGTTTGTACGAGCTATCGAAGATTGTACCATCAAGCAAACGCCCTTCGTAATGCACTTTGACCGTGTCGGTGGCTTTTGGCTTTTTGCCATTGCTTTTACCATTACTGAGTAGTTGGTATTGCAAGCCCGACTTGGTGGTGATGACGACACGTTTTTTGGCGTTTTCTTTCATAAACGCATTTTGCTTTTCAAGGTTAGCGTTCGCGGTTGCTTCTACTTGTTTGGCATATTCTGCTTCTTTGCGTTTTTGGTAATCTAACAGCACTTTTTGCATTTGTGCTTTGTCGATACTTGGGTTTTTAGCGATATAGGCATCACGAAACCCTTGGAAAAACGCGTCTAACTTTAGGTCATCGACGCTGTCCTTATTGCTCTCTCCCATCAAGAAACCAAGACTATAACCGACTTGGTCTAACGAGTCGTTCTTGGCGGTGATGGTGGTAGCTGGCACATAGCGCGAGTCAGCAACGCTAGGCTTAGCAGGTTCCGTGGCGGCCACTGCGCTACCGGCAAACAAGGTACCAAGCGCAAGCCATAATAGACGATGTGTCATAGGGCGTCCTTTATATTACTGCGCTTATTGCGCAGGCTGAGAAGCCTGTTGTTGCTGTGCGGCTTCAATCTGCTGTTGTAATTGTGCCTGAATGTCTTGGGCTGATGGTTGAACCGCGTTACCCTCTGCTGGTGGATTGACTTTAACTAGCTCAACATCAAAGATAAGCACGCTGTTTGGCTCGATACCGCCTTGTGGTGCACCTTGCTCACCGTAGGCTAGATTTGATGGAATGTAAAAACGGTATTTTGCCCCTTCACCCATCAACTGTAAGCCTTCAGTCCAACCTGGAATCACTTGATTCAATGGGAATACCGCTGGTTGACCGCCATGTTGTGCGGTACTGTCAAACACTTTACCGTCTAATAGCTTACCTTCGTATTGTACCGCAACGATGTCCGTGGCCTTTGGCTTGGTCGCATTACCTTCTTTTAACACTTCGTATTGTAAGCCCGATGCTGTGGTTTTGATATTGGCTTTTTTGCCATTTTCGGCAAGGAAAGCTTTGCCTTTGGCTAAGTTGCCTTGGGTCATTGCTTGTACTTGCTGTTGTTGGTAAGCCATAACCACTTGTTCCATCTGCTCACGCGTCAACGCAGAAGTCTTGCCCGCAAAACCGTCATTGATACCTTGGTTGATGTCTGCTGGATTTAGGTCTTTGGCACTTTGCTGTACGTTTGTGCCCATCATATAACCAATGCTATAACCAACTTTCGCGATATCTGGGCTTTGTGCCGTAATTGTGCCACTAGCACCATTGGTCAGGCTGCTACCAAGCGCAGCAATTTGTGGGTTATCACCAAAACTTTTTAGAAAAACAGGGGTTAAGGCAACAGCGCCTAATACGATAGCAGCTAACACAGGGGCGGTTTTATTACTCATAATCAATCCTATAATTCACACAGACAATATAACGTAAGACGTCGATGAACAGCCGATAAGACAAAAAACCCAACGGCTCAAATTAACCACAGTTAAATCAAGACTATAGCTTGCTACCCTTGATAAGGCCTGATAAACGGTGTCATCACATGGTCATTAAATGCTGCTTATCATAGCAGAAAATAAGGGCAAAACCTATGAAAAGCTGTTTACTACTAACTGCCTAGCTTGTATCGATTCACTAACTATCACGCGTTTTACAATAGGTTACTCAAATTAACATATTTCGACCATAGGGTAGGTCTAGGATACGCTTTCCCACTGTTTCAATTATTAAGTTTAATGTTACAGTTAACCTGTTTTTTATAACTATAACCTACTCGCAATAATAAACCCAGTAACAAATCGATTTATCATCTTGGAGGCATCATGGATAATTTTTTTATCAATTTTAACCAGACACTGGGGTCATCCCTAGTAACCATGCTGGGCGCGTTATTGATTTTTGTCATCGGTTGGATTATCGCAGGTGTCATCGGTTCGGTGATTCATAAGTTATTGACCAAAATTAACCTAAATCAAAAAATGAATGCCTCGACTGGCAAAAGCTATGATTTGGCGCATTTGGTATCGCGTATTGCGTTTTGGTTCGTGTTTATCATTGCGATTGCAGCTGCATTAAGCTTCTTACGCTTGGATGCGATTTCAGTACCATTTGCCAATATGATTAACCAAGTCTTGTTGTTTATCCCGAATCTTATCGGTGCAGCGGCATTGGCGATTTTGGGTTGGGTCGTTGCAACCATCGCGCGCAGTGCGCTTAGCAATGTGTTAAGTCGTACCACGGTTGATGAAAAATTAGCCAGTGACGCGGGCGTGCCGTCCATGAGTGAGAACATTGCCAATATCGCTTATTGGTTTATCTTGCTGATGTTCTTGCCAATGGTATTACAGCAGCTAGGCTTGACTGGTTTGTTAACGCCCGTTAATGGCATGATTAGCAAGACCTTGGCGTTTGTTCCAAATATCGTCGTTGCGGGTATTATTGTCTTTGTCGGTTACATCATCGCAAAAATCTTGCGTGGCATTGTGACCAATGTGGTACAAAGCCTGAATGTCCAAGGCTTAGCGGGCAAAGCTGGTATCGGCAACCAAACCCAGTTTGCTAACTTGGCGGGTACATTGGTGTATCTGCTCGTCATGATTACCGCGATTATCATGGGCTTGGATGCGTTAAAAATCGAATCGATTTCACGTCCGGCAACCAATATGCTGAATGAAATCATGTTAGCGATTCCAAATATCCTAGCAGCGGTTGCGATTTTAGGTATTGCCTATTATGTAGTGAAATTTATCGCCAATATCGTCAAAAACTTGCTTGAGAACTCCGGTGTGAATACCCTACCAAGTAAACTGGGTTTCCAAAACGTACTGGGCAGCGCCAAAATCTCTGATATAGCGGCTAGTCTGTTGGTGTTCTTTGTGATGCTATTTGCAACGATTGAAGCGGCGAATCGTTTGGGCTTTATCTATCTTGGCAACTTGATGAATATGTTTATCAAGTTTGGCGCGCAAGTGATTTTGGGTGCGATTATTCTAGGCATTGGTTTTTGGTTGGCAAATGTATTGGCGAGTGCGGTACAACGTTCGCAAAACGGTACCACCTTCTTGGCTAACCTACTTCGTGTGTTAATCATGGGCTTGGTACTTGCCATGGGCTTACGTGCGATGGGTATCGCTGACTCGATTGTTAACATGGCGTTCGGTTTAACCTTGGGCGCGGTTGCGGTGGCATTTGCTTTGGCATTTGGTCTAGGGGGTCGTGAAGCCGCAGCACGTTTTTTAAAGAACGTACAAGACAAAGCCGAACGTGAAACCCAAGCGGTTGCCAATAGCATGCAACAACCGGTTAAAGAGCCGACTAAGCTATCTGAGCTTAAAGACATGGCGCAGTCACAGAGCACTACCACCACAGACTATGGCCAAGCTGATTTACCAAATACGACATCTAATGGTATGCCTACCGCATCTACAGATAGCTCGTTAAAGTCTATGGATCGTGCATTGACTGACAAACTCAATCAAGACTATAACCGCTAACACCGATTCTTTAATTTCTATTCCGAACCGCCCAACGTTACCTAGTTGGGCGGTTTTTTTGACGCTCCGTCATAGCGGATAACAATAAAGCCAAGCCTTAGCAAAATGTTGTGGCCGATTCTTAAATATTTATCATTAGGATTTTTATTAAGTTTAATGATACAATGATGTATATTTGTTAATTTATTTCGCAAAATTAAACTTTAGGAGTTATGATGAAAACTATTATTGGCCTTATACTAGTTTTAGCCATTGTTACTATCGTTTGGAACTTGCTGCGTAAAAAGTCCGCTCAACCTGCCGTACAAACTACCATGCCACAAGCGACCACACCGGTTAAAGCACACACTACCAATCATCAAACCACCACCACTACCGCAACGGTGGCGCGTACTGAAAATCCTTTAAAAACCATGGATCGCGCATTGGTTGAAAAACTGAATGCTGATTACAACAAACCTGCACGCAATACAGCTGAAACAACGAAACCCACTGAGATGGTTGAAGAAAGCATTGAGCAAGTACCGCCACGTGTTGATAACCCGCTAAAAGCCATGGATCGTCAATTAACCGAAAAATTAAACCGTGATTATAATCCGTCATTGTCCAATGCCTGATTGATTCTGCTAATCTAGCCCTTACAAATTTGAATAAAAAAGCCCCAAACATGACGTTGGGGCTTTTTACCGTGATAGTTGTCTTTAATGTTGTTTAACGCCATTACTTGTTTAAGTCTTGCAAGGGTTTTGACATTTTCTCCTGATGAAGACCTTCAACGCCCTTATAATAGGCGTAGATTTTTGGCAAGTCCGCGTCAATATTACCCGTCGGATAAAACAATGGCATAAAGCGTACTTGCTTGGTCTTATAATCCATCGCAACTGGTAAAATGGGCACACCCGCACCCATTGCCAAGTGATAAAAGCCGGTTTTCCACGCTTCGGTATAGTCACGCGTACCTTCTGGCGCTAGCGCTAGCCACAGCTTATCTACTTGTTTAAAGCGCTCAATACTTGCTTGCAAGGTTGAACCTTTTTTTTGTCTATCAATCGCAATAACGCCACTCCAACGCAAAAAACTGCCTAACACAGGTACACGAAACAGTTCTTTTTTACCCAATACTTTGATATCAATGTCGAGCGCTAACATGGTAGGAATGGCAAAAACACCATCAAAATTTGAGGTATGCGGTACTGCCAATAACACCGCTTTCTTGATATTCGGAATGTCACCAACCAACTTCCAACCTATGGTATCCAATAAGGCTTTGGCAACTTTTGCGATAAGTTTGTCATGACGTCGAGGCACATTGTCACCGATGTTTGCTAGTTTCAGCTCAGGCAGGTTGTTCATACTTGGCATTATTCCATTATCAGTCTTAATATTAGCTTTGAGTTTACAACGGTTCACTGAATTTGGCAAACCGAGTAGCGACGTATGGCAACTCAAATATGAGTATCGTTCAATACTCGATAACACTCTCATAAAAAAATAGCTAACCGGTATGGGTTAGCTATTTTGCTAAATGTTGGCTTTAAAAAACCAGTAAATAGGTGCTTAAATCTAAACGCCAATTTCTGCTAAATCACCCTTTTGTTCTAGCCAAACTTTGCGGTCACTGGCACGTTTTTTGGCAAGTAGCATGTCCATCACACTATCCGTATGATAGGTATCGTCCAACTCCAACTGTACCAGACGACGTGTGTCAGGGTTCATCGTGGTTTCTCGTAACTGCTCGGCACTCATCTCACCCAACCCTTTAAATCGGGTAATTTGCGCTTTTTTGTTACTTGGAATCTTGGACAGAATATGCTCAAGTTCGTCATTGTCGAGGGCATATTCGACATCTTTACCAATATCAATCCGGTATAAAGGCGGCATTGCCACATACAGATGACCGGCTTCAACCACGGCTTTAAAATGCTTGACGAATAAGGCGCACAGCAAGGTCGCAATATGCAAGCCATCCGAGTCCGCATCGGCCAAGATACAGATTTTGTCATAGCGTAATTCTGACAAGTCCTCCGAGTCTGGGTCAACGCCAATCGCAATCGCGATATTGTGAATCTCTTCACTCGATAACACGGTATCGGGCGACACCTCCCAAGTGTTTAGGATTTTGCCGCGCAATGGCATAATCGCCTGAAAATGCCGGTCGCGCGCTTGTTTGGCAGAGCCACCTGCTGAGTCCCCTTCTACCAAGAATAACTCTGCCCCATCGCGCAAATCCCCACGACAATCCGCCAATTTACCCGGTAAGGCTGGACCTTGGGTGATTTTTTTACGTTCAACTTTTTTGGCAGATTTTAGGCGTTTGCCCGCTTTGTTAATCGCTAACTCAGCGATTTGTTTGGCCGTGTCGAAGTTTTGATTGAGCCATAAGCTAAAGCCATCTTTGGCAAAGGCTTGCACCACGCCCGCCGCTTCGCGACTCGATAAGCGCTCTTTCGTCTGACCACTAAACTGCGGCTCTGAAAACTTGAGCGACAAGATATAGTTTACCCCGTCCCAAACATCGTCCGCGGTCAGCTTGACATTACGTGGCAATAAGTTATGCAACTCGCAAAACTCTTTTAGCGCCTCCGTGATACCAGTACGTAAACCATTGACATGCGTACCGCCTTGTGCAGTCGGAATCAAGTTGACATAGCTTTCTTGCACCGGTGTGCCGCCTTCGGCTAGCCAGCAAATGGCAAATGATAAAGCCGCTCGCTCACCCGGCTTTGCCGTATAGTCAAAGACATACGGCTGCTCTGGTAAGGTGATGTCATCAACCAATTGCTCGGTCAAGTACTGTGATAGACCATCCGCAAATTGCCAAACTTCGGTTTCACCATCAATTTCATTGACAAAGGTAATGGTCAAACCGGCTGACAAAACGGCTTTGGCCTTTAGATGGTGCTTGAGTTGTTTGATGTTAAACTTGGGCGAATCAAAGTATTGTTCATTGGCCCAAAAGCGTACTAAGGTACCACGTTTGCGCTTATTGCTACTGGGGGCAACGGCCAACGGTGCCAATGGCTCGCCATTACCAAACTGCATAGTAAACTCTTCGCCCTGACGCCACACCGTCACATGGACTTTATGCGATAGCGCATTGACCACCGAGATACCGACACCGTGTAGACCACCAGATACTTGGTAGTTGGTGGTTGAGAACTTGCCACCCGCATGCAGACGCGTCAAAATCAACTCAATCCCTGATTGGTTAAACTCAGGATGAATATCAGTCGGCATACCACGGCCGTCATCTTCTACCGATAGCGAGCCATCTTGATGCAAAATCACGGTGATGTTTTTGGCATGACCGGCTAGCGCCTCATCCACTGAGTTGTCGATGACTTCTTGGGCTAAATGGTTGGGGCGTGTGGTGTCGGTATACATACCGGGACGACGACGCACTGGGTCTAGCCCGGTTAAAACTTCTAAATTTTGACTGGTATAACTCATGATTTTCCTAACAAATAGGGTGACATTGACGCACCTTACAATACATTTTCAATCAGATTGGCCGTTTTAGCCATGATAAACCGCTTAACAATTTTCATTTTGTCGCCAAATCATCAGCCAGTTTTCTAACTGAACC
>CALJUC010000018.1 GCA_937975585.1 uncultured Moraxella sp. | reverse complement strand
AGAAACGACCGTCAGTGAGTAGGGCGCATTGTTTACCCAAGCCTTTTGATTTTAAGTATGAAGTTGGGTAGAGCATTTCTTGCATACCTGGGCCGCCTTTCGGGCCTTCATAGCGAATCACGACCACGTCACCGGCAACGATTTTATCCGCCAAAATCGCTTCAACCGCAGCGTCTTGGCTTTCGAATACACGCGCGCGGCCGTTGAATTTTAAAATACTGTCATCAACGCCTGCGGTTTTGACCACGCAACCACGTTCAGCGATATTACCGAACAATACCGCCAAGCCACCATCTTGCGAGTAGGCGTGTTCTTTTGAACGGATACAGCCTGATTCACGGTTAACATCAAGGTTTGACCAAGATTTGTTTTGGCTAAACGCTTCGGTCGTACGTACGCCACCTGGGGCTGCGATATAACGCTCACGCGCTTCCACGTTATCAGCGTTCATAATGTCCCAATGCGCTAAGGCATCACCAATAGTGGCACTATGTACGGTTGGTACGTCAGTATGGATAAGACCTGCACGGTTTAATTCTGACAAAATCGCCATCACACCACCGGCACGGTGAACGTCTTCCATGTGGTATTTTTGGGTCGCAGGCGCAACCTTTGCCAAGCAAGGAACACGGCGACTTAAGCGGTCGATATCGGCCACTTTAAAGTCAACACCAGCTTCACTCGCAGCCGCTAATAAGTGCAAAATAGTATTGGTTGAACCGCCCATGGCGATATCTAGGCTCATGGCGTTTTCGAAGGTCGCTTTGGTCGCGATTGAGCGTGGTAACACGCTGTCATCTTCTTGTTCGTAATAGCGTTTTGCCAATTCAACAATACGGCGACCCGCTTCCAAGAATAAGTCCTTGCGCTTAGCGTGCGTGGCTAATAATGAGCCATTACCTGGTAATGATAGACCTAATGCTTCGGTTAAGCAGTTCATTGAGTTGGCAGTGAACATACCTGAACATGAACCACAAGTCGGACAGGCAGAACGCTCGGTCATAGCAACTTCTTCGTCACTGATACGGTCATCAGCCGCATCGACCATGGCATCAACCAAATCCAATTTACGCACGTTATGCGCAGTGTCGTGGACTTCGTCATCATTTTGGCTGTGGGTCATCACTTCATGGCCATTGACCGAAGCGATGATTTTACCCGCTTCCATTGGGCCGCCTGACACGAAGATAGTCGGGATGTTCAAACGCATCGCTGCCATTAACATACCGGGGGTGATTTTGTCACAGTTTGAGATACAGACTAAGGCATCCGCACAGTGCGCATTGACCATGTATTCAACGCTGTCAGCGATTAAGTCACGGCTTGGCAAGCTATATAGCATACCCAAGTGACCCATAGCAATCCCGTCATCAACTGCGATGGTATTAAACTCTTTGGCCACGCCACCCGCTGCTTCAATCTCACGTGCGACCAGTTGCCCCATGTCTTTTAGGTGCACATGTCCGGGTACAAACTGGGTAAACGAGTTGGCCACCGCGATAATTGGCTTGTCAAAGTCACCGTCAGTCATACCGGTAGCACGCCATAATGCACGTGCCCCAGCCATATTACGTCCGGCAGTCGAAGTTTTTGAGCGGTATTGCATGGTAGTCCTCACAATTTGAGTCACAAAAAAAGGCAAATTCTAGTTATCACCTTATTGGTTTTTAGGGTAGGTAGCAAGTCGAATTCGCTAGGATAAAGATAAAAAAAAGTTTTATCAATATAAATAAATATAACCTAAAATTAGATAACGCACAGAATCAATTTATTTTACAATAACAGGCTTAACGATTGAACAACTGTGAGCGTGCTATGAACCTTACCGAATCTAACTTTCCACCTGCGACACGCTTGCTACAGCCGATTATTACCAATCTCTACACTGAATCGGATGACCCGCTCGCGTTGTTGGTTACCAGTCAATTAGATACCGATAAAACCAGTTGGCCAACGCGCTTATGCAATGAATTGCCTGATAATGTGCAGTGGAAAGCCGTAGAGAGCCATAGCTTTAATGAGCAAAAATTTGACAAACAATATGAACTCGCAGTTGTCATTGCCAGTATAGATAGCACTTATGATGAAATAACACGTAAAAGCATCCAACTGTGCCGCGACTTATTTGGCCGTCATACCTTAGTCATAAAGCCTGTGAAAAGCCAATTAAATCTAACCGCGTTTGGCTTTAGTCGTTTAACCAATGAGGTATTAATGTTGGCGGGTGAGGCGGTTGAGATTTGGCAGTTTAATTTGTTTGACTATAAGCAGCTGCCGGATTGGCTTAATAGTAAGTTTTGGGCTAATCCCGAAAACTGGGGTAAATTCCGTTGGTAATCGCTATCATGATTTAATCATTAATAGAATTTAATGATTGATATAACTTATACAAAAATGATAAAAAATTACAGTGACAGTGTTTACAAAAAGCTATCAGTTGCTTTACTCTAACGAAAGGTACTTAGTTAGATAACTGATGCTGCCATTATTCGTCTGAATACTACCACCAACCCAACTAACCTACGCAATAACGCTAACAATAGCATATAATAACTGGCGTATGTCGTGCTTATGGCTATAATGAAATACATAAAGCATTAAGCGCTGGTAACAAAAAGTACAGCAACAAAACAAACTAGATGCTAAAAAGCTGGCATCACAATTTGAGGAAACTATTATGAATACATCAATGCTGAAAGTCTTGGCGATCTCTGCAGTGACTGCGACTGTAGCACTTACTGGTTGCTCTGCAAAACGTACTGGCACATCAGAAGTCGTGGTTGCACCAATGGGCTTACCAGCGGGTGGCTATTACGGTACAGGTTATAATGGCGGCGCAGTAGTCACTAACAGCGTTGCAGTGGTAAATGCGGCAAGCGCTAACGAAAAAGCAGTTTACTTTGCCTTTGACAGTAGCGCACTTGACTCACAAGCCCAAGCTGTCTTAGACCAACATGCGGCCTTATTAAAAGCCAGCCCAGAAGCCCGTGTACAAATCTCTGGCCACACCGATGAACGTGGTAGCCGCGAATACAATATGGCATTGGGTGAGCGTCGTGCAAAAGCTGCGCAATCATACCTTGGTAGCCAAGGTATCTCAGCATCACGTACAGAAGCCATCAGCTTTGGTGAAGACCAACCCGCTGCGATGGGTCATGATGAAGCCTCATGGGCATTAAACCGCCGCGCTGAATTGTCCTACTAATTTGTCGCTATCCAGTTTATCGTTATTAAGCTCATAAAAAACGTCCGTAATAGGGCGTTTTTTATTGCCAATACTTTATCCATGGAACGATAGGGTTAGCTGTCTAAAATAAGAGTTAATGAGTAACTATGCCACAATTTATCATCGCAGATAAGACTCACCACAATCATGCCATCGCGGTTGCAAGGCTAGATACGTTAATGCAGGACTATGCTGATTTACAGCAGGTGGGTCGAGCGCGTTTAGGGTCAATGGCCTGTCGGTATTTATTAACCTTACTACAGCAAAAAATGGGACTTTCAGGCAAATTACAAGATGAGGCATTGCCTTATCGTATTGAATCTAATGACCTGCGCCAACCGACTTACTATGTCAGCTTTAGCCATAGTCGCGAACACGTGGCAGTATTGCTAGCGACCACACCTTGGCTGGGTATCGATATTGAGGATAAAACGATTAGTTTGGCGGTGGCAAAGCGCTATTTTACTGCCAACGAAATAAGTTGGGTCGTGAGTGTGCCCACATGCCAACAGCCACAAGCAACTAAGCTACTTTGGACGCTAAAGGAAGCCTTGATTAAGCAGCAAGGTAATGCCAAGCTTTTAGTCACGTTAACTCGCGGTCTGAAGGCAGATATACTGGATAGCATAGGCAAATCGGGTATTGAGCAATTACTAAATCAGAAAGGGAGTGATAGTCCTAAAAGCGTTACCTATCAACTGCCGCTAAGTCAGCAAATTATCCCTCATAATAGTGGTATCAAAGGCGTCAGTTATTATTGGCCAACATTAAATTGTGGCTATGTATTGGCAGATAAAATTGCATAAAATCCGTGTAAAATCAGTGAAAAATTCTTTTTTTTGTAAAAAACCCATGTTATGATGAAAGTAAGATCAATTTACTAATCAGTAGCAATTTTTTGGTAATGTTTTAACAAAATATTACAGCTAGGTAGCAGTAAGGTGGTTCGTTATCCAGCGTAAAGGCGAATAATAAGCCTCAAACAGTGGAGGTCTAAGACCTTTACCTATTGTAGTAACTTAAGGAAATTAGAATATGTCAGCTCGTGAACAAGGTGTAGTTAAGTGGTTTAACGATTCCAAAGGATTTGGTTTCATTCAACGTAGCAGCGGTGAAGATATTTTTGTACATTTTCGCGCAATTCAAGGTGACGGCTACCGCTCACTACAAGACGGCCAAAAAGTCGAATTTGTAGTCGTAGAAGGCCAAAAAGGCTTACAAGCAGAAGAAGTTACCAAAATCGACTAAGTGATTGTGTATCATAATACCTAATTGTTTTAGTCGATTAGATAATATTTAATGTTAAGCCAAGTTGCCCTAGGTAAACTTGGTTTTTGCTATTGTGTCACTGCTGTGTTAGCTTATGCTTAGTCTATACCGTGGTTGAACGCGCAATGACATCTGTTATTGCATTTTTTTATTATTGGCGTGCGTGGTCGCGCCCCATTCAAGGTCAAAATATCTGTGTTCGAAACCTTTCATCAGTTACCCTTGCACTCTGCCTTGCAAAAAGCCATTCAACAATTAGGCTATACCAAGTTAACACCTATCCAAGCACAAATTTTGCCACATACCTTGGCGGGACAAGATGCCATCGGCCAAGCCCAAACCGGTACGGGTAAAACCGCTACCTTTTTGCTGACCATCATTAATGAGCTATTACAAAACCCGCTTGAGGCCAGTAAGGATGGCGCACGTTACTTAGGCGAAACACGGGCATTGATTTTGGCACCGACCCGCGAGTTGGCACAGCAGATTCATAGTGACTGTTTACAGCTGACAAAGTTCACCAAACTACATACGGTATGTTTGCTCGGTGGTACGGATTATGACAAACAAAGCGAACAGCTGACGCAAGGCTTTGTCGATATCATTATCGCAACGCCTGGGCGTTTGATTGATTTTTGTTTTCAACATAAAGTGTATTTGGATCGCCTTGAAGTATTGGTGTTGGATGAGGCAGATCGGATGTTGGATATGGGTTTTATTCCTGATATCAAACGCCTGATGCGTATGATGCCAGACAATACTCACCGCCAAACCTTGCTATTCTCGGCCACGTTCAACCAAGATGTGATGAATTTGGCCTATCGCTGGTTGTATCAACCGGTGTTTGTCGAAATTGAGCCAGAGCAAAAGACCAGTGAAAACATCGAGCAAAAATTCTATATGCTCACCGAGTCACAAAAAATAGCGGCACTTGATGAGATTATCAGTGAAGTAGAGGGCGGTAAGGTCATTATCTTTGCCAATCGCAAAGACCAAGTTCGCCGTCTATATGACAAGCTGCAAAAACGCTATCGTGTCGTGACTTTATCAGGCGATGTGGTACAAGCCAAGCGCGAGCGTTACTTAGCGCAGTTCCGTGATGGCAAAGCACAAATATTGGTGGCAACCGATGTCGCAGGGCGCGGTATTCATGTGGATGATGTCGCTTGTGTAGTCAACTTTACCTTACCCGATAGCCCAGATGATTATGTACATCGTATCGGCCGTACCGGTCGTGCGGGCAATAAAGGTTTGAGTATCAGTTTTGTCAGTGAAGATGACGGCTTTAACCTACCGGCTATCCAAAGTTATTTGGATGCGCCCATTCAGCTAGAACAGTGGTATAGCAAAGAAGATACGGCGACACAGTAATACCAAACCCAAAAAATACATTATCTTTGTCAAACTCGCTTGCTGTACTACTTGTACTATCTGCGCTCGTTTTCCTCGATATTGTAATTTTTGGGTTTGGTATAAGCTAATGATTTTTAGCAGACATAAAAATAGGCATCGATGTTGGATGCCTATTTTCTTTTGTATGCCGTTAAGGAATGATGGTGGCTACAGTTTGGCCACTTGAACTTTAATCACACCTTTTGATAAGCTAGCGATTTTGCTAAATGCTCCCTTTGATAGGTCAAGGGTACGACCATATTTACCAAAGCCGCCAGTGTCGGTTACACGAACCACAACACTTTTGCCATTGGCAGGATTTGTTACTTTAAGCAATGAACCTAACTTGTGGGTATTGCTTGCAGCAGTGAGCGCATGTTGATTAAAAACTTCACCAGATGCGGTTTTTTTACCATGAAAACTGCCACCATACCATGAGGCTGTGCCTGCATTTGCTGCGGTGGTAGTTGCTAGAGCTATTAAACTCATAATCACATATTTCATTGGATTTCCTTTTAGCGTTTAAAGGTAAGTAAGGCGTTGATTATCGTTACCGATGGTAAACGCGTTTACTTAAGTTTAAAGGTATCAAGGGGTTATTCCCATGATTTACGAAAATTACGACTAACAAAAGCCATAAATTATTTAACACTTCTTGAGCGCTGTGAATTATAGTTTCAAAATAATAGGGTGTTCAAAGTAGTTTATGTAAATAAACCCTTAATTTTGGATGAAAGATTACCGAGTGTGTGTGATTGTGTAAAAAAAAGTCTTGGTTTTACTAGCATGTTATCTTATGTAAGTAAATAACCAAACAGTATTTTACCAAATAAGAAATTTAATGATAATAAAGGAAAAAAAGACCAACTGAGTAAAAGTTGGTCTTTTTTTATAATTTGGTGGAGATGGCGGGAGTTGAACCCGCGTCCGCCAGCACTACGCCCATGACTC
>CALJUC010000017.1 GCA_937975585.1 uncultured Moraxella sp. | reverse complement strand
TAGTGCCTCTGTATTCGTTCACCAATTTGCTGTATATCAAGGTATCGTTATGACTGAATTCACAACTATTCTCTTTGTCCTGATTGGTGTCATTGTCGGCTTTGTCGCTGGACGGGCAACGTCTCGCGCCGGAGACGCCACCAAGCTGCACAACGAACTGACCCGCTCGCGCAAGGAACTAGCCCAGTACAAACGAGAAATGGGTGATCACTTCGCCAGTACCGCCGTCATGCTCGAACAGCTGGATGAACATTACCAGCGGCTGAGCAACCACTTCTTGCAAACGTAACGCGGTGTTGTTGAGATGCGCCGCATTGCCTGAGATGGTGCCAAGTCCGATGGTGTTACGGGTGTTAAATTCACCGTCCAGCACCATTTTGCCGCGTGCTTTGGTGATTGCCTTGGCTTGGTTTAGCACGTCTTCATTGCGTGCAAGCAATGCGCCGATATCATTGGCATCGTTACGGCCTTCAAGCACACCTTCGACCAGTTTTTGCTCAATATCAGTCAAGCGGCTGGATAAGTCGTTGGCTTTTTCGACTTCTTCAGTCAGTTTTTTGAGCGCGTCGCGGGTTTCTTTATCGGCTGTGCCGTACTCATCGATGGCTTTTTGGTGAGTTTCAACCAGTTTATCAACTTCAGCCAAACGGGTTTTGAGTTTTTTGGCGATGTCTTCAAGTTCGTTTGGCGTTTTGTCGTCACGGGTTGCCAGTGGGAATTTTTGCTGCAATGCTTGGCTTGAGATGCCAGCAGTAGTAACGCCAATAGCAAGGGCGGATAAATGGGTGTTTTTCATACAGTTTCCTTGTCAGGTAGTGGGGTTTGGGTATAAAAAAGCCCCATCATGTGATAGGGCTTTAAGGTATTTTTGATTGATTTTAGAGTTTAATCCAGTCGCTACATAATAAGTCAGTTTGACTTGCAAGCCATGGCACTAAATCGCCTTGTACGGTGTGCATATAAATTGCATCATGCACCTTATGGACACCTTTGGCTTCTGGATCACCGTAATGGTCTTCGATAGCTTCTGTTACTGCTTCGCCTTTGACTAAGAATAAGAACATGCCTTTACCGTTCCAGCCTTGGCGATAAACACGCTATTCACCGCCACACAGGCGGCTTAGAAAAATGAGTAATGAACAAATCCGAGATGA
>CALJUC010000016.1 GCA_937975585.1 uncultured Moraxella sp. | reverse complement strand
GTTTTTGCCAAGCCTGCGCCAAAAGCCAAACCACGACGCACACCAATTCAAGTAAGTAATTCAGCGTCTGACGGCATTGACTACCAACATGATAGCGCCACGCCAGTATCAAGCGTAATGCCAGCGAATGACAGTAATCTTAATACGACAGCTACCACGGCTTATACTAAAAAAAAGCAAGGCGTTGTAGACAATCAATCGACCTTAGCTCAATCAAAATCAGCCGCTAAGCCAGTTAGCCAGACCAGCCAAACCAATAAGAGCGCGAAAAATATTGAAACATCCGGAGAAATCGGTGGCTATTATCGTAGCAATGGTGACCAAGTGGGTGCCAATGTCACGCTCACCGCAGCCAGTCAAAACGCCAGTATCACCTACAAAGGCAGTATGGCACAAGCCGATAATTACAAAGCCGGTGGCGATTTTAAAAACTATACTGGCACCGGTAATCTTGGTCAATCCATCGCCAAAGATGAAGTAGCCTCAACCAGTTTTGAAAGCCAAAATCAATCACTCGACTTGGCCTATCGCCAAGGTAACCATCTATGGCAGTTAGGCTATAACTGGCAACATATCCCAGAAGAGCTTTACCCGAACCAACGTATGGACTTGGTAGACAACCGCCTTGACCGCTACAATTTACGTTACTCAGGTGATTTGGCTTGGGGGACGCTAGAGGCGCAAGTCTATCATGAAACCGTGGATCACCTAATGGACTTTGGCAGCGATAAACGCTTTTGGTATGGGATGGCATCCACAGCAGACCCGATTAACTTTAACAGTCAACCTTGCTCGCCCATCGGTACCCAAGCCTGTGCCAATGGTATGCCCATGTATAGCCAAAGCGAAACTACCGGTATCAATCTAAAAGCCGCACGTCAATTAAGCGAAAAAACCAACGTGCGTGTGGGTGCCGAGTATCAAGACTATAGATTAGATGATTGGTGGCCAGCCTCGGGTGGCGGTATGTTCCCTTATACGTTCCAAAATATCGAAAATGGCAAACGTGAACGCATGAGCGTTTATGGTGAATGGGAAACTGAAGTCCGACCTGACTGGACGAGCCTATTTGGTGTGCGCTACGAAAACCTAAAAACCCAAGTCGACCCTGTGCATGGTTATAATGCTGACACTGCACCAACTGCCCTACCGGTGAATGGCAGTGCCATGACCATGCCCGCCCAACAAATCCGTGATGCGGCCATCTTTAATAACAGCGACTTATCGACGACCGACCATAACTGGAACGTCAGCTTAATTAACCGTTGGCAACTTAGTGACACCAATGACGTTGAACTAGGCCTTAGCCGACAACAACGCAGCCCAAGCTTATATGAACGCTATACATGGTCTACCTCTAATATGATGGCGGGCATGAACAACACGGTGGGCGATGGCAATGGCTACGTTGGTAATCCGAATCTAAAACCAGAAACCGCTAATAAAATCGCCCTAACCTTTGACCTACGTGACAAAAACGACCAATGGGCCGTCAAGCTTACGCCTTACTTTAGCCTAATCAATGACTATGTGGATGCGGTACAATGGGACAACGTGACCAATCAGCCGAAGGCGACCAACACGCCAGACCAATACAATGTACTACGCTATGTCAATCAAGACGCGCGCATCTTTGGTGCGGATTTGGCCGCCAGTAAAAAACTGGGTGCAACTAAATGGGGTGAGTTTGATACCACGGCATCACTGAACTATACGCATGGTAAAAACACCGATACCAATAGTCCACTGTATAACATCATGCCATTTAACGCCAAACTGGCATTGAACCACCAACTAAATGGCTGGAAAAATCGCATTGAATGGGTGGGCGTGAGTGCTAAAGACCGCGTGTCTACCCCACGTAACGAAATCAAAACCGCAGGCTATGGCCTACTAAACTTAAGCACCGGTTATGATTGGAAAAACACCAATATGACGGTCGGTATCGACAATGTGTTGGACAAAAAATACGCGCTACCATTAGGCGGCGCGTATATGGGACAAGGTCGTACCATGTCGATGAATAGCGAACTGGGTACGGGTATCAGTAACTGGGGTACGCCTGTGTATGGTGCAGGACGCTCATACTTTATCAGTCTAAATCACAAGTTCTGATAAAACGCGTTTGAGCGAAAGCGCTAGCGCAATACGTGTTTTGCGTAGAAATAAAAACGTGCCGTTATTGCTTAAATAGCGGCACATTTTTATCGATTATAAAATGCCTATCGCGTTTCGATTTTCGGTGGTTCAATATCAAACACTTGACGTAAATACGCCAAAAACGTGTCATTGTCGGTCATGGTTTTACCCGGGCTATCCGAGATTTTTGCAACAGATTGGCCGTTACACTCGACCAGTTTTAGCACGATATTAAGTGGTGTTTGCCCCATGTCATTGGTCAAACTCGTGCCGATACCAAAGCTCACTTGCATACGATCTTTAAAGTACTGGTATAAATCCCAAGCTTTTTCTACCGTTAACCCATCACTAAAGGTTAACATCTTGCTTTTTGGGTTGATTTTGAGTTTCTTATAATGCGCATAGGCTTTTTCGCCCCAAATATAGGGATCGCCACTGTCATGACGCAAGCCATCAAATAACTTGGCAAAATACAAATCAAAATCACGCAAGAACGCATCCATGCCGACTACATCGGTCAAGGCAATCCCCAAATCACCGCGATATTCTTGTACCCAAGTTTCCAACGCGGCCTTTTGAAAATTACGTAAACGCACATCTAGCGCTTGAAAAGCCTGCAAAAACTCGTGCGCCATCGTCCCAATTGGGATAATGCCTAATTCTTTGGCAAAGTACACGTTGCTAGTACCACGAAAAATCTCTGGCACTTGGTTTAAACGCTCCAACACATGGCGTTGCCACGCAAAGCTATAACGGCGGCGCGTGCCAAAATCAGATACCAAAAATGGCGTGTCTTCTGAGGCAGTTTGCGCACGATATTCTTGCAATAACGCCACTTTATGTTCTAAGCGTTTTTCCCCTTCGAGCAATGCGGCCGCTTGGTCTAATCGTCTGAAATACAACTCATTGACGATGGCTAACACAAAGATTTCAAACATCATCGCCTGAATCATTGGCCCTTCGATACGAATCGCCAAGCGTCCTTCGTCATCTATACTTGCTTCAATAAAGCGGCGTTTGAGTTGGAATAGCTCCAAATAATCGACAAAGTCACTTTTTATAAAACGTAAATTACGCAAATACTGCAACTCATCGGCTTTAAAGCGTAGCTCACATAACGCATCTAATTCTGCGTTCACTTCATCAAGTAATTCTGCCAACGGATAAGCCGCATCTTCTAAGTTACGACAACGGAATAAATACACGCTATGGGTCTGGGGAAACTTATGTAGCACCACTTGAAGCATGGTGAATTTGTATAAATCAGTGTCCAATAAAGACTGAATAATGCCTGTCATGCTAATAATCCTAACTAATATACATTCTTATTTATGTCGTCACTTTAGCATTAAACAGCCAAAAGAAAAGGTAATTTGTCGTAATCATAAGCGTTTGCTAACTTATAATAACGGACTTAATAAACGAATCGTCCTATCCAATGTCCGACCCAAAAACGTGCGCTGCTGCTCATAATCTTTATTAACCCACACACTGTCAGCCAAATAGCCACGTTGACAAGTAATCAGCTGACTGACCATGGTTTTATCATAAATAGCGAGCATCACTTCTAAATTAATAAAAAAGCTACGCATATCCATATTGACTGTGCCGAATAACGCATAAGCGTTATCAATTACCACCAGTTTGGTATGTAAAAGGCCACGCTCAAATAACGCGATTTGGACACCGGCATCCAACAACGGCGCAAAATAGGCGCTTGAGGCAAATCGCACCAACCGTGAATCAGGAGTTTTCGGAATATTTAAAACCACATTGACACCTTTTTTTGCAGCGGTCACCAGCGCTAATAACAGCCCGTCATCAGGGACAAAATAAGGCGTGGTAATAATGATTTGTTGCTTAGCCATGAATATGGCACTGATTAAGGTCTCGTAAACCACACTACTACCGAGAGCCGGGGCGGATGGTATGAGCTGTGCAGATACATGACTGACTGAAGGGTAGCGAAAGTAAGGCTGTATCTTTTTTAAATTCATTAAAGGCGTGGTTGAGGGTGGCGTATCCTTGCCAAACCAGTTACGCATACTTTCACGGCGGTCATTAAACTTAATGACAAACTGTCTAAAGCGTGACAGGCTTTTGACCCGCTCGGCGCCAATATCAACGCTGACAACCATGCTCATGCCCTGAACGACACTCACAGGTTGTTGGCTTTCAACCCGAATCATCATATCAATCCATTTACCAACCTTGGCACTTTGCTTAAAAAAGTTGGGATCCACCAAGTTAAAGCTACCAATATAGCCAAACTGGTTATCAAACACGGCAAGTTTGCGATGATTGCGGATATCAGAACGTTTGATAAGCGTGGTGAACAGGTTGACAGAAAGGGACTGGTAAATCTGAATCCCCGCGCGCTCCATACGCTCACGCTGTTTACTGCGTAAAAACGCATGGCTACCGACGCTATCGAGCAGCAACTGACAAGCGACGCCACGATTTACCGCGTGTATCAAAGCATCGATAACAAGCTCTACCCTACCTTGCACTTCAATAATATAAAACTCTAGCAAAATCGTATGTTTGGCATGTTCAATATCGGCTAATAAACTGATAAATATACTTTCCGTATCATCCAATAATGTCAGCGTATGCTGGTCATATACCCCTAATCCTGTACCAACTTCTGCTAGATGACTTAACTGTTTAAACTCAGAGGGGAGTGTTTGACTGGCTCGGCTAAAATCCAATTTTCGACTTTGGGCAAAATCATCAAACAACTGCTGTGCGCGTTGGTTTCTGCGCAGATATTGACGGCCAATATTGACCTCACCCAACAAAATATAAGCCAATACCCCCATAAGTGGTAGCGCGAATACGACCATGATCCAAGCAACTGCAACGCTACGATTATGCTGACGCCATAAAATTCTTAGCAGAAAGAACAGCGCAATCCCATAATGTAGATAAAACGTAATCTTTGACCAATTCCAATTTTCCATTTCCCCTAGTCGCCCCAAACTACTTATTGCTATTTTTAATTATAGAAATAATAAGTCACTGATAAATTTATTAAAATATCATTTTTGGTTTAAGTATGACAGATTGGCTAGATGTTATCTAGGTTTGTTGAGTGTCAGAAAGGATAAGACCA
This sequence comes from uncultured Moraxella sp., assembly GCA_937975585.1. Classification (GTDB taxonomy): domain Bacteria; phylum Pseudomonadota; class Gammaproteobacteria; order Pseudomonadales; family Moraxellaceae; genus Faucicola. Next base: position 8,073 of record CALJUC010000016.1, on the reverse strand, counting down.
CTACTGGAGCAGCGGTCTTAAGAAGTATGGTTATCAATAAGTTAACTAGTGAAGTTGTATCGCTTTTAATGGTGAACCGTACCGAGATTGTCGGCGACCTAAAACTCTGAGACAATACTCTTATGAAAAACAAACAATACTCAACTGAAATTAAAACTCGAGCCGTCGAACTACTCATCGATTCACAAAAAGACTATCCGACACTGTGGTCAGCCATACATCAAACCCACTTATGTGTGGTTTTTAATACGGATTGATTGAATGAAATGGATTGTTTAGCAGTAAAGTTGTTCTCATAGAATGACTTTAATATAAGAAAGGGTGTATTTAAGGGCATTGGAATTTTCAGGTATCGTCTTTAATTTATTAACGGTCGGCCCATTAGAGAAGTAAATTGCAGTCGCCCATAGCAAGAATGGTTAATTTCCGGTAAAGTAGCTCGCGGTTGTACGGTTTTATGACCGACAGAATGTATTTTTTGGAATTTTTTTATATGTCTACACCTTTACCTTATTCTGCGCCTAGTGTTTGGCTTGCTGAAGGTCAGTCAAGTCAGCGTGATATGTTACTTGCGTTGCAACAGATGAAAGCTAACCCATCATTGGCACTCAATGTGATTGCGTCGCATCGGCATGATCGGCCAGAAATTTTGCAGTGTGCGGATAGGGTCTATCAAGAGCCTTACGCACCGGGTACGGATTGGGATACCCAACAGCAACAGCGGGTAGATTTTGTCCTTAGCCATGCTAGCGAGCAAGGTGTAAAAGTGTTACTGACAGGGCAAAATAGTCGTTATTATGAAGCGCGTCGGCCGGAGTTTGAGGCTGCTGGTATTCGTTTATTAACGGGTGCAATGGACACCGATACTTTGAAAATGCTCAATAATAAAGCCGAGTTTATGGCGTATTGTCAGGCGCATGATATTCCGGTAGCACAAGGTTGGCGCTTTGATAATTTGGCAGAATTAGAAGCCTTATTGAATAAACACCACCATTTGCCATTATGCGTCAAACCCATTCAAGGGATCTTTGCCCAAGGATTTTGGCGCTTAGATACGGGTGTTGATGTGGCTTGGGATAGTTTTTCGCACCTTTACGAAACCGATGAAAAAACCATCCATATTGATGAGTTTCTCCATGCCTATGCTAATAGCCAATGGGTCAGTCAACGTCCAATTCCGATGCTATTGATGCCCTATTTGCCGGGTCAAGAATATTCGGTTGATGTGGTGTGTGAGCGTGGTGAGGTGTTAGCCGCGGTAACACGTTATAAAGTGGGTCGTGTGCAGCATGTAGGTTTTGATGATGCGGTGATGGATTTGGTCACTAAAGTAGTCGCTACGGTCAACGCAGATGGTATTATTAGCGTGCAAACCAAGGCGGATGAGGTTGGCAATCATCAAGTGCTTGAAATCAACAGTCGGCCCTCAGGCGGCATTGGCTATACAGATCATGCATTTATTGACAAACAAGCATTGAACTTAACCCAACTTGCCTTTGCGTATTGGGCAGGGTTAATCGAAAAGCCGAATTTGGCACAGGTGCGCGAGAGTATAACCCCTTGTGCGGTGCGCTCTTTGATGACCAGTGTACGCATTAGCTAATTACTTATGAAATTATTTTAAGACTAGCTAGATTGCCCCTATCCTACCTATTAAAAAAGCTAAAATTATCGATGTCTACTCAACAAAAAAACATTACATTATCACGTGGCAGATTAAGCCTGAGTTATCAAACCACGGGTGATTACCAACTAGACGAATTGCTTGGCTTTGCAGAGCGTATCAATCCAAAGCGAGCATTTTTATTTGTGTCGCAGGTATTAGGGCGACATATTCCCGTCACGCCCAATCGGATGCGCCAAGCCTTTAGTGATTTGGCGGATTTGATTCCTGATAATTTGCCAGAGCCGATTTTGGTGGTTGGTATGGCAGAAACAGCTGTTGGTCTATCAGCCGGTGTGCACCAACGCTTACAAACGCGCACCCAAGGTCAGCCCTACCCGAAGGCTATTTTACTGAACTCAACACGTCATGCACAGCGTGCGCAACTGCTCGCGACATTTAGTGAAGATCATAGCCATGCCAGTCAGCATCTATTGTATCTAACGCCAAATGATGAAAACACTCAAACAGCTGATGACTTGGCAAAAGCAGTATTAAATGCCAAAACATTGATTATGGTCGATGACGAGGCCTCAACGGGTAACACCTGTCAAAATGTGGTCAATGCCTTACGTCAAGCCGGACTACACTCGCTTGAACAAGTGCATTTGGCGACCTTGGTTGATTGGTCATTGAACCAAACCCAAACGCAGCCATTTGAAGATGTCGCATTTTTCCGTCATCACTTACTATCTGGTAGTTGGCAATGGACGGATAGCCCGAATCTACCTGCTGTACGCATGCCCAATGTTGCTACCACCGAGGCAGGTAGTCAGCCATTGTTAGATACCGGTAATTGGGGGCGCTTACCAACCGTTAATAGTACTGCTGGTGTATCAGCCTTATTTAACGGTTTACAACGTCAGCTTATGGCGCGTGGCATCTCCCCTACCCAATTGGTCGATAAAAAGATTTTGGTATTGGGCAGTAATGAGTTTGTGTGGTTACCATTTTTGTTAGCCGAAAAGCTACAAAATATCCAGCAGTCAATCGATGAGCATCATTCAAAATTGGGTATGGTAAAATTCTCTGCCCTTACTCGCTCACCGATTGCGGTACATCCACAATCTGCGATTACCGCGTGCATTGAGTTTCATGACAATTATGGTTTGGGAATGACCAATTTTGTCTATAATGTGGTGTCGACTGAATGGGATTGGGTTTTATTGTGTATTGAAACGCCGCCTGATAGTATCGATCCTTATTGGCAAAGCTTACCCAATGTGTTAGTTGTTTCACCCCTCCCCCACTCAGCCCATCCTGAAACCACAACTTAACGAATGCGAACCATGATGCCTGCTACTTTTGCCACCGATATTTTTGCTGATATGCCTATCGTAAAACCGTATGCGCTGATGGATTTGGATGATACCTTATTTCAAACGCTGCGAAAAATTAAAGCTTGGGGTTTGGCCGATGGATCTGATAACGCCCCTACCCCATCATTAACGGTTGCGAGCGTGAATAAGCAAGGCGAGCCGTTAAGTTTTTTTACCCCAAAACAATTGCAGTTTTTTCATTGGCTCAGTCATAGCACGGAGTTGATTCCAGTGACCGCGCGCGATCGCCAAGAGATACAACGGGTACGCCTCCCCTTCCCCAGTTGGCAAGTATTAACGCACGGTGCTGTTATCGTGCAAGCGGATGGACAGGTGTTACCCGAGTGGGAAACACGAATGGCTAATCAATTGCTCGATTGCCAGTCTGTCTTGGCGAAAATGATTGGGTATCTCGATGAATTGAACACAGATAATAGCTTGGCGTCTACCCCGCATACCGATAGATTTGTCAATCAAGCATTAACAATTTATGTGGCGGTTAAACATCGTGATAAAAAGCATGATGCGCTACAAGAATTAGCAGATAAAATATCAGCTGAATTTGTAAACTTTAATCGATACTTTTATATTCATGTCAATGCCAATAATTTGGCGATTCTACCGCATTGTGTGCATAAGCATCATGCGGTAGCATTTTTGCAACAGCACTATTTGGAGAAAAATCGTGCCAGTTTCGGGTTTGGTGATAGTTTGGCTGATGTGCCTTTTTTACAATGTTTGGATTGGTATGGGACACCGCGTCAGGGGCAATTCAATGACGCTATACTACGGTTATTAGAAGATAAGAAAATCGTTAATACGACCGAGATAACCCATAAGGTAAGCCAGTAATGACTGATTTAAGCAAACCTTTAACAGCGCATAATTCAGGCAGTTATCTGCCAGACGATGTGCATTTATTATTGGATATGATAAGTGCTGACCAAATTAATAATACCGACCCGGTAAAAAAAGAGCAGCTAATTCAATCGGGGCAACAGCATTACTCTGACATGTTAACGCTTGAAAAGCCGCCCACAGCTATGCATCAGCAACTGTATCAGCAGGCGCTTGAGCAAAGCAAACTGCGTATGGCGCAAGAAATTGATAATTTGGCTTACAGCTTATCAGCGCTATTTGCTTCGCGCGTTACACCTGAACAGCCTTTAGTTTTGGTGAGTTTAGTTCGTGCGGGCTTGCCGATAGGCGTGTTATTACAGCGAGCCTTGAACAATAGCCAACGTTATCACTTGCCTAGTTTGCATTATGGGGTCAGTATTATTCGTGATCGCGGTCTAGACCCCGTGGCGTTGCAGCAAATATTGACAACACATCCAAATAGCCCAGTGGTATTTGTGGATGGTTGGACCGGTAAAGGGGCAATTTATGGCGAGTTGCAGCGCAGTTTAGGGTGTATTGGTGAACCACAACAGCAGGCGCAGATTTTTCATCAAGGTGAGGCGGTTATTCCGCTAGTGACGTTGGCAGACCCCGCAGGCGTGGCATGGCTAAGTGCCAGTGATGATGATTGGCTCATGCCAGCAAGTTTGCTCAATAGTACCGTATCAGGTTTGATTTCACGTACCTTATATCGCAAGCCAAGCGATGGGTTACACCAAGCGGTATTTTATCACGCATTGAAAGACTACGATATGAGTTTGGACTTCATAGCGGTGATTGATGAATTGCGTCAACACAATCATCAACCCGTTTTACTCGCTCCAAAGTTTCAACCAACTTTCGTTACTCGACCCATGATTGATAACTTGGCCACACGGTTTGGCATCGTTAATCGTAACCGTATTAAGCCGACGATTGCTGAAGCAACGCGCGCGATTTTACGTCGCGATCCCGAATGTGTCTTGGTCAATGATAGCCATTGCCCAACTGATACCGTACTATTGCGCCATTTATGTGAAGAACGGCATATTCAGTTGATTGATGATCCAAGCATTGCCCCTTATACCGCTGTTACCTTGATTAAACACCGCAATGGTTGAGCCTGTGACAACGACTAACCCCTATTTGATAAATCTTAAGATAACCATACGATAGCAATATGACCCTAGCAACTTTACCCATCCAACAGGGGGCAATGACCGAGCCACCCATTCACCCATATCGTTTGGGTGCAACTTTATATATGCCAGCAACGCGTGACGATATTTGGCAAATCATTACTCGGGAAAAAATACCTGAGGTTGATAGTATGGTGATTTGCCTAGAAGATGCTGTCAATGAAGTCGATATCGAACAGGCGATGAACAAGCTATGCCAACTATTGGCACAATGGCAAACCTTTCAAGCAAGTCATCCTGACTTTGCAAGGCCTTTGGTATTTATCCGACCACGTCATGCTGCGATGTTAACTGTGTTGGCGACTTGGCCAAATATTGGCTTAGTCGATGGCTTTGTTTTGCCCAAAATTGATATGTTAACACTTGCGGATTGGCGACTGGCTTGTCAGGCTCTCCCAAATGAGCAGTTATTAATGCCCACCCTTGAAACGTGGGCTATCTTCAATCCAATCCACAATCATGAGTTGGCAGTTGCCTTAACCGAAGGCTTTAATCAGTCTATTCTGGCATTGCGTATTGGCGGGAATGATTTACTGGCGTGTTTGCGCTTACGCCGTCTGCCCGATGTGACGATTTACCAATCACCCATTGGTTTATTGATTCACCAGTTAATTGCGTGTTTTGTACCTTACGGGTTTTATCTCACTGCACCGGTATTTGAATACCTAGATAAGCCTGATTTGTTTGCCCAAGAATTGCAGCAAGATGTGGCATTAGGACTTGTGGGTAAGACAGTGATTCACCCCAGTCAAATTGCCGCAGTAAAGCATGCCTTTGCGGTCAATGAAACTGATTTAAGTCAAGCGCAAGCGATTGTAGCAGCGGATGCAAAAGCCGTATTTAAGCAAAACAATGCTATGCTTGAGCCTGCGACACATCGTGCTTGGGCGAATAGTATCTTAGCCCGATGGGAAAGCTCAAAAATATAGCATAAGTATTTATAACAAAAAGCCGCTAATCGTTCGCGGGTTTTTTTAATCAAGAATAGCAATCTCAAAAAACTGTCGCAACTTGCTACAGTTTTTTTCATGAAACTTATGATAACGAAATTTAGAAATAAAGATAGGCTGAGGGTGGTTTAGTTGTTACAATAATGAACACATATTTATAAGGTGTCGCACACATGCTTGAGAAGAAAACACGAATTATTGCAGTGGCTAACCATAAAGGTGGTTGCGGTAAAACCACCACGGTGGTCAACTTAGCTGCTGAACTTGCCAAGTTAGGACTTTCAGTATTAGTCATTGACCTAGATCCACAAGCCAATGCCAGTTTACACATTGGCAAACATCACCCAAGTGAAGTCAATGTTACCATTGCTGATTTGTTACTTTCAGAACCAGAAAAACTACCGCTCGCGATTCATGAAGAAACCCATATTGAAGGGGTTGCGCTGATTTACGGCTCATTGGCTTTGGGGATGGCTGAAGACAAAATCAAAGACGAAGCGCCACGACCATCCGAAGAATTGCGTGATAAGATTTCACCCCTGATGGGTCTATACGATTTGATTTTGATTGACTGCCCGCCAAGCCTTAAGTTATTAACCAGTAACGCCTTGGCTGCAGCGACCGATTTGATCATCCCGATTGAGTCAGGTTCACAATATGGTATGTATGGGGTCACCGACCTTATCCGTCACTTGAAAAAAATTAACCGCATTAACCCTGAGTTGCAATTATTGGGTGCGTTACTGATTCGTCATGATGAACGCCAAACTGTTTGTAAACTTATCGAAAGCTCAGCCAAAGAGCAAATTGGTAAATTGATTCCGGTGCGCATCCCGACCAGTACCAAAATCAATCAAGCCGCGATTGCCCAAACCAGTATCCAAAAGATTGACCGTACTTCAAAAGTCGCGCGTGAATTTAGAAAGTTGGCACTATGGGTAACCAAAGAATTGGATATCCCAACCAACCATGTCGATACGGAGAATAATCAACCAGCAGAACAAGGTGGTGATGATGAGTAAGGATATCAAAGCGCTATTGGCACAAAAGTTGGCGGAAAATAATGCGCGTCATACCAATGCCCACCAATCAGCCCCATTAAATATTGGTAGTGAACTAAAACGCTTGGCGTTAGATACGATTCGTCCAAACCCTTATCAACCTCGTACCGTATTTGACGACGCTGAAATTGATAATCTCGCTCAGTCGATTAACGAAATCGGATTGCTACAGCCTATTAGTGTTCGCGCAACTGATATCGGTGATTATGAAATCATTGCAGGTGAACGCCGTTATAAAGCCCATCAGCAATTGGGCAAAAGTCATATCGATGCGATTGTTATTCAAGCAGATGATAGTGAGTTGGCAATTTTGGCATTGGCTGAGAATGCGAGTCGTCAAGATTTGTGCGATTATGAAATTGGCAAAGCATTGCGTGCTATCGAGGATTTATTCCCCAGTAAAACCAAATTAGCTGAATCCATTGGTATCAATCGTGAAGATATGTATCGCTATTTTTCTTATGACGCCTTACCCAATGTGCTATTAGAAAAGTTAGCCACCAAACCGAAACTCATCTCACGCACCGCCGCGACCCAAATTAAACAAGCGATTAATGAGTTAAAACTACCTGAGTCACGATTGCATGAACTGTTACTCAGCGCTTGGGACAAATTACAATCGGGTACACTTGAACAAACCAAGATGGCAGACTATTTACGTACCCAAGCGGCAGGTATTCAATTGCGCACGCCATCGATTGTCAGTAAGCCAATTTTGTATCAAGGTAAGACGATTGGTAAACTACAATACAAAGGTAAAAAGCTACTGATTGAACTCAATCATATGGCGGTAAGTCCTGAGCAAGAACAGCAAATTGAAAAGTTTTTAGTGAGTCTTTTTGCTAAGCCACATTAGTGGTAGATGCGAATAAAAAAAGTGTAGCAAGTTGCTACACTTTTTTTATTGTTCTAATTTTTAATTAATCTGTCGCAAGTTGCGACAATTGATAAAATTGCGGTTTACGACTCATAGTTATTTATTCAATTTAAGGAAAGTTATTT
>CALJUC010000015.1 GCA_937975585.1 uncultured Moraxella sp. | reverse complement strand
CAAAGCTTATAATTAAATTAACAACATTTGTGGAGAATGTTATGAATACAATGCAGAAGGGCTTCACGCTCATCGAGCTTATGATTGTGGTCGCTATTATCGGTATTTTGGCTGCGATTGCGATTCCTGCGTACCAGAACTATACCAAACGTGCTCACGTTACTGAAGGTTTGAACTTGGCTGGTGGCGCTAAGGCTGGAGTGGCTGACTTTTATGCTACAAACAATCGTTACCCTACTAATAATACAAGTGCTGGTCTCGATTCAGCTGCTAATATTAAAGGTAATAGGTGTATTAGCAACAATATTATTATCGGCATCAATTGCGATAGCTGTTACTTTGATGGTGCGTCCAATTGTCAATGGCAAGGTATTATTGTCTGATACTAACAATAAGTTTTGTACTAAAGCAGTCGTAACAGGCCCACTTGTTTGAGTATTAACCCCTGTCAGAGTTTTAGTATCTGATTTAGTACCAACGGTGGCTTGGATCTCTACACCATTTTGTTGTAAGTAGTTTTTTTGTTCAGTGGTTAATGACTGGACATCAAGTGTGATAGTCGCCTTACCTGAGGCATCCGTAACCAAGCCTTGAGGCGTATTACTGAATACTCCAGTGAGTTTGGGATCAGTGATTTTGACATTGACTGGTACATTGGCGACCCCAATATTGTCTTTATTAAGTGCATAGACGGTTAGCTCAATCGTCGTATCAGTAGACATAAAAAACTGATTGTCATTGCTTACAAGTTGTACTGTATTGACACTAGCAAGATTTGTCGTGGTTGTACTATCTGTACTGGTCGTAGGGTTGGTAACATTTACCATGCTTCCTGTGGGAATAGCGGGTTGTACCGTATCATTACCGCCACCACCGCCACAACCTGCTAACGTCAGCGCCGTTGCAAGGGCAGAAAGTTTAAAAGTTTTTAGAAAAATTGTTGACAGTGTCATCGTGAATTCCTTGCTTACGCGCTTTACGCATCTTTAGCCTAACCAAATTTAGGCTTAACTCTAACGTTTCTTAATTGTTACTTATAAACTAAGAAAAGTATACTTATAATACTTACTTTACTAAGTTTGCAATAAACTTACAACCTTTTCCCTACTTAATTTAACCAAAATATAAAAAATGGCATATTTTTCCAAAAATAATTTATACTGTGACAAATTTTTATTTTAAATTTTTGTCATTATGTAAATGATTTATTACGAAAAATTGCGTGCTTTTAGTAAATCATTATCGATATATAAGTTGAAAAATATATTGTGTCAAAAGGTAGGTAAAGCATTGGGTGTTGAACTAAAGAAAGCAGAGCAAATAAGTGCATTAATGCAAGTAATGAGTTGGCCGGTATTTTTGCAACGCTTATTAACGCCAGCTATAGACCAGATAGCGGATATGAGTCAGTTATCAACGATTCAGGTACAACAGACGCTGCCGACCTTGCTTAATGCATTGAGTTATCAACTGCTACAACGTATTCACCAACACCAAATGACCACACACAAGACAGCAGCAGCGTCACTGCAGCAACTGTTGAATCAAAGTGAGCTTCATAAGCTATCAAGTGGCAGCGCAGCAAATTTGACCACTATGCAGTCACAAGTTGAGCAAAATCGTCAGTATCTATTCGATAACCCAACGTCATGGTATATGTTGCTTGGTGCATTAGCGGCTAAAACTCAGTTAACCGTATCGCAAATCACGCAATTATTTCCCTTTGTCATTACCTTGGCGGTGTCTGGTTTGGCGAGGTTTATCAATGTTGATGCTAACCAACACCCTAGTATTGATTTGGAGCGTTGGATTAAAGAACAGCCATTGTTTTTGGCCAATCCAGATAATCAAGTATTTGCAGATATTTGTGGTTTTCAGTCAACCTATAACCCAAATGAAAATGCCAAGCTTGCTCAAGTCACAAGTCAATATTCAGCTTATCAGCCCTTGGTTGCGAGCTTAGAAAGTTTTATTGCGACGCAGCCATTTGCATCGACACGTAAGTCTTCTATAGTCACAGACAGCGCTGAGAAAGTTGCCACTTCTATATCAGTGACTCAATCGCCTTTGCCCAATCATTTATCTCATAGCAGCGATGATATTTTTACCAAAGTATCCCCGCAAAAAGCGAGTTGGTTATCACGCTTACAGCAATATTGGATTGCGACCGCAGCATTACTATCGATACTAGTGTTTGGTTCATTGGCGTGGGCCTTTAATGACCGTATGCAGTTGCCCATATTTGCCAAACCGACAGCGCCTGTCATTGAGGAAAAACCCAAATACAACGATGTGGCAATCGTACGCGTTGCCTCAACAAGTGCTAATATCGCTGAGTCGGCAATACAGACAGCACCACAACTAGCTAAAGATTTATCAAGTGCAGATAAAACAAGCAACAGCACAACGAATGCCTCAAAAAAATCAATGGTTGACGGAAAGGCATCGAATAAAACCGTTGCCCAAGACGAATTGCGCGCTAATAGTAAAGCCAAGTCAAAGTCATCTGATAAAGATAAAAATAATGCAGACGGTAAAGATAAAACTGATGCAAAAAAATTAGATTTAACCAAGCCTGACATTAAAAAGCCTAATACTAAAAAACCTGCTTCTGAAAAAGCCGCTTCTGAAAAAACTGAAACGAAACAATCGTCAAATAAGCGCACCGCTACTCAAAAGACCTCTGATGATGCTAACGCCAAAAATCGTGAAAATCCGGTAAAAAAATCAGCAACGGATAGCGCAAAAACGCGTGGTAAGCAGCAAACTAGCAAAAAAGACGAAGATAAGACCAAATCATCCAGTAAGACGAATAAACAGAGCGCTAAGCTTAAAGAGGACAAGGCTCTGAAAAAGTCATCTACCAATAAATCTGCTAAGTCCAAAGCAACAGATAGTAAAATATCAGCTAAAATTAAGTAGCAAAGGTCTATGATTAATCGATGATTGGCGGCTAAAAACCCATAAGACGACATAGAATGACGTAAAAATCTATCCGCTATAAAAAATTGGCGGTTTGGTCATGTTGTTTTTTGGGGAAAACTGGTATCATTTCACACAATTTTTAGCCACTTTGGCAATCATAGCGATGCTAACGCCAACGCTCTATCCTGTTGTGCGAGGAAACCATGACGCAATCTTCATCTCTTCAAAGCTTAACCATTACTGCGCCTGATGATTGGCATATTCACTTACGTGATGGCCAAGCATTGGCTACCACAGTGGCGCATGCCGCCAGCCAATTTCGTCGTGCGATTTGTATGCCCAATTTGGTGCCACCGGTTAAGGTAACCGCTGATGCGATTGCCTATCGTGAGCGTATTCTGGCCAATCGTCCAAGTGATGCGATAAGTCAGCAGTTTGAGCCATTGATGACGTTATACTTGACCGAAACCTTGACACCAGCGGATATTGAAGAGGCCGTCAATAGCGGTGTAATCAAAGCCGTCAAACTATATCCGGCAGGCGCGACGACTAACTCTGCCGATGGTGTGACCAATATCAATAAATGCACCGATGTGTTTGCAAAAATGGAAGCCTTGGGGCTACCGTTATTGGTACATGGTGAAGTCACGCACGACCATATCGACATCTTTGACCGTGAAAAGAAATTTATTGATGATGTGATGGTGAGCCTAATTAGTAAATTTCCTAAACTAAAAGTCGTATTTGAACATATTACGACCAGTGATGCGGCTGATTTTGTATTGGCGCAAGGCAAAAACGTGGCTGCAACCATCACACCGCAGCATTTATTGTTTAACCGTAACCATATGTTGGTCGGTGGCATTAAGCCGCATTTTTATTGCTTGCCGGTGCTGAAGCGTCAAAGCCACCAACGCGTGTTGCTAGATGTCGCGACCAGTGGTAATCCAAAATTCTTTATCGGTACGGATTCAGCACCACATGCTACCCATACCAAAGAAAACGCGTGTGGCTGTGCCGGTTGTTATTCGGCCGCGATTGCGTTGCCATTGTATGCCACCGCATTTGAAAGTGTGGGCAAACTCGATAAGCTTGAGGGCTTTACCAGTATTCACGGTGCGAAATTTTACGGTCTGCCAGTGAATACCGATAAAGTAACCTTGGTACGTGAGTCATGGCAAATTCCAGAAAACTACCCATACCTTGATGGTCATAGCTTAACGCCATTGATGGCAGGGCAAACCATTGATTGGCAGGTTAAGCCAGCTAATTAAGTAGTGTTTTACGTCATTCAGCAGGGTTTACATGAATCCTGCTATTATTTTTTTGTTATCCAGTTATTTGGGAAAAGTATTGCATGTCTGAACAATTAACCATCGCCAAACGCTTTCGTAACTATCTACCAGTCGTGGTCGATGTAGAAACGGCGGGCTTTAATCCACAGACCGATGCGTTATTAGAAATTGCGTGTATACCAATTTTACTTGATGAAACAGGCAAGTTTTATCCGGGTGAAGCTGTCAATGCGCATATCGAGCCGTTTGAGGGGGCAAACCTTGAGCAGCGCGCCTTGCAATTTACCGGTATTAACCCGAATAGCCCAATGCGTAAGTTGATTGCTGAAGATGAAAAAACCGCGATTCGACGGATTTTTAAATACTTAAAAACCGTGCGTCAGCAGACAGGCTGCACCAAATGTATTTTGGTTGGGCACAATGCGGGGTTTGATTTAGGGTTTTTAAATGCCTTGATTGCTCGTACGAATAGTAAAAATCAAAGTCAGTTTCACCAGTTTTCGGTACTCGATACGGTGACTTTATCCGCATTGGCATTTGGTCAAACGGTACTCGCGCGTGCCTGTCAATATGCCGGTCTCGACTTTGATGGCAATGAAGCGCACTCGGCTTTGTATGACACCCAAAAAACCGCTGAGTTATTTTGCTATATTTTAAATAGTTATCCGATGCTTGCTAAGGCCATTGCAGTAGAAAATGAAGCCGAAAGCCTAGAGCGCGAAACGGATGATAACGTACCTTATGACATTGATGAAATCGCACGCGATGAGTAAGTCTTATTAGCCAGCTACCCATCGCTTGAACCCTGTGTGCGGTATCTTTCAAACTTTTATCGCAAAAATAAGGACTAGCGTTAGCAGTAAAAGTAATCCCGTGCCAATTGCCAGTTTCTTGAGATAATCTGTCTCATCTTGGCGCGTTTCTTTTAATTCATTCACCATGGCAAAGCTTTGTTGTAACTGCTGCGCGCCTGCATGACCATGTGTTGCCGCTTGTGCTAACCAAAATTTGCCTTGCGCGTTGTCCATTGCCACTAATTCACCACTAAAATACAACTTACTCAGTAACTTCTCTGCACGGTTATCTTGGAGCGTTGCCGCCGCTTGGACTAAAGACAGGCCTTTTTGTTGATCTTGTATAATACCCAACGCGGTATCACCACGTAAGTAGCCTAAGGCTTGGCGTAGCATGGCATCTGGTAAGTTATCATTGGCCTGTTGTGCGATAACCGCATAACCTTTGCGTAATGCTACTACATCAGCGGTTTGGCGTTGTTGCCAACTATCAACAGCCTGATGATAGGCAGTCTGATGTTCAGTGGAAAAGGTGTCTGGTAGATAGACCTTGGCTAAATCCTGCTCAAGCTCATCGAAACTATCTTGTGCTAGCGTTATATTTTCAACTAGGGATTTGGACTGATTGAGCAAGCCATCATGCAAATGTGGGTTGGCCAAAGCAGCCTCAAGTTCAGCTTGACGTTTGGCGATAGCGTCGGCTTGTTGTGTTGCCTCATCAATCTCATCCTGACTTGATAACAGACGCTTGTCTGACACTTGCGGGTGTAATGATTGCGTCAATACCGATAGGTTGGTTTTCGCAGTTGGTGCTTGAGTTTTTATACTTATTACCGGCTGTGTGCCAACGTTAGGGGCGTTAACGTCTTCAATGGGTTCCCCAGTTTCTATCATAGACACATCAGAAAAATCTGCGACCACATAGTCTTGATACGTCTGTATCGGTCGCGAGGATTGATTTAATGACTTCGCGCTCGTTTGCCAGTCTTTACGCTCCATTAATGGGTTATTCAAATCCGTCACTAAATAATCATGTAATGGTTTTGCGTTTGAAGCTTTCGGCAAAGCAGATGAAATCATATCTGTAGTTACAGCGGATGTTGCAGGTTGGATATTAGCCTTTGGTGTGTGATTTTGTGTGTCGCTATTCTTAAATAATGAATGGTCAAAAGATGAATGCTCAGCGGATAAATGCTGCCAACGTTTTAATAATTGGTGAACACTGACATATAAACTATCACTGATATAATCAAAGAGTGGTGTTGAATCAGATAAGTTTAATTGTGGATACAGCCGCGCAAGAATCGTGATTAGTGGAAAAAACACAGAGAGATTGGTGCTTGTAACCGTCACTGAGGCATCGCTAAGCGGAAGTAGGCTGATAGCAACTGAATAGCCAAAACGCTGATCGCTAAGTTGCGGTAACGTGGGTTGGTATTCGATAAGTTGTTCAGCGCTTAACCATTGTGGCGTAACCGTTCGGTGTAAGGGGTTGCTAAACTCAGCCTGATTGGCATGGTAAGCAAATACCCAACCGCTATAAAACGCGATAAATAATAATAAATTGCGCTGATGAGAGTCATCGATTAGCTGTTGTAAATCTCGGGCTAAATGGTCTTTGGCTTGTAGCAAAAACTGGTCCAAGACGGCCAAACTTGCCAATGAACCGTCAAGGGGGAGCTTGTGTAGTGCGGCCTCAAGTGACACACCACCATCAATCGGTTGGCGATTGTGCCAATCTTGCCAATAGCTGATGGCAATACCGGTCAGCGGTGAGAGGGTGTCAGAAAGCGCTTGGTGGCGCATAAAGTCAATAAACGAGAGTGACATAGGGTTACGGGATTCTTGAGTAAAGATAAACGGTTATTGTAGCGGAAAAACAGTAGATTGCTGTCGTCTTTTTCAAGCGGTTAATCGGTATTTTAGCAGATGCAGTTTATAGGATTAAAAATAAAAAAGAACAGACAATGCTGTTCTTTTTTTGACGGTTATGAGTTAGTCATAACCGCATACCTGATTGATAACTTACTGGTGAATCGTCACTGGGGTTTTGGCTTGTAACTCTTCAAACGTTATGCCATCCGCCAGTTCAACCAATTTTAAGCCATTGTCAGTCACGTCCATAATGGCCAAGTCACTGATAATACGGTTAACCACACCGCGACCCGTCAATGGTAGGGTACATTCTGGCAAAACTTTTGGCTCACCGTGTTTATTGGTGTGTTCCATCAATACGATAACACGCTGTACACCGGCAACCAAGTCCATCGCGCCGCCCATACCTTTTACCATTTTACCTGGAATCATCCAGTTGGCTAGGTCACCTTTCTCAGAGACTTCCATCGCACCCAAAATCGCTAGGTTGATTTTACCACCACGAATCATGGCAAATGATTGTGAGCTTGAGAAAAAGCTCGAGCCAGTCACGGTCGTCACTGTTTGTTTACCGGCATTAATCAAGTCTGCGTCAACCTTGTCAGCAGTCGGGAATTCACCAATACCGAGTAGGCCATTTTCTGATTGTAGCCACACGTTTACGCCTTGTGGGATATAGTTAGCAACTAAGGTTGGTAAGCCGATACCTAGATTAACATAAAAACCATCTTGTAATTCTTGCGCGGCTTTTTGCGCCATTTGTTCACGAGTCCAAGCCATGATTTAATTCCTTAAATTTCTTAAAATAGTATTAGCCTTGCGTTGTTTCTTTAACAGTTACTTTTTCAATGCGTTTTTCAGGGCTAGCGTTCACCACAATGCGGTGTACATAGATACCTGGTAAGTGAATTTGATCCGGATCGATGTCACCGATTTCGACCAATTCTTCCACTTCAACAATTGTAATTTTGCCTGAGGTGGCAACATCTGGGTTAAAGTTACGTGCGGTTTTGTTAAAAACTAAGTTACCGGCTTTATCCGCTTTTTGGGCTTTGACAAGTGCCACATCAGCGACCAATGAGTCTTCAAGGATATACTTACGGCCATTAAATTCGCGCTCTTCTTTACCGTCCGCAATTTGCGTGCCCACGCCTGTGGCGGTAAAGAATGCAGGGATACCCGCACCGCCAGCGCGTAGTTTTTCTGCTAAGGTACCTTGCGGGGTCAATTCAACCTCTAATTCACCTGACAAATACTGGCGCTCAAATTCTTTGTTTTCACCCACGTAGGAGGCAATCATTTTTTTGATTTGGCGAGTCTGTAATAATAGACCAAGGCCAAAATCATCCACACCGGCATTGTTGCTGATACAGGTTAAGTCCTTAACGCCACTATCACGCAACGCGACAATCAAGGCTTCTGGGATACCGCATAGGCCAAAACCGCCTACAGCCAAGGTTTGTCCATCTTTTACGACATCAGCTAAGGCAGCTGTCGCACTGTCATATACTTTATTGGTCATTGAATCGCTCCTTGTTATTAAATTAACCAATTTATTCTTTCAAAAAAATGATGCACAGAAATTATATAAAAAATATACTCTAAAACAAGACGAAGTGTATCGATTTAGAGAAAATTACAGTGTAAAGTCTAACAAATCATAACACAATAATTATTTGTAAAAATACTTGTTTCTCAGGTCAATTGTTCAAAACCGATGAGCGCAATTAATAACAAAAAACACGCCTGATAGAGACGTGTTTTTGAGAGGGCTAACGGTTAATATTAGTCATCGTTAGCCGATTTGATTTTTTTGACATTTGGGTTAACGGTTTTGGCCTGTCCATCCACCACAGTACCACCTTTACCACGATTAGCATTCATATTGCCAAATGGGTTTTGACCAGCCGCACCAAATGGATTATTGCCGCCGAATGGGTTTTGTCCGCCCATACCACCCATCATGCCACCTAAACCGCCCATGCCCGCCATTTGCGATGGGTCAATACCACCCATACGACTGGCCATCATTTGCATCAGCTTTTCTGGGTTTTTGGTTGCGTAATCTTTGGCAAAGTTTTTGAACTTGTTTTGAACAGGCGGCAACATTACTACGAGCGCAACGATATCGCTCAAAATCCCGGGCAAAATAAACAAGATACCGGCAATGGCCATGGCAATCGCACCGACCACGGTGTTTTCATTTGGACGCATTGCCGGGTTTAGCATCGCCATTTGCGCTTGGCCTGCCATGGGTTTTAAGGTCGCAGCGCCTTTTTTGACTAGTACTATACCAATCACTGCAGCGACGATAAACCAGCCAAACACCCACCATCCACTAACAAACTGGCCAATTAAATACCAAACAAGCATTTCAATGATAAACCAAACAATCGCAATGCCGACTATATTTCCCATGGGTGTGCGTTTCCTCATCGCTAAAAACCATAAAACAGACAGTCATCATGCCCTATTATGCGTCGTGCTGACTGTCAAAAAAAATGACTGGCAACATCACGTGGCCAATCCATTATTATGATGGGGATAACTGCGCTAACTATCAAATACTTTTTGGCAAAAATTGCAACTTTTTTTGAACTTTTTCATCTGGTTGGCTTCTATCTAGCTAGGGGTGCTATAATCAACTGCTTGATTGCAGGGCATGATTACATGTCTTCGCTATCTTTTTGTTATTTTGTAATGCGCTAGGTTGTTAATAGGCGTATTTCCACACGAGTGTGTTATGACTATTTTTATCGGTATTGACCCTGGTTCGCGGCTAACGGGATATGGCATTATTCGTCATACGGGCGATAAGCTTGAGTATCTAGATGCGGGCACGATTCATGCTTACGGTCAGGGCGAGACGATGCCTGAACGATTGAAGCGTATCTTCGCTGGGGTCAGCCGAATTGTCGAGCATTATCAAAAATACACGGATGAGCCGATGAGTGCTGCGATTGAGCAAGTATTTATGGCATCCAATCCTGATACTGCGTTAAAGCTTGGACAGGCGAGAGGGTCAGCGATTGCGGCTTTGGTGGCGAAAGATTTGAGCGTTGAAGAATATACCGCACGCCAGATTAAGCAAGCCGTGTGTGGTTATGGGGCGGCTGATAAAGAGCAAGTCCAAGCGATGGTCATGCGTTTATTGAATCTCTCGGTCAATCCGCAAGCCGATGCCGCAGATGGCTTGGCGTGTGCGATTTGTCATGCGTACCATAGTTTGACGCTTAATAAATTATTAATTGGTGCAGCGGGCGTGGGCACGTCTTCTAGCGGCAGTGGCAGTGGACGCAGTAAGAAAAAAGGCCGTTGGCGCTTAAGTGAAGCGGATTTGGGTAATTTACGGTAGGCGAAACGATTTATTGATATTGAACGCAACATTTAGCGTTCGATGGTTTGTTGTGTCATCAAAACCCATTGCAATGCGCAATTTTATCGAATTATCCCTGACGTTTATTTGCAAGATGCGTTTAGTCTAATCGTAAACTTTATCCGCGAAGAGATAAAATCTCATCTATTAAAACAGTTTTATGAAAGAGTTATTATGAAAAATCTATCAACTGCTACATTACTTATCAAATGCCAAGACCGTGCCGGTATCGTCCAAGCAGTGTCTGAATTTATTTACCGCTATGGCGCGAATATCATCAGTCTAGACCAGTACTCGACCGAGCCTGAGGGCGGTCAATATTTTATGCGTCTTGAGTTTGCGATTAGTGATTTGGCAGAGATTTGGGATAACTTAAAAGCCAGTTTTGAGCATACCGTTGCCAAAATGTACCAGATGGATTGGCAGTTATTTGACAATAGCCGCCGTAAAAAAGTCGCGATTTTGGTTTCAAAATATGACCATGCCTTGCTTGATTTACTGTGGCGTTGGCAACAAGGTCAGCTACATTGTGATATCAGCTGTGTAGTTAGCAACCATGAAGACTTGCGCCAAGCGGTGGTTAATTTTGGTGTGCCATTTCACTATGTGCCCGTCACCAAAGACACCAAGGTCCAAGCCGAAGCTGCGATGCAAGAATTGGTCAAAGACTGTGATTTATTGGTATTGGCGCGTTATATGCAGATTTTATCGCCAGAGTTTGTCAATCTTTGGCAAATGAAAATCATCAATATTCATCATTCATTCTTACCGGCGTTTGTGGGGGCTGACCCATATCGCCAAGCCTATGACAAAGGGGTCAAATTGATTGGCGCGACCGCGCACTATGTCACCGCTGAATTGGACCAAGGCCCGATTATCGAGCAAGACGTGCATCGCGTGAGCCATCGCCAACACGTGCCTGAGTTGCGCGCGATTGGTCAAGATGTGGAGCGTAGCGTGTTAACGCGTGCCGTACGTTGGCATATCGAAAATCGAGTGATTGTCACTGGTAATAAAACGGTCGTGTTTAACTAAATATAACAACTAAACCTCACAACTAAGTCTAACAACCAAGCCTAATATTAAGGTTAACGATATCAGTCGGGGTAACGATGTCAGACCTGTCACCCAACCAGTCATCGGCGGATAATTATCATCAAGGTAGTCAACAAGATGAGGATTATGGCCATTATCGGCAGTTGGGGCTATTGTTAACCTTATACTTTGCCCAAGGCTTGCCTGCGGGATTTATCACCCAAGCCTTGCCCGCTATTTTGCGTGAATATCAGGCTTCATTGGTGGCCATCGGCTGGTCAGGGCTGATTTTATTGCCGTGGGGGCTAAAGTTTTTGTGGTCGCCTTGGGTGGATGCGCATTATCGACCAACGATGGGGCGCTCGCGTAGTTGGATTTTGCCATTACAGCTCGGCTCTATTATTGTTCTGGCAGTTATTGCGTTTTTTGAGCCGCAGAATTTATCACAAGCCAATACGGTTATCACCTTATACGCTTTGCTATTTGTATTAAGCCTGATGGGGGCGACCCATGATATCGCCACCGATGGCTTGGCCACTCGTCTATTAAAACGTCCTATCCTAACGACTGACCCTATCAGTAGCGATATCGCACTTACACTACCTGACACTGCGCCTAGCGTTGTACAAAGTCCTGTAAAACATACCAATCATGAACAACAACGAACCCATCGCCATAGTCAGGGCAATGCGGTTCAAGCGATTGGTTATCGCATGGGCTTGATTTTGGGCGGTGGTGTGCTGTTAATGGCACTTGATGTGGTGGGTTGGCGCGCCAATTTTTTGATAATGGCGGGATTGGTCGGCTTAAATACGCTACCGATTTTACGTTTTCGTGAACCCGCCACAGTTACTGACTTATCTGTAAGCAATTATCAGATGTCCAATATTGCTCCAGTAGCCGCCAATACAAGCAAGCGAGTGAGTGTTAGCATTGCTAGCATCCTTACTTATATCCAGCATCATTATCAATATTTTTGGTCGACCAAAGAGCTGCGAGCGTGGCTTGGGGTGTTATTGGTATTTAAAATAGCTGATGGCTTATCAAGTGGTATGGTCAAGCCCATGATGGTGGATTTTGGGGTTAGCTTAAATCGTATCGGTTTTTGGGTGACTATCTTGGGTTCAGCCGCATCGTTGATGGGCGCGGGCGTGGCGACATTGTTGATGAAGCGTCTAACCCGATACCAAGCGTTACTTGGCTTTAATCTATTACAAGCGCTGACCACAGGACTGTATGGCGCGGTAGCAAATGGTTTTTATCACGGTTATTTGCAGCAGTTCGCTTGGCTCTATGCGATTAATGCGTTGGAACATTTTTGTGCCTCATTGGCACTGGTGGCCATGTTGACCACGATAATGCACTATGCACGGACGGATAGGGCGGGGAGTGACTTTACCGTACAAGTGTGTTTGCTCACGGCATTAGGTGGCTCAGCGCATTTTGTTGGTGGCTATACCGCCAAGTTATTGGGTTATACCGCGCATTTTTCACTTAGCTTGATAGTTGGCATGCTCTGCCTTGTACCGATAATTTTATGGCATAAAACCCAAAATAAAGAAAAATAATTTCATAATAATAAAAAATATGATATATTTAACCTATTATTCATGAATGCTAGGTATTTTTTATTAACTTTTAAATTTGAAAATAAGGGGGCATATGGCAAATAATTTATGGCTAAGAAAAAACTTCAATATCAATTTACCTATCTGGACCGTGGTAATGCCGCTAGTGGCGTTGCTATTACTGGGTGGGCATCTATTATGGCATCCGACTGGCTTACTGAGTAATTTAGCAACAGGGACCTTGTTAATGATTGCCGTATTTGCGTCCGTGCATCACGCGGAGGTCATCGCGCATAAAGTTGGCGAGCCATTTGGTACGATTGTGCTAGCGTTAGCGGTGACTGTCATTGAGGTATCCTTAATTGTCGCGCTAATGAATAGTAGTCCGCCTAATGATGCGGCAGTGTTGGCACGAGATACAGTGTTTGCCGCAGTCATGATTAT
>CALJUC010000014.1 GCA_937975585.1 uncultured Moraxella sp. | reverse complement strand
ACGCTCTTCCGATCTATTTGATATTGTTTGATACGATGGTATTAACGGCGTAAAAAGCAAACGCTGTACCTTGAGTGGCAGCCGTTAAAAATGCGGTTTGGGCATTGGTGAAACCTAAAACTAATTTATCCATAATAGTTCCCTATTTGTTGTCATTGAAACTGATAAACCCATTCTAGGCGGTCATGGGTTTTTATCCCATTAAACTAGGCATAGTTAACAACGCTGTTGTGGTTATGTTTTGCCGCTTTACTATTTTCCTTTATTTACCTGCTCTATATTGTGGGCCGAGTCCTCCAAACTCAGACTTTGCTCTCTACTCGCTTTGATAAAATTCAATTTGGGCATCAGCCAACATCGCCGATTCACGCCACGCATTTATTTCAGATTGAATTTGTGTTGCCCAATCTTTTAACAAGGTTTGGTCAAGTTCTGAGACAATGACATCATGGTCACTATCAAATCCTTTGAGTCCGCCGTGACCGGTGTGCATGAATGTTCTCATGGTCTCGTCGATATCAAGATGAAAGCTGGCAAGGTCTGTGTCATCACGCAATACCAAACTTGCCAATGGCTTATTGTTTTGTAGCAAGTCATTGAGCTGCTCTGCGCTGACCAATAAGGTGACAAGCTGATTAATACCCATCATACCCTTGTCACTTTGGCGATACAGACTTAATACCGCATCAATCGTTATCTCGCCTTCCGGCAAGACGGACTTATCTAAAAATAGAATTTCCCGATTAACTGGTTGGCTCATTAACGTTGCTAAGTCGTTTTGGTTAAATTGGGACATAGTGTACCTCGTACTGGCGTGATAAGAGTGTGGATTACCATAAGCGTTGCAGTATAAAGACAAAGCTTGGGCGTGAATGTGTTGCTGGGTTGGCAAAGCCACCGGTAACGTCTGATAAATTGATGTAGGTCTTGCCATCCATCTTGTCATCAAAATTAAAAACAACTTGGTATTTGTCTTGCAGTAGGTTTAAATTGTCGATATCCGCAGCTGGCAACATGTCAATACGTTTACCGATTAAATTATTTAGACTTAAGATTTCCAAATAAGAAAAGCCATATTTATCCAGTAGATGCAGAGTGCTGGCTGTCATGTTGAGCTGACGGCTTTTAATTTTCTCCAGCAAGTTTTTGTTTTTATCACAATGCCATTGTCTTTGTGAAAACATCGGGATAGCTGTCTTTACCTCATACTCAAAGTTCAGCTCTTTGGCATGCTCAAGGGACTTGGTATAAAAGTTACCCACCCGGTAAAACTCAATAGCCTTCTTATGATTGACTGGCTTTGCTCGATAAAATGAAAAGCTAAACGTCTGACTATTGATGGCGGTGGTTTTGCAACCTGCCAGCATTGGGTCAAGTTCTGCTGGCGTGGTGGCAACAAGTGGGTGAGATTGTAATAAAGACATCGTGTGACTCCAGTTAGATTGAGTTGGGTTTATTTTATAGCGTACCTGAGCTTCGAGCATGCGCTATGGGAGATAGTGGCCAGCACATTGTGGTTATATTGGATCGCTCTACTATTTTCTTTTAACTGCATTTAAAGATTATCGCGCTTGAGCGACCAACAATACTGACAAATTCCTGACAACTGATTGCTATAAAAAAAGCCATCAAAATTGACGGCTTTATTGTTTGGATTTGGCTAGATGGCACAGATTTGTTCGCGCATCTGAGAATAGCACTGGAGGATATCGTCGTGGTTATCTTCTTCCTTAAGCAGATGACTATTAAAAATTACCGTGCTATTTTGGCGTTCGTCTGCAAGCAACACCACTTCATCACGCCCATCAATCTGAGTATTTTTGACGCGGTATGATAAATCGCTACCTAGGTGTTTAAAGCAAATGTCGTCATTTGCCACTTTCGAGACTTCAAAACAGCCAATATCAACATCATGAAACACGCATAGATGGCTATGGTCTTGTGGTACTTGGATAGCTTGTGAAATATCCATCTGACAGAAACTTTGGAAAAATTTTCTTAGTAATGGGGTTGCAATACGGTGTGGAATCATAAAAACCTCTCGACAATTTAATAGGTTAGATAAAACAAGTTTGGTTACTTGAGCAGTACAGCACATCCTTGCCACTTGGCTTTGCTTCGCTTAAGCCAGTTTTGTGGTAAAAATAAGGCTTTTTAAAAGGGTTGTAGCTGATATCGTTTCCATCAGTCGTGATGGCTTGAGCATCAAAATTGACCACCAAGCCACAGGCGAAGGCGTGAACATTGCGCTGTTTATCCCGGATGGCGCGTTGACGGCTTGCTTCGCTGACTTTAAAAAATACGTCACGTAAAGTCACATAGTCAGTGTGACACACCACTTTTCCATTCTGCTGAATCGACATCATGCCATTGTTTAAGTTTTTATAGACGCGCACAGGCTTGCTTAAATCTAATGTACGATTTTTATAGAATTGGACGCTCATATCTGACCACCTTATAAAGATTAAAGATTTGGGTTAGCTAGGCAACCTTCTATACCTAGCTTCAATGCTGTTTAGATGGCTTGGTAACTAGGTAGCATTTCGGAATCTGCCCAGTTAAGCCATGCGGCTAAAAAGCCTTGCTGTGTTTGAAAGTTCTCAAGCTTGGGTTCGTTGTCAAGCACTGGTGCAAGCGACATCACGCCTTTACAACATGAGTAGATACGCGATAGTGACAGCGAATTTTGCTCACATTGCTCAAGGCGCGATTGGTCAAAATAAGTACCGTATTTGTTCATCACGTCATCACTAAGTAGCCATGATGCAAGCTTGCTATCTTCGTATGGCGAAT
Source organism: uncultured Moraxella sp. (assembly GCA_937975585.1). Classification (GTDB taxonomy): domain Bacteria; phylum Pseudomonadota; class Gammaproteobacteria; order Pseudomonadales; family Moraxellaceae; genus Faucicola. Next base: position 1,664 of record CALJUC010000014.1, on the reverse strand, counting down.
CTTCATCGTCTAAGTTATCAAAGAATTTGATCGTTTTATCTATGATAGAAAATGATTGGTAAACACCCAATTTTTCATCGCACTTAGCAGATAGATACAATGACAAGTCGTTTTCCAGGGCAACAATGAGATTTTCAGCTGTTGACTGTAGGATTCTTGGCTTATCATTGGCTATTGCATACTCGTTCCATAACTTGATGCGTTTGCGTCTAGTAATGTTTTCAAGTTGGACGGTTAATTCCATCATTAAAGCGAAATTAAGCATGGTGTAAACTCCAGTTTGTCTGAGTTGAAATAAGCAAGCTAATCTTGCTTGGCATGGGTTCATTATAGGGTGGTGTTGGGAGGTGTTATAGCAATTCAGGCTAGGCTGAGAGCGGCTTTGGGTTTAGTTATTGACCAGTTTACTGTTTTCTTTTTTTAGATAATCCAATTTCCTGTGGGTCAGTTAAACGGTGATTTTGGGCATAAAAAAAGCTGGCAAGTTTGCCAGCCAATCCCAATCGTGATAGCTATCCTTTAATCAGTGAAACTTTCGATAAACGCAGTATGTATTCGTTGATACATGGAGCCATTCTTGCTGGCATTAATATCGTCGATAATATTGCTCACAAGTAATAGTGCGATATCCTCCATTGGATAAGTGTCATCTATCATTTCAAAGCTAAAGTCCTCAATCGTCATGTTTTGGGCATCATCAAAATTAAACAAAATTGGCTGAATTGGTTGGCTATAAGGGGCAAACGCTAAATCAGGCAGACTTTCCTTAAACTGTTGATTTAAGTTGCCAATATCATTTATCGCCACATTATTAAAAGGTTGTTTCAGGCAAATATGCGTTAATACCTCGACGCCGTTAGCAGTAACTAGGGTTAAATCCAGCCAGCGGTAAGCGTCCACCTGAGCTGATTGCGAATCGTTTGCGACGGTCAAGCCAAATTTACTGTACTTAGGAATCGAGATAGATTTTACCGTGCTGGTGGAACTGATATTTTCGATGATATTGTCTAAAGAAGGCATAAAAATACTCCAGTGTGATCGAGTGAACTATATGGGTGGGGCTATGCGCCCTCACCTTCATTGATGGTTGAAATGACTGCTTTAAAATCGCTAAGACGAGTAATTTCTTCATCGTTCATGTATAGATGGCTATCTAAACAATTTGCATAGTACGATACAGTGATTGCATCACCATAAACCGATGATACTTTTTGATTAATTTGTCGATAAACCGCCTCAATAAATGTGTTTGAAGGACTTGGCAGGTTTTCGTAATCAAATTCTCTTAAAACTTCCCAGGCTTGGCTTTCAACTTCTTCGATGTCAATTCCCAATGACTCAGCAATTTTGACATGCTGAGTAAACTTTTCATTTGTGTCTGCATAAAAATCAATACGCATGATGTCTCCTATGGGTATGCTGCTTATGATGACTTCATTATAGGCGGTGCAGGTTTGGCGATACAGCGTCTTAGGCGAGCTGGCGGCCGTCTTGTGCTTCAATGATCTGACCGTTTACTGTTTTCTATTGGCAGGTTTTATGATTGTTTAGATTGTGGCACCGACGCGCCTTGACACTAAAGTTGACAGCGATTGCAAATATGATAAACTTAGGACTTACGCAAAGACGACCGAAGGCGAGCGTAACTGCTCACGCAAATAATC
>CALJUC010000013.1 GCA_937975585.1 uncultured Moraxella sp. | reverse complement strand
TATCGGCTTCAATGCGTGTGGTAAAGGTGGCAAGCACATCGGGACGGTCTGGATAGAAGGTAATCTTGCGAAAGCCTTCTGGCTCACATTGGGTGACAAACATTTTATCGTCACCCTCGCCCGCCTGATATAAGCCCTCAAGGCTGGTATTGGTCTGGGGCGCGATGGTCACTACCGTGGTGATTTGGCAGCTATCCGGTGCATTAGCGATAGTGAGGCTTTCGCTATCGAGTTGATAATCCGCTGCGGTTAAGGTTTTACCATTTAAGGTAATCGACTCAAGCTGTAACTCTCGACCCAATAACACCAAGTCCCCTGCACTGGCACGCACCATATCCAAACTGGCGGTAACTTTGGCATTGTCATCGAATAATTGAATGGTCAAATCAATGCTATTTATGCTAAAGGCCGGGGCGGTATAGTCTTTTAGGTAGATTTTTTGCGGTTGGCTTGGGTCAGGTGTTGGCGTGTGTGCCGGCACATCAGGCATTTCGCTATTTAGCAGCTGTGGGTGTTCGAGTTGGTTGTTTTGAGTAGTTTCAGTCATTGTGCTCTCTTTTTTTCATCTATGAATACTTGGATTTGGGCTATTATGCCATAGTTTTCACCAAATTTTTGGCTTACTCAGCAAATCTGTCACGTGGAGAAAGCTTAGTTTATGCCGTCGCTTGGTTAAGCATTATGGGGTTTTTGTAGTGATTATTATCCAAGTGCTATCTAGCCGACAAATTATTGCTATCATCGCTATCTTCAATGGATTCGGGGATATCTTAGGAATGAACATATCGAATATTTTGGCCAGTTTGTTTGATTTTAATTGGGAGTTGATGTTGATTCACACCATTCAGATGGTGATTGCCTTTGTGTTGGTGTTGCCAGTCGGCTTTAACCGTGAAAACAGTCGGCAAAGTATTGGCTTACGTACCTTTCCGTTGGTCAGTTTAGCCAGTTGTAGTTTTGCGCTGTTGGGCTTTGAAGTACAGGGCAATGACCCAAGCGCGATGGGGCGCATCGTAAGCGGCGTGGTAACAGGGATTGGCTTTATCGGCGGTGGGGCAATTCTCAAAAAAGATGGCATGATTGAAGGGACGTCGACAGCGGCTGCGATTTGGTCAGCGGGCTGTGTGGGCGTGGCAGTGGCGATGGGACGACTAGAGATTGCTATCTTAATCAGCGTGTTTATGGCGATTATTTTTTATTTTGTCAGCCCTCTAAAACAAAAACTTAGTAATGAAAATGATGTGCCTTGATTAGTTACTTGAATAAACACTGATAAATAAAGGATTTCACGAATAAAATCCTTTATTTATACATCCCATAGAAAACTACTGAATTACAAACTCTCGTAATGCCAAGACTTTATCACGCACTTTTGCCGCTTCCTCAAACTTCAAGTCACGCGACAACTCTTTCATTTGTTTTTCTAGACGATTGATTTCTTTCGCCAACAAGTCCGGTGAACGTAAAATCGAGATATCCACATCAGGGAACGCGTTATTGGTGACAATGGTTTGGTTATCATTGAGCGTTTCGACTTCACCGGTGTCAATCTTGTCAGTAATCGCACGTTTGGCCGAGGTTGGTGTGATATTGTGTTCGATATTAAACGCGATTTGCTTGGCACGGCGGCGGTCAGTTTCTTCGATGGCTTTTTCCATACTTGGGGTAATTTTATCCGCGTACAAAATCGCCTTACCATTTACATGACGCGCGGCGCGGCCAATGGTCTGAATCAGCGAACGTTCCGAGCGTAAAAAGCCCTCTTTATCCGCATCAAAAATCGCGACCAAACTTACTTCAGGCATATCCAAGCCCTCACGCAGTAAGTTAATCCCGACAAGCACATCATGCACACCCGTCCGTAGCTCATGGATGATTTTCATACGCTCAACGGTATCAATGTCCGAGTGCAAATAGGCCACTTTGATATTGTATTCTTTGAGGTAACTGGTCAAGTCTTCTGCCATGCGCTTGGTCAATGTGGTAATAAGAACACGCTCATCTTTGGCCTTGCGAATGGTAATTTCTGATAACACATCATCGACTTGGGTCAGCACAGGGCGGATTTCGATTTCTGGGTCAACCAATCCTGTTGGGCGCACGACTTGCTCAACGACTTGCTCGCTATGTTCAAGCTCATATTGTGCAGGGGTCGCCGATACATAGATAGTCGATGGTGCAATCCGCTCCCACTCCTCGAACATCATCGGGCGATTGTCCATCGCTGACGGCAAGCGAAAGCCATAATTCACTAGGGTTTCTTTACGACTTCTATCGCCTTTGTACATCGCGCCAATCTGCGGCACCGTGACATGGCTTTCATCAATGAATAACAGCGCGTCAGGCGGAATATAATCAAATAAGGTCGGTGGTGCCTCCCCACTTGGGCGACCTGACAGATGACGCGAGTAGTTCTCGATACCGTTACAGTAGCCAAGCTGCTGAATCATCTCAAGGTCGTAGGTGGTGCGCTCTTTAATCCGCTGTGCTTCAATCAGTTTGTCATTGGCGCGGAAATATTCCAACCGGTCGGCAAGCTCTGCTTTGATAGTTTCAGAAGCGGCTTCAAGCTTTTCGCGTGGGGTAACGTAGTGTGATTTTGGATAAATGGTGATACGCGGCACACTGCGCACAGTTTTTCCGGTCAATGGGTCAAACCAACTGATTTTTTCCACTTCATCATCGAACATACTGATACGCACGGCTAATTGCTCCGACTCAGCCGGATAAATATCCAAGGTTTCGCCACGCAAGCGATAGGTACCGCGACCAAAGTCCAATTCGTTGCGTACATATTGCAACTCGACCAAACGCTTTAATAACGCGGTACGGTCAATCTTATCACCCACCACGATATGTAATAGCATCTTGAGGTAACTTTCTGGGTCACCTAGACCATAAATCGCCGATACCGAGGCGACAATAATCGCATCACGGCGCTCAAGCAAGGCTCGAGTAGCCGACAAGCGCATTTGGTCGATATGGTCGTTAATGGCGCTGTCTTTTTCGATAAAGGTATCCGATGCAGGCACATACGCCTCTGGTTGATAGTAATCGTAATAACTGACGAAATACTCCACCGCGTTATTAGGGAAAAACGCCTTAAACTCACCATATAGCTGCGCTGCTAAGGTCTTGTTATGCGCCATGATAATGGTTGGGCGACCACATTGAGCAATCACCTTTGCCATGGTATAGGTCTTACCTGAACCCGTGACACCCAATAATAGCTGACCTTGCATCCCTTCATGGATACCTTTGACCAGTTTTTCGATGGCTTGGGGTTGGTCACCGGATGGT
>CALJUC010000012.1 GCA_937975585.1 uncultured Moraxella sp. | reverse complement strand
CCGACACACGGATTTTCAATCCGTTGCTCTACCGACTGAGCTACCGCGCCATGTTGTTTGCAACATTTTGATTGCTCATCATTTGAGGCGCTATTAAACTAAAAAACGCGTTACCTGTCAAGCATTAATTTTAAAAAACTTAAAATAAATGCAAATTGTGGCAAAAAAGCACCGAATGGGTGCTATTGACCGCTAACCCAACTCATAGCGGTTTAGAATTAATTGAATCACCACATCATTGCCGACAAAGTTTAGAATGCCTTGTTTGCGCTCAAGGTCAGTGACTTGTTTGATAAGTTTGGCAGCGATACCACGGCCACGATTGGCGGTGTGTACCACGATGTTTTGTAAGCGACGTTGCCCATCAATCCCATCATCGGTGACCAGCAGCGCGGCAATTGGACGTGCATTAAACATCCCTACGTACAGTTTTGCGCCTTTGCCAAACCATTTTTCGAAGACCTTAATGGCGGTTTCACCGTTGTCAAAATCCGGTGAGCTGTCATAAAGCTGCTCAAGGCGCGTCTTTAATAAAGGGTCATCGATGGCATTTTTTTCAAAGTTGTTGATAGCGATGCTTTCTAGTGGCATAGTCGTTCCTAATGATTACTCTAGTATGGCGCGCATAGCAGACGCGCATCGTTGAAAAGCATTAACTGTGTTGCATAATGAATCGCGGCACAAGGGCATACCATGCTATTGTAGCATTTTTCTGACAAAATCGTTTTAATAGCATAAGATGACCCCCATTATCACCCCATTCGTAATCCACGGTTTTGCTTCCTCTTGTTTAGCCGCTAGCATAATAATAACAGGCTTTTTGTAACAGGCATTTTTTTATGGCAATCATGCGCTTTTTTGAATCTCGGCTTAACCCGTATCCCGATGATGACTATGTGCTACCCACGGATAGTTTTCTAAAGTTCTTATGGGCATGTACCAAGGGTTTGCGTGGCTGGATTTTTTTGTTTATGTTCCTGACCGCGTTGACGGGTATCTATGAGTCGCTACTGTACGCATGGATTGGGCAAATTGTCGATTGGCTAGGGCAATATTCGCCCGCTGAGTTGTGGGCACAAAAAGCCAACCTGCTACTGATGATGGTCGCAGTGCTGTTATTAAGCCCTGTGTGGGTTGGGCTTGCATCTTTGGTGCATTTTCAAACCTTGCAAGGTGTGTTTCCGATGCAGATGCGTTGGCGCTTTCACCGTCAGATGCTTGGTCAGTCGATGCAGTTTTATCAAGACGAGTTTTCTGGCCGGGTGTCTGCCAAGGTCATGCAGACGGCACTGGCGGTGCGCGATACCATTATCACCATTGCGGATATGTTGGTGTATGTGTTGGTGTACTTTGTCAGTAGTGGTGTGATTTTGGCGAGCCTAGATAGTTGGTTGTTATTACCATTTTTGGGTTGGATGGTGACTTTCGTTGCCACAATTACGTATTTTATTCCGAAGTTGCGTGACTCGGCCAGTCGACAAGCGGATGCGCGTGCCTTGATGACCGGTCGCGTGACCGATGCTTATGCCAACATCACCACCGTAAAGCTATTTAGCCATTCGCGCCGCGAAATGAAGTATGCCAAAGATGCGATGAACCAATTCATGGACACGGTGCATGACCAAATGCGCTGGGTGTCACGCCTAGAAGTCGTCAATCACGTCACCAATGTTTTAATGGTTGGCTCAACGGTGGCATTGGGCTTGTATTTATGGGCAAATCAGGGCCTAAGTGTCGGTGCGATTGCCGCAGCAACGGCGATGGCGATGCGCCTTAATGGCTTGACGCATTGGATTATGTGGCAAACCGCGAGCTTGTTTGAAAATATCGGCACGGTACAAGACGGTATGCGCACCTTGTCCAAACCGCACACCGTGGTAGATAAGCCAAATGCGGGTGAGTTGGTGGTGACCCAAGGTAATATCGCGTTTAGCCGTGTTGACTTTAACTATGGCAAAAAAGGCAGCAAAACCGAGCAAGGCATAGCGGTACAAAAGCTACTCGATGACTTTAATCTGCATATCAAACCGGGTGAAAAAATCGGCCTAGTCGGACGCAGTGGTGCAGGTAAATCAACCTTGGTCAACTTGCTACTGCGGTTTTATGATGTCGATGGCGGGGCGATTTTAATTGATGGGCAAGATATTGCCACCGTCGCCCAAGACAGCTTACGTCAACAAATCGGTATGGTGACCCAAGATACCTCACTGCTGCATCGTACGGTACGCGAGAACATCGCCTATGGTCGTCCGGATGCGACTGATGAAGAAATTATCGCCGCGGCGAAACAAGCGCATGCGTGGGAATTTATTGAGCAGCTTAGCGATGCCACAGGTCGTACCGGTCTTGATACCCAAGTCGGTGAACGTGGTGTTAAGCTATCAGGCGGCCAGCGTCAACGCATTGCCATCGCCCGCGTTATGCTCAAAAACGCCCCGATTTTGCTCCTTGATGAAGCGACGTCGGCATTGGACTCCGAGGTTGAACACGCGATTACTGATAGCTTAAATGAGATGATGGCCGGTAAGACCGTGATTGCGATTGCCCACCGTTTATCAACGATTGCCGCACTCGATAGATTGGTGGTGATGGACAAAGGACGGATTATTGAGCAAGGCAGTCACAGTGAGTTATTGGCGCAAGGTGGCGTGTATGCTAGATTGTGGCAACGTCAAAGTGGTGGCTTCTTGGGAGAAGATAATTAATTTGCCCTAGAGGATTGGCCTAACTCATCATAGATAAAAAAGGAAACACAACGCATGGACGCACATACACGCATCTTAAATGGTAAAACTGCCCGTTACTTTACCATGAGCAATCCCAAAGCACAGCAAACCGCGCACTTTTATGGCGGTAATGGCTTTGCCGTGGGTGTGTATGCACCCTTACTCAATGCGCTCCATGAAAAACTCAATATCAGTGCGTTGGCCATGCGTGGCGAATGGGTCGATACGCCGACAAGCTTTAAAAATACCCGTGAGCAAGATGCTGAATTATTGATTCAGTTTTTGGAGCAGACCCAAGACAAGCCTGTCATTGGGATTGGTCATTCACAAGGCGCGACGGCGACAACCATGGCGGCTGCCAAGCGTCCTGAATTGTTTAGTCAGCTGTTTTTACTTGAGCCGGTCACTTTTACCAAGCGCCAAGCCCTACTGTACAACTTAACGCCAAAGACGCTGAAACTTACCCAAGAACCCTTCAAAAGCACGCTGAAAAAACCTGCGACTTGGCCAAGTGTCGAGGCCTATTATCAGCATTTGCGCGAACACAAAGCCTATAAACGTATCAGCGATGACCATCTGCAAACCTATGCCACCAATAGCTTAGCGCCATTAGAGCAAGGCAGCTCCGCGCATGGGCATGATTGGGTATTAAAGTTCCCACCGGCGCAAGAGTTGGCCAATTACTTTGGTATGCCCTTTATCATGGACGCACTTGAGCAAGTGATACGCGCAGATAAAGTCCCAGTGACCTTAATTATTGGCAAGCCGAGTATGTTTATTAGCGATGAAGTACGCCAAACGTGGGAAAAGTTTGTCCCAGCCGAGCGCATTATCACCTTGTCAAAATATGGTCATCTATTGCCGATGGAAGCACCCGAGCTGTGTGCCGAATTGATACTAGACGCCTTAAACTAAACATCCCTGATGGATTTATTTGCTGCCGACTCGACACACAATTTACTGCCCTATGATGGACAGGTGTATGACTTTGGGCAAGTCATTGATGTGCCAGAATGGTGGTATCAGCAACTGTTAGCCGAATTGCCGTGGCAGCATGATGTCGTGACCTTGTTTGGCAAAACCCATATCACCAATCGCCAAATCGTGTGGATGAGCGACAAAGACTATCACTATTCGGGGCAGCTAAAGACAGCCGTGCCGTGGACAGAGCAGTTATGGAAGTTGAAACAGCAGATTGAAGTCATGCTTGCCAAACAGGGACTTGGTACCGAGTTTAATGCCTGTTTGCTCAATTACTACCCAAGCGGTGAGGATGGTATGGGCTATCATGCCGATAACGAAAAAGAATTGGGCCAGCAGAGCATTATCGCGTCAGTATCCTTGGGTGCGACACGTAAGTTTGTGTTTAAACATCGCCATACCAAGGACAAAGTTGAGTTGCCGCTCACCTCAGGACAGCTCATCGTGATGGCGGGGAATACCCAACAGTATTGGCTACATAGCTTACCCAAAACCAAAAAAGTCAAAGAGGGACGAATAAATTTAACCTTTAGACGAATTATTGGTTAAAAAAGCCCCAAAACTTAACGGCAAACATGTAAAAACCCACGATATGACGTGGGTTTTTACATGTTAACCAAATAGGTTGTTTGTCAGCCAAATCGCTTTAATTTAGCTATCAAGCAAAGCCTGTGCAGATGCGATATCAAGGGTGCCTTCATAGATGGCACGACCCGTGATGATACCGGCTAAGTACTCGCTGTATGGTTTTAGGTTTTCGATATCTTGCAAATCGGTCACGCCGCCTGATGCAATAACCGGTAAGCCACCATCGCGGGCGAGATTTACGGTTTGCTCAACGTTCACGCCTTGCATCATACCGTCACGCGCGATATCGGTATACACGATTGATGATACGCCTGCATCACGGAAACGTTTGGCTAAGTCCACTGCTTTGATGTCTGTCACATTTGCCCAACCATGGGTGGCGACCATACCGTCTTTGGCATCGATACCCACGATAATATGACCGGCAAATTCGCGACACGCTTCGTCAACGAATTCTGGGTTTTCTACCGCTTTGGTACCGATGATGATATAAGTCAGACCGGCCGCTAAGTAGTGCTCGATGGTCGATAAGCTACGTACACCACCGCCTAGCTGGATTGGCAAGGTTGGGTGCGCTTTGGCAATCGCGGTCACGACATCTTTATGCACAGGCACACCGTCAAATGCACCATTCAAATCGACCAAATGCAAACGACGCGCGCCTTCTTTGACCCAGCGGTCGGCCATAGCAACAGGATCATCACTAAATACGGTATCATCTTCCATACGGCCTTGTTTTAGGCGTACACACTTGCCATCTTTTAAGTCGATGGCAGGGATAATCAGGGTCGGTTGGCTCATAAGAGTTCCTTGATTCGGTTGTTGTCTAGAACAGGTGCGTAATTTTACCGTATAATGCCGCTCTTGGTGCAAATATTTATACGTTTGGCCAAAGGACACAGATAACAGGGATTGTAACTAACACAAAGAGGGGTGGTTATGGCCATCTATATGGTGATTGCAACGGTGTTTATATTGGGCTATCTGGCGATTGCCCTCGAACACCAAGTCTATATTAATAAAGCCGCCAGTGCGCTACTCACCGCAATTATATTGTGGGTAACTTTAATGTTCGGTGTGGATGAATTAGCCAAAATTGATCCGATGCTCGCCCATGTACACGGGCACACCGAAGCGCTACACTTCATTAGCGAAGAGTTGCGTGAACATTTGGCCGAAATTGCCGAAATTTTATTTTTCTTGATGGGGGCGATGGCGATTGTTGAACTGATCGACGCCCACGATGGTTTCCGTGTGATTACCGAGAAAATCACCACCCAAAACGCCAGTAAGCTACTGTGGGTTATCACCATTCTGACGTTTTTCTTATCCTCACTACTCGATAACTTGACCACCACGATTGTGATGATTTCATTGGTTGCCAAGCTGATTAGCGACCAAAAAATGCGTTGGTACTTTGCCGGTATGATTGTGATTGCCGCGAATGCCGGTGGTGCTTGGTCACCTGTTGGCGATGTGACCACGACCATGTTGTGGATTGGTGGGCAGATTACCGCGACGGGGATTATGTTTAATGTATTCTTGCCAAGTATCGTTTGTACCTTGGTGCCATTGGCGTTGGTGAGTTTACAGCTGAAAGGCCAAACCATCACAGCACCGATGGCGCATGGCGGTCAAACGCCTGATTTTTCTCACAGCGAGTTTGTACCGGCGGACAGTATTCCAGTACCACAGCGTATTGATAACCTAAAAGCCTTGATTAAGCACAATGCCCAGCAAGAAGTGAGCGATAGTAAACGTAAGTGGGTATTTGGCTTAGGTCTAGGCTCGTTGGCATTTGTACCGGTGTTCAAGACCTTAACCCATCTGCCGCCGTATGTCGGGGTATTGTTTGGTTTGGCGGTGTTGTGGATTGTCACCGAAATCATGCACCGTCATCAAGACGACTATATCCGCGAGCGTATCGGGGTCGAAGGCGTTCTATCACGTATTGACATGCCAAGTATCTTGTTTTTCTTAGGTATCTTATTGTCAGTCGCGGCCTTGGCAACGGGTGGTTTATTGACCGATGTGGCAACTTGGCTTGATAACCGCTTTGGCAATATCTATGTGATTAACGTGATGATTGGTTTATTGTCCTCAGTCATCGACAACGTGCCCTTAGTCGCAGGTGCGATGAATATGTACCCATTAGCAACCGATGCCAGTATTGCCCAAGCGGCACAAGCGGGCGTGGCTGATATGGCACGTTTGGAAGCGTTTCGCCAAAATGGCCTATTTTGGGAATTTTTGGCGTATTGTGCGGGTACCGGTGGTAGCTGTTTGATTATCGGTTCAGCCGCAGGCGTGGCCGCGATGGGCATGGAAAAAATCCCATTCATGTGGTATCTCAAAAAAATCACTTGGCTTGCGCTGAGTGGTTATTTGGCCGGTGCCGCTGTGTATGTGGCGATAGAAATGTTTGTCCGCTAAGCGGTTGTATTTGGACAAATAAGTTTAAAAAACCTTATTAAAATCTCTCACATTATACGGACACGGCTACGGGTTTAGCGGTGTCCGTTTTTTTTACAAAAAAACTATTAAATCCCTAAAATAACTGTTGCTTTGATTAAAAATATGCTAAAATGTTGCCCTTTTTGGTGTACCTAAACGCGGGCGCTAGACAACTGCTATGGTTAGCAGACGTTTGGCAAAGTTTTCACAGACGTTTAGGGCAATCGTAACTAAGCCATTTTAATAGGCTTAAACTAGGCTCTAACCACTGAATTTACATTCAATAGAGAGAATCATATGGTAGTTATCCGTTTACAACGCGGCGGTGCAAAAAAACGCCCATTTTACCAAATCGTGGTAACCGACTCACGCAATGCACGTGACGGTCGTTACATCGAGAACATCGGTTTCTTTAACCCACTAGCTCAAGGCCAAGAAGTGCCAGTTCGTATCGACACTGACGCTTACCAAGCTTGGATTAACAAAGGCGCGCAACCTTCTGACCGCGTTGCTGCTTTGTTCAAAAGCTACAGCAAAACTCAAGCAACTGCTTAATTGCTAGTTGAGTTACCCTTAACCTGTACCGCGGAACTGGTCGATGACAAATACCCCTCAAAATAACCTGGTAAAAGTCGGTGAGCTCAAAAAGCCCTACGGCATTCAGGGTTGGTTGTGGCTATTTAGTTATACCGAAGACCGTGAAGCGATTTTTGCAATGCAACCTTGGGTTATCCAGACGGCGTTGGGTCAAAAGACCTTAACAGTAAAAAACTGGCGCGCACAAGGCAAGGGTTATGTGGTACAGCTCAATGAAGTGCCGGATCGCAACGCAGCCGAAACCATGTTTGGTGTGCAGCTGTGGGCGGACAAAGGCAACTTGTCGGACTTGGCGGAAGACGAGTACTATTGGGCAGATTTGGTTGGTTTGACCGTGATTAGCGAACCCGATAACGTGGTGCTAGGACGCGTCAAAGAATTGTTTGAAACAGGTGCCCATGCCATCATGGTGGTTGAACCCACTAGCGATAGCGTGGACAGCGAAGAACGTCTAATTCCGTGGCACAAGCAAACCGTGGTTGACGTGGATTTGTCTCAAAAAACCTTACGGGTGGATTGGGGCGTTGATTATTAATAAGCGGACTAATTGGGGTAAATCGTAATGTTTTTTGCCGTGATTAGTATTTTGCCTGAGATGTTTACCGCGATGAGCCAGTATGGCATCACCGGACGCGCATTGACACGGCAACAAGCTGAAGTGTTATTAATCAACCCGCGTGACTTTACCACAGACAATTATCGTCGTATCGATGAGCGTCCGTTTGGTGGCGGTGCTGGTATGGTGATGATGGCTGAACCGTTAGAAAAAGCCATCGTTTTTGCCAAACAGCAAGCAGCGAGTCGCGGAAAAGTATGCCCAGTGGTGTACTTATCGCCGCAAGGCAAGACCTTGAGTGAACCCATGGTGGTGGAACTCGGTCAGTTAGACGGACTGATTTTGCTATGTGGCCGCTACGAAGGCATTGATGAGCGTTTACTCGACCAATATGTCGATATCGAATGTTCCATCGGTGACTATGTACTGACCGGTGGCGAGTTACCTGCGATGGTATTGATGGATAGCTTGATACGCCGTTTGCCTGATGTGATGGGCGATGACTTATCAGCGCAGCAAGACTCATTCGTTGATGGCTTGCTCGATTATCCGCAATATACCAAGCCGCTTAGCTTTAATGGCGTTAATGTACCAGAGGTATTGGTATCAGGTCATCATGCCAATATCGCAGAATGGCGGTTTGTTGAGCAGGTGAAACGTACTATGGATAAGCGTCCAGACTTGTGGCAAGCGTTCACACCGACTAAAGAACAGCATAAATGGCTTACCCGCGCCAAGATTAGCAAAAACTAAACGGGTAACCGACACAGATTTATCCACTTGACGGATTACAGACAAAGTACCGTCTGACGACATTGTCATTTGGTACACGATATTAACGGGGTTTATGCGATTTTTGCCACGATATAAAACGTGCCGCAGCCAGCCTCTAGCCCCAGATGAGGAGTTATCTCATGAGCAACAAACATCCTTTAGTACAAGCCATCGAACAAGGTCAATTAAAAACTGACGTACCAAGCTTTGGCCCTGGTGACACCGTTGTCGTACAAGTTAAAGTTCGCGAAGGCGACCGTGAGCGTCTACAGGCGTTCGAAGGCGTGGTTATCGCAAAACGTAACCGTGGCTTAAACTCAGCTTTCACCGTTCGTAAAATCTCAAGCGGCGTTGGTGTTGAGCGTGCATTCCAAACTCATTCACCATTGATCGCGGGCATCGAAGTGAAACGCCGTGGTGATGTACGTCGTGCTAAATTGTACTACCTACGTGAGCGTTCTGGTAAATCAGCGCGTATCCGTGAAAAACTTACTGCGCGCAAAGAAGAAGCTCAAGCCTAAGTATTGTTTAGGCAGGGCTGATAGTCTATCTATTGGCCTATTTGCTGATATCGTGGTACACCAAAAAAAAGCAAAAACCCCAAGTTATCTGACTTGGGGTTTTTTGTCATTGATGACTTTAACGCTCGATTATTTTTGTGCCGTCCAACCTTTTGGACGTTCGTAGTCTTCGTTATCAAAAAATTTGTTGCGTTGTTCGGTTAAGAATTTCTTGGCTTCTGGGTCAATCATGCTCAAATGGTTCTCATTGATGAGCATGGTTTGGTGTTCAAGCCACTCTTGCCAAGCTTTGGCCGAAATCGTATTTTGAATTTCTTCGCCTAGCTTATTTGGGAAAGGTGGTTTTGGGAGTTTTGGTAGGTTTTGTTTGTATTTACGGCACATGACCATATGGTCAGCAGGGTTATAAGTTTCCATTTTTTAATCCTGTTCGTACTTTGGTTAGGTTCATTGATTGTTTAGATCGTTAGCATCGGCATAAATCCAAGCGGTTGTACCACTTTCAAATCTCGCTTCGATACGGGCGTAATTATCGACTTCATAGCAATCGGCTTGGTCAAGCTCGTCATCGGTAATATCAAAAATCACACCTTTGACCTTATCATGGGGATTGCGAGTGTGAATTAACATAGGGTGATGTGTTTTACCACTTTTCGCGATGACATCCGGGTCTGTAATTGCGACTTCACCCAACTGATAACCAAGTAACGTATCGGGTCGACCAACAAGCAAACGCCCAAAAGTTGCCAATTGGACATTAGCTTGTTGCAGGGTGCCGTAGGAAAAAAGTTTTGGCATTTTATTGAGTGACTAAACCAGCCAAACGTACACGACCACGCTCGATAGCTTGTTTGACTTGATTTGGTGCGGTGCCGCCGATATGATCACGGGCATTGAGTGAACCTTCTAGGGTTAGGTATTCAAACACATCATCCCCAATTAGATCACTAAAGCTTTGTAACTCAGCCAAGCTTAACTCGCTCAAGTCCACGCCTTTGCTCACGCCAAGACCAACCGCTTTACCCACGACTTCGTGCGCATCACGGAATGGCAAGCCCTTACGCACCAAGTAATCCGCTAAGTCGGTCGCTGTTGCATAGCCTTTCATGGTGGCAGCACGCATGTTGTCTTTGTTTGGTACAAGGTTTGGTAACATATCACCGAATGCCAGTAGTGAACCGGTCAAGGTATCGACCACATCAAACAATGGCTCTTTGTCTTCTTGGTTGTCTTTGTTGTACGCCAATGGTTGGTTTTTCATCAAGGTTAACAAGGTCACCAAGTCACCAAACACACGCGAGGCTTTACCACGAACCAGTTCTGGTACGTCGGGGTTTTTCTTTTGTGGCATAATCGATGAGCCAGTACAGAAGCGATCAGGCACTTGGACAAAGCCAAACTGTGCGGACATCCATAGGATGATTTCCTCACTCATGCGTGATAAATGCATCATCAAGATACTGGCCGTACTGGCAAACTCAATGGCAAAGTCACGATCCGATACGGCATCCAGTGAGTTCTCGGTCACGCCCTCAAAGCCCAAAAGCGCTGCCGTATAATGACGGTCAATCGGGTAGGTCGTACCAGCCAATGCTGCGCTACCAAGGGGTAATTGGTTGATACGTTTACGGCCATCGATAAAGCGTTGGCTATCACGCATCAGCATTTCAAACCACGCCATCACGTGGTGACCAAAGCTGACAGGTTGCGCGGTTTGTAAATGGGTAAAGCCCGGCATAATCGTGTCTGTGTGCTGACTTGCCAAGTCCAACAAACCCGTTTGTAAGCGTTTTAATAAACCCAAAATAATATCGGTTTGGTCACGCAAATACAGACGAATATCGGTCGCAACTTGGTCGTTACGGCTACGACCGGTGTGTAATTTTTTGCCGACATCGCCAATGATGGCGGTCAAGCGTGACTCGACATTCATATGAACGTCTTCTAACGCGACTGACCAGACAAACGTACCGTCAGCAATTTCTTGCTTAACTTGCTCCAAACCTGCGACAATTTGCGCTTTTTCTGCGTCAGTGATAATACCGGCTTTACCCAACATGGTGGCATGGGCAATCGAACCGTCAATATCTTGATTAGCAAAGCGCTGGTCAAAGTTAACTGAGGCAGTAAACTCTGCTACAAAGCTGTCAGTGGCTTCACTAAAGCGACCACCCCACATACTAGATGTGTTAGAATCGGCTGATAAATTATTGCTCATAATATGTCCATGATAGTTGGGTCAATTGAGAGGAGAAGTGATGAGACTATTACCAAAAAACTTGCAATCTGCGGTAACGTCTGCAGTAAAGCAAAACAATCGTAATAGTATATCAAACCCAACCCTCGACAAGCCACCATTTCTCAAAGTGGAGCGACCTAGACAGTATCCCCCGACCTTTAAGGGTGCACGTAGCCGTTGTTTTTGGATACTGTTTGCCAGCTTTTTTATCCTGGGGTCGATCTTTACGAATGCATTTCGCCCCACCTCATGGGAATTTAGCATTGAGCCAGTGGTGTATGCGGTTTGTCTTATCTTGCCCTTGACCATCATGTTTGTGTCATATATTGACATGAATGCCAAGCGCTTGGGTAAGCTACCCATGTTGTACGCACTGGTACATATGCTGATAGTGGTGTCGATTGGGATATTTATCACCACCGTGTTTAGTAAGCTCATGATGTATTGGTTATTTGACCTTGCTGATACCCTAGCGAACTTTTTACAAACCTTAGCCATTAGTATCGTGATGGCGATATTGACAATTATCGTATTTTTTGCGTATAACCAATTACAATACAAACGCATCAGTGAGCGTCAACAGCGTTATCAACAAAAACTTATCGAACAAAACGAACTGCTAAAAGCCCGCTTAACGCCGCATTTTTTCTTTAATATGTTAAACTCAATGCAGTATCTGATTGAGGTAAATCCTAAAGAAGCCGAGTTGTTGGTGCGCCAGGTGTCAAATCTATACCGCGCAAGTTTTGATGAAAGCCGTGAAGTGGCCTTGCTCGATGAGATTGAGTTGTGCAAAAATTATCTGAATATTGAACAATATCGCTTTGAAGATAAATTAACGGTAAACTGGGAATTTCCCAATGAAGATTTACTGTATGACATGGTGATTAGTTCACGGTGTCTACAGTCTGTCATTGAGCGTATGATTGTGTTGGTGGTAGAGCGCACTACCTCACCGATTACCTTAACCATTCGCATTGATTGGATTAATAATGCGGTAAAAATAGCGGTCAGTACACCAATGCCAACCTCAGGACAGGCCGAGATTTTTGCTAATCTAGAGGATAGCATTGATTTTAGTGTGCAAACTGAGATTTTACGCCATCACTTTGGGGAACGTTCGTTGGTGTATGCTGAGGCTGACCACACGGCGATTAGCACCTATATCACATACCCGTTAAAGGATGTGGCTTTTTAAACGAGGGATTTTTATAAGTAGCTGTTACCTTGACTTTGGTATAGGATAAGCTATCTTTATTAGTCTAAGTCTTGATGAATAGTGAACATCATATAGCGATTTTGAAAAGGCTAGAATTTAGTAAACTATCAGTATTTATGCGGCATAAAAAAGTGAATTTATCGCTGTTTTGAATTCAATACAAATAAAAATCTGTGATATATTAGAAAGAATTGATTAATTTTACCGGTTGTCGGTCTTTTATAGATAAGAGGGTAGACAAATCAGGTAATCCGCGCGAAGTCTGCGCTGATTAGATAGCCAAATGTGCATTATCTTGGATGATTTGTCCATAAGGAGATACAATGATGAGAGTTGTGGTGTGCGATGATGAGCCATTAGCACGTGAGCGTTTAACTCGCATTGTTAAAGAAGAAGGCCACGAGGTTGTCGCCCAAGCCACGACTGGTATAGAGGCGATACAAGCGGTCAAACAAACACATCCAGATGTGATATTACTCGATATCCGTATGCCTGAGATGGACGGTATTCGTGCGGCCAAAGAACTCAATGAGTTAGATAATCCACCGGCGATTATTTTTGTCACGGCATACGATCACTATGCCATTGCTGCCTTTAAGGCGCATGCCATTGGCTATTTGCTAAAACCTGCCAACCGTGAAGAATTGAGTCAAGCACTTAATCGTGCCTCAACCCTAAACTCGGCGCAGCTAAATGAAATTCGTCGCCTTGAAGAACCGACCGCGACTAATATGCGTCAACACATTGCTGCGCGTACCCATCGTGGCGTTGAATTGATTCCGCTGGGGGATATTTATTACTTCACGGCCGATCAAAAATATGTGCAAGTACGCCACAAGAATGGTACGGTACTGATTGATGAAACACTCAAAGAGCTTGAGCAAGAGTTTGGCGATTTGTTCTTCCGGATTCATCGTAATGCCTTGATTAACTTGGCTTACCTTGAGATGCTAGAAGTGGTTGACCAAGGTCAATATCAGGTTAAATTTAAAGATTTGCCAGAGCGTTTAGCGGTCAGTCGTCGTCACCTACCGATGCTACGTGACCGTATCCAAAACGTCTAGTCAGTAGCCACCAACAAGCGCGTTATTCGCGTAGTTTGGTGCTATACTAATGCCTAATAGCTTGTCTTATTAGGCATTTTTTTATCCAACGTATTGAGTCGATTATGTCTACCACTGTTCCAACCATGACTACTTTAAATATTGCTACCCGCCAAAGTCCACTCGCGTTATGGCAGGCTGAGTATATCCAAGCGCGCTTACAGGTGTTATATCCAGGCCTAACGGTCAATTTGGTACCGATGGTGACCAAAGGTGATAAAATTCTTGATACGCCCCTAGCAAAAATCGGTGGTAAAGGGCTATTTGTCAAAGAGTTGGAACAAGCCTTGTATGAAAAACGCGCTGATATCGCGGTGCATTCATTAAAGGATGTACCGATGGAGCTGCCAGAGGGTCTAATCTTGGGCGCGTATTGTGAGCGTGAGCGTCCGACCGATGCGTTTGTATCCAATCAATTTGCCAGTCTGGATGAGTTGCCACAAGGTGCACGCTTAGGCACATCAAGCCTACGTCGCCAATGCCAAATACAACAATATCGCCCCGATTTACAGATTATCAGTTTGCGTGGTAACGTCGGTACGCGTTTATCAAAACTCGATGCAGGGGAGTATGACGCGATTATATTGGCCACCAGTGGACTATTACGCCTTGGGTTGGGCGAGCGTATTCGCCATGAATTGGCCACAGACGTCAGTTTGCCTGCGGTTGGACAAGGGGCATTGGCGATCGAATGTCGAGCCGATGATGCCGAGGTACTTGCGTTGCTTGCGCCGCTCAATCATGAGCCAAGCCGTTTGTGTGTGGTGGCGGAACGTGCCATGAACCGTCATTTGCAAGGTGGTTGCCAGGTACCGATTGCAGGCTTTGCCCAAATTAGCGAAGATAACCAGCTTTGGCTACAAGGCCGTGTCGGTAGTGTCGATGGAAGCGTTTTGCTAAAA
>CALJUC010000011.1 GCA_937975585.1 uncultured Moraxella sp. | reverse complement strand
ATCTACACAGGCGAAGACACTCTTTCCCTACACGACGCTCTTCCGATCTATTTTGAGGGTAATGATTTTGGTAGCGAGATAGAAAAAGAAATCAGTCAGTTAGTGTATAACAACTTGGCTGAACAATACAAAATGCCGACCTTAGATAGCATCCATAAACAGCTACTAGTCGCCTACGGTATCATCAATGGTATCTTCATGCTAGCCTATCGCTCAGATAAAGAAATTAACGATGCTTATCGCCAAGAAGCGGTAACCGCAGTGATTGCTTACCTACGTTGTTATTTACCAGAGAATTTACCACGTAATGTATAATTAATTCATGGTAACAAAAAACCCATCATACAATATGATGGGTTTTTTTATAAATTAACCGCCATGCTTAGCAAAACTAAGCTGTGTTAAAATTATAGTTTGTTTTCAGTTTTTTGTGCTGTATTGGTTACTGCATCACCGGTTTTTGCAACGTCTTGACCAAAACCTTTGATAGTATTACAACCAGTTAATACAAATACTGAAGCAACAGTGGCGATAAGTAATTTTTTCATGAGTCATTCCTCAACAGTGTTGTTAATTTTAGGTTAAACTTACTAGTAATATACCGGTTAGTCTGATAATCCAACCTAACAATTCTCAATAGATTTGCTAACCTCGGTAACCTAATCTTAATAAATCATACCAATGTCGACTATAGCGTTAGTGTAACAATTTTAACCAAGTTGTAAAAAAAGCGTTAGAAAGGCGTTTATTTATTGAATAGTGCATCTAAATAAGTTAACTATCGCCCCGGTTATTAAATATTACTTATTAAAATTAAATAGCGTTTATAATATCCTCAATATAGGAAAGATAGGAATCCTTGTATGATTCATGTGGTATTATTCGAACCTAAAATGCCTAGCAATACGGGTAATATTATTCGTCTGTGTGCCAATACCGGTGCATTATTGCATTTGGTAAAGCCATTGGGGTTTGAGCTTGAAGATAAAAAGTTGCGCCGCGCTGGGCTTGATTACCATGAATGGGCGAATTTACAAGTGCATGAGAGTTGGCAGGCCGCTTTATCTGCGTTACAAGGCGCAGGGGTGGAACGTATTGTGGCTTTGACCACTAAGCTTAGTAAGTCGCTGTATGAGCAAGATTTTAGCCCAGTACAAAACGTGGCATTGGTGTTTGGCTCTGAAACGGCAGGCTTGACCGATGAGGTGCGTAGCAGTATTGGCGCAGACAATTGGCTTCGTCTGCCAATGTTGCCAACATCACGTAGTCTAAACTTGTCCAATAGTGTGGCGATTACTTTGTTTGAGGTCTGGCGTCAGCAAGGCTTTAGCGGTGATACCGGTCAGAGTATTGGCTATGATAACTTAGTGCCCTATGACCCAAAATAGCTAAAAAAAAGCTAGTCACATTTAGCCACTTCCGCTAATGATAACGAATTTATAAATGAGTTATAAACAGTTAGCAGGTTTGGGTAGTCCGGCCAAGCGGTTGACATGACGTGCAACAAGTCCGGTATTAAATAGCGTTTGTAGTTTGGTATTGTCTAGCTGTAGGGCAGGTAGCTGTTGGCTTAGGTATTTAATCAAGGGGCGTGTGGTCGGTGGGTGGCCAAACTGGTCGTAATACGAACGCACTGCCATTAGCACTGCATAATGTTCCTCCGTTAAAGTCACATCCAAGGTATCAGCTAGCTGTTGGGCGGTTTCAATAGACCAATCCAAATGATTCACCAAATGGCCATCCGCGTCTAATTGCAGTGTCATGGTCAGCAGTTCTCCTTCGTGTTAATCATCGAAAACATAGTCATCACAACGTAAAGGTGGTGTCGAATTCAGCTTGTGATGTAATAGTGGGCATTGGCTGAATTTGCGTTTGCCAAGCGTAGGCTTGCGGTTGGGTCTTTTGCCAATTAGCCAAGGCTGTCATCCCCAAAGTATCGACCCAAGCGGGTGGCATATCGTATAGCTCGAGTGAGCTTAACATTTTGCCAAGCTTACCCTCAGGGTGTGCCATTAACCACGCTAATAATGGGCTACCAAGTTGTAACTGTATCTCATGGTCAAATGCCGCTAAGGCAAATGCCATGGACAACGCTTCATGACACAGTAACTCTGTGGCCGCTTCAATCTGTATTAATAATTTCATCGTTTTCCCTTAATAGCCCTCAACAAACTTGCCAACACAATGCGCAGTCAGTTAGAACTGTCGCACATGTTGATAATGGTGTAAGTGCATGGCCAACTCACCAAGCCCAACGAGGGCAAACCCCTCTGCGATATTGTCACCATCTAGGCCGTGACGTTGTGCATTTTCTGCATCGACGACACCACGTGCTAACGCGGTACTCACACAGACTTGAATAGTTAGATTAAATTGAATTGCAAGTTTTTGCCATTCTTTTGCCACATTCGGCAAGTCAGCGGGCAACCAAATTAAGCGATTGGCGAGTGTAACGGCTTCGCTATAGCAAAAAATCTGTAAATCAATCGGCTCGTTATGCTGTGCTTGCCAATCCATACAAAACTCGCGGGCAAAGTCCAAACCCAAAGCAGTGTTGGCATGGTCGGGCGCGTGAGTAAGTACAAGTAAGGTGGGTTCGCGGGTAAGTGTGGGCGTTGACATAAGCGATAGCAAAGGTAAGAGAAAAACCGCATTGTAGCAAAAAATGACCCGTTACGTTAGTGTCTCCATGCGCGATAAGGCGTGAATTAGCGATGGCCGCCAAGGGCAATTTTTCGGCAGTCATACCGACTGTCATCAAACTGTTATCAAATTGACACGTCATTGTCAATCCGCAAGCTTATACTCATGCGATAGACCTTTAAAGTGCCAGTTCACTTTATGTGTTAGATGAATTAGCGAGAACCAAACGGATGACAATGACGCTTAGCCCCTTGTATAAAAGCCAAGACTCGGCTGTCCATGGATGGACGTCAGTTGCTAAGGATATGCGCTACGGTAATGCTTTATCAGTGGCGACAAATGCAGACTCACCACCACCAGTAAATTTACCAAGTTTGCATATCATGGTGGTGACCGAAACCTGGTTGCCAGATATCAATGGCGTGGCTTCGAGTATGTATGCCATATTGCAGCAACTCAAGCAAATGGGGCATCGCATTACCTTGATTCGTCCAAGTCAGGGCGAACAGATTGAGGCGGAACGTCTCAGCGCCCGTGCCAATTTTATGGCGGTCAATGAGGATAACCAGGTTAGTAGCTTGCCAATTCCATACTACCCACATTTGCGCATGGGATTGCCTTGCTATCGATTTTTATACCAGCAAATTCGTCAGTGTCAGCCGGATATCGTGCATATCGTGACGGAAGGGCCGTTGGGATTCGCGGCCTTGATGGCAGCCAAACGCTGTGGGGTCAAAGTCAGTGCCGGTTATCATACCGCATTTCACGATTTTAGCCGTTATTTTGGTTGGAAGGTGTTAGCGTGGCCATTATTGGGCTATATGAAGCACTTTCATAACCACTGTCATGCGACCTGTGTACCAAGCCAGACCACCGAACAACAATTATCACAGTTTGGTTTTAAGCGTCTGTACCAAGTAGGTCGCGGTGTCGATACACAGAAGTTTTCGCCAACCCATCGCTCGCTAGCACTGCGTGAAAAATGGGGCGCGGGTGATGAAACCACGGTCTTATTATATGCTGGTCGAGTATCACCGGAAAAAGGTATTGACACGGTCATTGAAGGCTTTAAAGCCTTGCAACTAGCGCAGTTACATCGTGATGTCAAACTTGTCATCGTGGGTGATGGCCCTGATAAAGCGCGGCTAGAAAGCCAATACCAAGGCGATGACAGTATTATTTTTGCCGGATTTCAAACTGGTCATATACTCGCAGTGCATTATGCAAGCTGCGATGCGTTTGTGTTTGCCAGTCAAATCGAAACCTTTGGTAATGTCGTGACAGAAGCCATGGCATCAGGCTTGCCAGTTTTTGCGTATCATGACGCAGCAGCGGCGCTACTCGTGACTCCAGAGTGCGGCCAAACGGTTACTTTAGGCGATAATGCAGCGTTTATCGAGATGGTTCGTCATTTGCCAAAACAACAGCAGTTGGCCAAGATGCGTGATAAAGCGAGTGAACAGGTCGCAGGTTTCTCATGGCAGCGTGCCGCATTACAGCTGCTTACGATGTTTTATCAAGTGCTTGGTATCTCTGCGCAACCGCTTGATGAAGCGCTAATATCAACCAACTCGCCAAAAGCTGATGTGGTAACGGGTGAGAGGGTACGGCCATTAACTTCGTCTAACGCGTCCACAAAACCAGCATTGATATCACAGACCATGGCATAACGATTAGCCACCGTGTGCCTAAGTTTTTGGCTAAAACTTATTGGTTGTTAAAGAAAAAGTTAGTAAATAAACCCGTTATTACGGTAAGACGCTCAATGTAACGCCCTGAAAAACAAGTACGCCTATAACCCAAATCGGAGGTTTTATGACGCAGTTGTCTGATTCAGTCAGTCGCCCTATCGTTAACGCATCAACGTTAGAGAATGAAGTGACGGTGGTATTGCCGCGCTTTATGCAGCACTATTACCAATGGCTATCGAATAAACCACGTCTGAGCGCTTGCCAACAGCGGTTGCTCGCTTGGGATACCCGCTTGTGTCTACGCGTGAATCTGCTATCGCAACGTCATCTTGTGGCAAAAGGCTTTAAGCTCATCAGTCGTTTGGGCGATGGTTGGGCGTGGGCATTGGCTTGTGTGGTTTTTATTATTAGCTTATTGTGGCAAGGTGAAGCCGTGGTTGTGGTTATGGCAAAACTGGCGGCTGTGATACTAAGCAGTTTTTGCGGTTATCTGCTGTATAAACTATTAAAAAGCCACACGGTACGTCCACGACCTTACCAAGTCCACCAAGCAATTATGTTAGGCGAGCGTCCATTGGATGTGTTTAGTTTTCCATCTGGACATACGTTACAGGCGGTGTTATTTACTATTATGCTCGGTAGCCAAGTCCCGATGATGTTATGGTTATTACTGCCATTTACCTTACTAATCGCGCTGTCACGCTTGGTATTGGGGCTACATTATCCGACAGACGTGTTGGTTGGTGCGGGTATTGGTGCTACCTTTGCCAGTATCGGTAAAGCGGTGAGTAGTACGCTTATCGAACGTTACATGATATAGATTAGGGGATATCCCAACCAAATCTTGTCATCATCTGCGCCCAATCATCATCCACAGGTGCCGTAACGGTGACAGGCATGCTATCCGCCAAGCGATAAAATGACAGTGAGCGCGCATGCAGCATTAAGCGGTGAATAGCCAGATGCTCACGAATAGCGCGGTTTTGGTGATGGTCACCATAGCTAGTATCGCCAATAATCGGGTGAAATACGTGTTTTAAGTGACGACGCAATTGGTGTTTACGCCCGGTGGTTGGGCGTAACGCTACCCAAGAGTAGCGCGAGGTCGGGTAGCGTGCCCTTGCTTGAAATGGCTGCTCGGTGGTTGCCAAACATTGCCATTTGGTAACGGCTTCTTGTTTGGCTTTTTGCTCGCCAGTTTGTGCTAACGCAGCTAGAGCCGGGGCATTGGCGATTTTATCCAAAATCGGTGCCAGCGCATAATCAATCTTACCCTGATTTTCTCCGTCTATCTGCATATAGCCACGCACCACGGCCCAGTAAGTTTTTTGCACGCGCTGATTATCAAACTGTTCACTGAGCTGACGTGTTGCGGCACTATCAAACGCAAACAGCAATACCCCGGATGTTGGTCGGTCTAGTCGATGGACGGGATAGACATGATGACCCAGTTGGTCACGTAACGTCTGTAGGACAAATTCGGTTTCAAACTTATCTAGCCAACTGCGATGTACCAACATGCCAGCGGGTTTGTTGACGGTCACACAATATTCATCTTGGTATAAGATTTCTAACATACCTACCTCTTGATAGAATCCCTGAAAAATAACCATGCTATGTTGTTAGACTCACAGTATGGTTGATACAGTTTCGCTCGTCTGCCTTGTATCACTTCATATGTTCTGCGACTATATTGCTTTATCTTAATGCGCATAAAAAATGGCGGGTATCATGTCCGCCATTTTTTATTATTGTTATTAGTTGTTAAGATAATAACACATTAAGCCTTACTGGATTTCTTCTTCATGGTAATGACCG
Source organism: uncultured Moraxella sp. (assembly GCA_937975585.1). Lineage (GTDB taxonomy): Bacteria > Pseudomonadota > Gammaproteobacteria > Pseudomonadales > Moraxellaceae > Faucicola. The sequence continues at coordinate 3,277 of CALJUC010000011.1, read as the reverse complement.
TGATCGTCATAATGCACTGGGGCAGGGTGTTTGAAGCCGCGCGTCACATAACCCAAGTAGAACATACCGATAATTGCCCAAATCAAACCGTATTTTAACGCCGTTGGGTCAATGTTTAACCACATTAAGAAGACTGCGATGAAACCACCCGTTGGGATAATCAAATAATTGACAATATCACCAAAGGTGCGATATTGGCCATCACGGAAGATATACTGACAAACCACCGAGAAGTTAACAAAGCTAAATGCGGTTAACGCACCGAAGCTGATTAACTCAACCACGTCTTCTAAGCTAAACGGAATTGCGGTTAATGCCACCAAGCCTGCTATCAAAATATTGTTTACAGGCGTATGAAGTTTTGGATGTAGTGTACCAAAGATTTTTTTGTTAATAACACCATCACGACCCATCACATACATCAAACGCGACACACCCGCATGTGCTGAGATACCCGATGCCATAACCGTCACAATCGCAAAATACAATACGATGGTTTTTAAGCCTTCGCCCAAGATATAGTGCAGAATCTCAGGTTGGGTTTCATCGACCAACTTAAAGTACGCATCAGGATGGCTTGGGAAGTAAATTTGCATAAAGTAGGTACTAATAATAAAGATAATACCTGAAATGAGCGAGGTTAATACAATCGCTTTTGGCAAGGTTTTTTTCGAGTCTTTGGTTTCTTCTGCCAATGAACTCAATGCATCAAAGCCAGTGAACGAGAAACACAAAAGTGTCGCACCCGCAATCAAGGCACTGATTTCGGTACCATTGGTCCAAAACGGGTCAAACGTCCAAAGCTGATACTTGGCTGTATCAATCGCACCATCTGCGGTAACACCGTTTGCCAAGAAGTCATATACACGATAGGTAAAGAAGGCAATTACTGCTAACTGCACAAATACAATGGTACTGTTAAAACGTGCCACAAAGCGCGCGCCAAACAAGTTAACCCCAGTCATCACTGCAGTTAAACTGACTACCCAAATCCACGCAGGTACTTCCGGGAAAATATCTTTTAGATAAATCTCTGCCAGAATAATATTAACCATTGGCGCAAGTAAGTAATCCAACCACGATGACCAACCCACCAAAAAGCCCACATTCGGGTGAATGGCCTTTTGTGCATAGGTATAAGCTGAACCAGACGATGGATAACGGCGAATCATATGACCATAACTCACCGAGGTTAACATAATGGCAAACAAAGCGAAGACATATGACATTGGTACATGTCCACCGCTATCACGAGATACCATACCAAATGTATCAAAAAGCGTCATTGGCTGGATATATGCCAAACCAATAATGATGACGTGCCAAAGTACGAGATTACGACGCAACTTAGGCGCAACAGAAGCAGTTGGTGGGATGGTTGTAGTCAAAATTACCTTTCTCCTATACCTCGGGAAGTCGATACTTTTGTTGTGCTACCTTCAAAATGACGTCGAGCAAGTATCGGCAACTGGGATGAATATATATAATCGACCAAAGTAAACGTAAGTCTTTGGCTGATGACCAAACTAAAAGGCCGCCATTATACCCAAAAACCAAAATGATGCGATAAAAAAATACACACTCGGTAAACATTTGCGCAAAAAAATCCCCTATGCATGGCATAGGGGATAATAATAACCGCTTAATTAAACTTATTCATTGGCTTGTTTGTCTTTCTTTTTTAACAAGACCAATACCGCACCATTACCACCTTGATCAGCCGGTGCAGAGCAGAAAGCCATGACTTCAGGGATTTGGCGTAACCAACCATTGACACAGGTTTTTAGGATGCTATCAGACCCTTTACCATGCACGATTTTGACCACCGTTTCGTTGTTTTTGCGCGCATCATTGATGAGTTGACTGGTGGCTTCACGCGCTTGCTCAATGGTCGAACCATGTAAATCCACGGCATTAAACCAGCGTAATTTGCCTTGTTTTAGCTCATTAAAGGCTTTATTTTGAAGGGTTGGATTTTTGTAGCTTAAGTAAGCCTCACCCGATACTGGGTTTAGCAAGGCTTGCATATCCGATAGCTGATGGTTTGGTTCATCGTCAGTGCCTTGCGCCGCTGCACGTTTGGCTAACGTAGTTGCATCCGGTTTTGCCATATTGCGCGGTTTATCTGCCAAGTTTTTGTCTTTAATCGGTTGCACACCGCTCATGGCTTGCATAAATAGCAATTTATCATCATCAAGATGTTCGCTATTATATTTTTTAACTTGTTTGGCGACTTGTTGCTTGCTCAATAAACCCACGGTTTCAGTCGGTTTGCCGTTTTCATCGGTCTCTTTGGTTTGGCTGCGACCTTTACCCAGTTCAGTTTTAAGCTGCTTTAACTGGTCTTGCATTTCTTTTGAAAATAAATCTGCCATTTTAGAAGTTCTCGTAAAGAAAACGGCTATTATATCAAACTCAAAAAATTTTATGGTCATTTTGTAAGATGCTTCTTATACGCTATAAAATTACTCATAAAATTTCGTTGCTAAGAATAAATATTGTAAAATATTGTTTGTCATTCTGAGGCAACTAGTATTAGGAATTTTAAATATGGCTGTAATACAAGTATATAATTGTCCAAAGGATATGCTAGGAAAATTAGTTAGAGAAGGAAGAAGAACTTGGTTATCACAAGATTTAAAGGAAAAAAGTGACCATTTTTTTAACTTTTGCGTTACATCCGTCTCTATAAGAGACTGGTGTATATCCTACTTGGGATTAATTGGTTCACATAAAGATGATTTTTACAAAGAGCATTCTAATAATCAATGGTTGAATTACTGTGCTTCAATTGCAAATTCATCTAAGCACCTTAAACTTGATACTGGCAAAATTGAACATATTACTTCAGTCGATGGTCAAGCATCAGAACATATATTAATAGATTCAAATGGAAATCCTATCAAAAATTCTAATAATGAAAGGTTAACATTTAAAATAGAAACAAAGGATGGAGATGCTCTTGAACTTATGTCGTTCTTAGGTAATGTCGTTGATAGTTGGGAAGAAATATTTGAGAAATATGGTATGAAAATAAGCGAAGAAAATTTAAAAGTTTTAATGTTTGTAGAATATATGTGAGCTTGTAATAATCTTTATCTAATTTCTAAAGATTAAAAACTGTTTAATACTCAATGGTAGGGTGTTTTTATGCACCCTTTTTTAAGTCATACATAATATAAAGATATTAGAAGCTTACACTATAAACTATCTGCCAATAATTTTGCTAATGCCGCGCCTGCATCGCCTGTTTTCATAAACTGCTCACCAATCAAAA
>CALJUC010000010.1 GCA_937975585.1 uncultured Moraxella sp. | reverse complement strand
GCTACTATATTTTTTCCTCTTACGTAAAAAAATTACGGTTTTGCGTAAGTCCTATCTATAATAAAAAAGGGTATCCAATCGGTAACCTTTTTTTGTGTAATTGTTCTATCTAGTCTTTTATCTATCTATTCTATAGCTCAATCAGACATAAAAAAACCACCTATCAGAAGTTGGGGGATGATAGGTGGTGAAAACGTTGCCCAACATACTTGATAATACAAGATAGGCATGAAGTTTTGAAATAAGCTCCGGAGTACCGCTGCATATGTAAACCCATGAACTGTAACGTTCAGGGTGGGTATGGCAACTGCTCTTAAGGTTTCCTGATACACGGACTGGCAAGCAGCCATGCAGGCATACACAACAAGCAGGAAGAACGCATACCCTAAGGTAAATTATCAGCTCAGGTAATAACATACACTGGCAAATACCCCAGATGTCTGTATTTTAACACCATTAATCTGCACGTGTAAACTAGGTGCATTGTAAAGTTATCTAACGGGTTTGCAGTTTTGACATACGCCACGCTGTGCTATAATCGCACCAATTTTTTATGATATTTTATCGACTATTCGGCAAATGACAGAGGCAATGACAATGACCCAAACCACGACTTTGAATACCAATACCGACAAAAAAACCCCGCACGTCTTGATGATTTTGGATGGGTTTGGTTATCGTGAAGACGACCGTGATAATGCCATTGCGGCAGCAAACACCCCAAACATCGATGCCTTGTACCAACAATACCCGCACGGCTTGGTGTCAGGTTCGGGTGAAGATGTTGGGCTGCCAGAGGGTCAATTTGGTAATTCAGAAGTGGGTCATATGAACTTGGGCGCAGGTCGTATCTTGTACCAAGATTCAACGCGTATTCATAAAGAAATCCGTGAGTTGGGTTTTTTTAGTAACCCTGTATTAACGGGCGCGGTACAACAAGCCAACGCCAATGGCGGCAACGTACACATCATGGGGCTATTGTCAGATGGCGGTGTGCATTCACATGAAGCGCATATTATTGCTATGTGTGAATTGGCACTGCAACAAGGCGCGAAACAAGTATTCGTCCATGCCTTTATGGATGGCCGTGACACCCCGCCAAAAAGTGCCGAACAATATGTGAGTAATTTGAACACACAAGTTGAAAGCTTAAATACCAAATATGACGGCAAGGTGTATCTTGTTAGCATGATTGGTCGTTATTTTGCTATGGACCGTGATAAGCGTTGGGATCGCGTACAGTCAGCTTATGACTTATTGACGTCAGGTACCGCCGAGCGCAGTGTTACCAACGGTATGCAAGCGATTGAGGCTGCTTACCAAGCCGATGAAACGGATGAGTTTGTTAAAGCCACGCGTATTGTCCCTGAGGATAAACCATCGGATTTTGGTTTGATTAATGACAATGATAGCGTAATTTTTATGAACTTCCGTGCTGACCGCGCGCGTGAGTTGAGCCAAGCCTTTGTTAATACTGATTTTGATGGCTTTAACCGTAGCAAAACACCAAAACTGTCTGCCTTTGTCATGCTCACTAAATACTCGGATGATTTGGCGGAGAATGCGATCACCAGTATCGCCTTTGAACCCACAGCGTTGACCAATACCTTGGGCGAATATCTACAAAACTTGGGTAAGACCCAATTGCGTATTGCCGAAACGGAAAAATACGCGCACGTGACGTTTTTCTTTAGTGGTGGGCGTGAAGCCGAGTATGAAGGCGAAACTCGGATTTTGGTTAATTCACCGAATGTCGCGACTTACGACTTACAGCCAGAAATGAGCGCCTATGAAGTCACCGAGCAACTACAAAATGCGATTAACTCAGGCAAATACGATGTGCTGATTGTCAACTATGCCAACGGTGACATGGTCGGTCACACGGGCGTATTTGATGCCGCGGTTAAAGCGGTCGAAACCTTAGATAACTGCGTCAAAACCATCGCGGATACGGTGCTCGCCAATGGGGGTGATTTGCTAATTACCGCTGATCATGGTAATGTCGAGCAAATGCAAGACTATGAAAGCGGTCAAGTACATACCCAACATACGACTGAATTGGTACCGTTTATTTTTGTTAGTCATAAAGGCGCGCAGTTTAAAGTGCGTGAGGGTGGCAAATTATCAGATGTAGCACCCACCTTGTTGGCGTTGATGGGGGATGAAAAACCGGCTGAGATGAGCGGTGAAAACCTACTTGTCGCGGTGTAGTTTTCTGGTCGTGACAACACTTGCTCAGTGATAAAAATTAAATCCATAGCGCTGAGCAAGGTTTTAACCAATTGATAAAAAAAGGTGTGCCGTACCATGGGCAAGCAAGTGCAACCACATCGTCCTAAGCAAATGAATCAAAAAGCTCAATCTATCACAAGGTCAATTCTCAATCGGGGTCAATCGGTGAGTGGTTTGACGGCATTGTGTGCTGGATTACTTGTGGCGGGTATGGCAGGTGCTGCACCGACCAAATCAGTCACGACTACGACTGTAACCAATGCGACAGTCATTAAGGCACCTGTGAATAATGCCACAGACAAAGCCAAGTTGTTAAAGCCCGCACTCACCCAAGCGATTGCAAATGTACCTGATAGCCATGTGCCCGATAATACCCAAAGCAGTACGCCACCGCCCAATGCCGTGGTAATTGCTGATGATGGCGGTGAGGTTGATATCGGTGATGGTGATGTGCTGCCCGATGGCGCACCGCCTATAACCAACACCAATACCACCACGACCAATCGCCCAACCGGTCAACCCGCCACACCTGATTTACCCAATCCCAATAATATCGCCCAAGTCCCATTAGGGGCGGTATCACCCGATACCGTGGCCAAGTTTGTCAAAATGATTGACGTGGTGCGTAATGACTATGTCACCCCCGTGGATGATGAGGCGCTGTTTGCCAATGCAATTTCAGGGACTTTGACAGGGTTAGACCCGTATTCAGAGTACTTAGACCACGATGCCTTTAATAATTTGCGCCTATTTACTGAAGGGGATGTCGGTAGTATCGGTGTCACTGTGAGTTATCATAGCGATTTGCAAGCGTGGGTGTTTGACGAGGTATTGCCCAATTCGCCAGCGGCCAAGGCAGGTATCCAACGCGGTAATTTTTTACACCAAATTAATGACACCAAGCTGAACGATGAGCAAACCCAACAAGATATTGACCAGTTGTTGTTAGGGATTGCGGGTACGCAAGTACGCCTAACCATCTCTGATAGCGGACGGCGTAAACATATCGAAACGGTACAACGCACCTTGGTGCAACAACAGTCGATTAAGGCAGAAGTCGTTCAAGGTATTGCTGTGGTGCAAATACCCGTCTTTCAAAATAATACCCAACAGCAACTAATGACGGCGTTATCCGGATTGCGTGAGCCATTTGGTGCGCTTATCTTGGATATTCGTAATAACCCGGGTGGTGTGTTATCGGCAGCCAATGATGTGGCAAGTCTGTTTATGGCGGCTAAACCGGTGGTACAAATCAAAAATCGCCAAGGTCTACAAGAAATTGTCCAAACGCAACCCGAAGCCAAATTTGCTGATATCCCACTGGCCGTGATACAAAATCGTTACTCAGCCTCAGCAGCCGAGGTGCTTGCCAGTAGCTTGCAGGAAAATGGTCGTGCCAAAGTCTATGGGGAAACCAGTTATGGTAAAGGCTCGATTCAAAGCATTGTACCGCTGAATGACAATGAAGCGGTCAAATTGACTGTCGCGCATTATTACTCGGGTCAAGGCAAAAAAATTGACGGGATTGGGGTTACACCTGATTATCCATTGACCGATGGTGAAATTTATTGGCAGGAGCAAGTTATTAAGTCAGTTACCACATTACCACGCCCATTATTGTATCGTTTGCGCACGCCAACCGCACAGGCATTTTAACCTGTGCTTTTGGTAGGTATTAAATAGCGTTGATTGAGCGTTAGGACGCTGTTTTTTTTGATTAAGCCTTTGATTGTTGGTACAGACGTGGGTCAACCGCATCTAGGTCACTGATTTTAAGCGGTGCATAATGTTTTTTGCAAAAGTCAGGATCAAGTTTGCAAATCGCATCTTGTAACGTATCGATACGCGTTTCGCACTGGTGGATATGCGCTAACATTTTCATAAAGCTCACTGATACCGGATCTTGTGAGTTCGGATCAATACCATATTGATGAAAGGCTGTCGTTGGTAATGGTGAACGATGACGATGTGATGGATTAGATAGTATCTCATCCGGGCAAGCAAGTGTTGCGGTATCATCTGAGTCGGCTGCATTAGACGCACCCGTAGACGATGAGGTGTCGTGTGATTCATTCGCCAATGATTGATTCAGACTATCATCAATTTTGATTAACTCATTGATTTGCTCTTGGGTGATTTCGGCCTTATCTTGAATCAAACGTGCGGCACTGCCGACCATGGTAGCACCTGCCGGTACTTCTTTTACCACGACCGCATTTGAGCCGATTTTAGCGTATTTACCCACGGTAAAACCGCCCAACACCTTAGCACCCGCACCGACAACCACTCCATCTTCAAGGGTTGGGTGACGTTTGCCTTCATTGAGCGATACACCACCGAGTGTTACCCCATGATACAAGGTGACATCATCACCAATCTCGGCAGTCTCGCCAATGACCACGCCCATACCGTGATCAATAAAGAAACGACGCCCAATCTTAGCGGCTGGGTGGATTTCAATACCGGTTAAAAAGCGATTGCCAAATGACACAAAGCGCGCCAAGCCTTTTTGCTCATGTTGCCACATGGCATGCGCCACACGATGCAGCATTAATGCGTGCAGACCCGGGTAGGTTAGTAATACCTCAGCAGTATTACGGGCGGCTGGATCCCGTTCAAAGACCGCTTGGATGTCTTCTTTTAATTCGTGTCTAAAGGTCTGAACTTTTCGGCGAAATTGATGAATAATTGACCCCATACTATTTCCTAATTATCGTGTTGCAATTTGATTATGGTCAAAGTGCGCCAATTCAACGCACCTGTACGATAAATCATAACGAATTATGATAACATGAAATGTAACGGGTAAGAAATTATCGTCTTTTAAATTCACTTTAATACTTCGTCAAGCTCGCTTGCTGTACTAGTTGTACTATCCGCGCTCGCTTTCCTTGTCTTAAAGTGAATTGATTACACTTGCGTAAAAAATGGGGTTTGGCTTAAGCTTTTGGTGGGTGATAGGCTTATAACTTGGCCAACAACTTAGCTAACAGCGCTTGTAAGAGTTGATATTCTTTTTCATCAAGCTGTAACCGGCCAAGTAAGCGACTGAGTCGGGCGGGCATCAGCTTGGATTGTTCGGCATTGTATAGGTTATGGCTGGCAAGCAACGTCAGTAGACGTTGTTCAAGTTGCGCGTGTTGGGCTTGGGTAATGGGTGGGTTATCCCATTGTTGACGTAAGGTTAGATTAAGTTGAAGATTGGATGAATCAGCACTATCTGATGATTCTTGGAGGCTTAATTGCTCACTGGCCACTTCATAAAAAACACTGGCGATGACTTGAACCGCCGCCGCGACATTGAGAACACCATAGTCCGGATTGGCCGGAATTTGTACATGATAATCAGCCAACTGTAATTCTTCATTGGTTAATCCCCGATCTTCGCGCCCAAATACCAATGCAATCGAGAGTTTGACAGTTGGTTTAGTATCTAAGTTGTCTTTGGTTTCTGAAGCATTGGCTGCAACACCCAGTTGCATAAACTGCTGTAACATCAAGTTGGCCGCTTGACGAGGCGTTAATACCGGCTTGGGCAAGTGGCGTTGTCGACTGCTAGCAGCCAGTACCCAGTGACAGTCACCAATTGCATCTGCCAAGGTCGGTACGATAGTTACCTGATCCAAAATCGCTGTGGCGCCGGCCGCATGGGCATAGGCGTCATCATCGACAGGACGTTTTGGGTCAACCACCATTAAGTTTGATAAACCCATGGTGTGCATCGCACGTGCCGCTGAGCCAATATTGGCCGGTAAGGTTGTATTGACCATGACCACGCGGATATTGGCTAAAAAATCACTTAACATTGTTTGTGCTTGCATTGGGTTCGTCATTACCGTTAGTGGATAAAATTTTTATGTATCCTTCTCTAAATTCAGTTTAATACAGTGTTAGCTTGTCTTAATGTGAATTTATGGGACTATGAGCGCAGATTTATTGAGAAATAAGGGTCATGATTTCGGCATTGACGGCCTGATTTTCAGTGGTTATTGCTTCAATTAACACTTGTTGGTGCTCAATTTGGTTATCGCGGCAAGCTTCTTGAAGTTGATAGCACAGCTCAGTCAAATTTGTCGCGCCTAGATTGGAGCTAGCACCTTTTAGGGTATGGGCGGCTTCATAACCCAAGCGATTATTTTGCTCAGTCAATGCATTTTGCATTTCTTGGACACGTAATTCACTGTCTTTCAAATATAGATGAATCAAATCCACAAAATCTTCTTCTAACAATTCACGCAACTCATTAAAGTGGGAAATCTGTAAATGGCCTGTCTTGGCTGACATTTGGCTGATAGATTGGTTAGATATCATGGGTCGTTGCTCCAAACTGACCAAGTGGCAAAATCGCTGTGACGTCAGTTGCTGTATAAAGATTTAGTTTACTAAATTTATTTGACAATAATCGTTAAAACTGGGCAGATGATGGTCTGCCGCGATTATACATGAGTCCTATCCAATTTACCAAAGTCAAAATAGTGTAGCGCTGTGAACCCATAGCAACACTAGCCTTTTGACAAATTATAAGGTTTTGTTTATCAGGCGTACCATTGATGCTAAAACTCTAATGTTAAATGCTCAGGCGCGACCCAAGATTTTAACTGGTTAAAGGTCTCATCATCAGGGACAATTTGCCAATGAGCGGGCATCTGTAACTCAGCACTGGCGTATTGGGTATACACGGATAAGTTAAGCGGTACACCAAGGCGTTGTGTGGCATTGTCGGTATCCATGCTATCCATCGCATAATCCATCGAGTTACCGACTTGGTTACCTAGTTGATGCGACAGGTAATGCACAGTCGAATTATCCGCCTTCACCAACAGACTTTGCAGTTGTTGCAGCAAGGTAATATCGTTGCCAGAAATTTTGACTGAGATTTTTTTGAGCCAACGTTTGCGCGCGTCAGTTAAGGTCATAACATCGGTTAACGCACCATATAGCTGACCCTCGCGTTCGCGAACCGTGCCTTCAATGACGACCACCGTTTCAAGTTTTAGCTTATCTTTGACTCTGGCAAAACGCTCCGCATAACAGCTAACTTCAATACGACCCGTACCATCATCAAGGCTAATCACCACGCGGTTACCGAAGTTAGCCACATCCATAATCAGACCGGCAAAGGTGGTGGTTTCTCGGAATTTGGTTTCGCTTAAGTTACTGAGGGTGGCTTTGGTATAACGCTTTAATTCGTCGCGATATGTGTCAATCGGGTGTCCGGTCAAGAACAATCCTAACGTGTCTTTTTCGCCTTTTAAACGCTCAGCATCGCTCCAAATCGGCGTGGTCGGTAAGGGCGGTGCCGCCGTGACGTCGGCAATCTCGGCAAACATATCTATCATGCCAAGATTGTCATTTTGGCGTTCTTGCTCTGCCGCTTGCACCGCCTTGGGAAGCTCGGCCATCAGCGCGCCACGAATGTCAAAGGCGCGGTCAGCTGGCAAGTCAGGGCGTAAACTTGCGGCAAAGTCATCAAAACAGCCTGCACGTACCAAGGCTTCTAGAGTGCGCTTGTTGACTCTTTTGGTATCGACACGACGGCAGAAGTCATACAAGTCGGTAAAATTACCACCGGTTTGACGCGCGCTAACGATGGATTCGACCGCGCCCTCGCCAACACCTTTGATGCCACCCAATCCATACACGATGGTTGATTTGTCTTTGGGGACAAATGCCCAATTTGAGTAATTGACCGAGGGGTTTTCGACCGTAAGATTAAAGTTTTCGCGGCAGTCATTGATAAAAAACACCACGCTGTCGGTGTTATTCATATCAGAACTGATAACGGCCGCCATAAACTCAGACGGATAGTAATGTTTTAGATAAGCCGTTTGATAAGCAAGGACACCATAGGCGGCTGAGTGCGACTTGTTAAAACCGTAACCCGCGAATTTTTCCATTAAGTCAAAGACGCCGCCGGCAAGTTTTTCATCAATACCTTGGCCAATCGCACCTTCAACAAAGATAGTACGCTGTTTTGCCATTTCTTCGGGTTTTTTCTTACCCATGGCACGGCGTAGCATATCGGCGCCACCCAAGCTATAACCTGCCATCGCTTGCGAAATCTGCATGACCTGTTCTTGGTAAACAATAACCCCATACGTGTTTTCCAAAATCGGCTCAAGGCGGTCGTGATCATACACGACTTCTTCACGCCCATGCTTACGGTCAATGTACATATCAACCATACCGGCATCGAGTGGACCTGGGCGATATAACGCACACATGGCAATCACGTCTTCGATATTACTGGGCTCTAGTTTGGCGAGGTATTTTTTCATACCGGTACTTTCAAGCTGAAATACGGCTGTGGTATAAGCTTTTTGTAATAAGCTATAAGTAGGTTTGTCATCAAGTGGCAAGGTTTCAAGGTCAAGCGGCTCTTTGCCTTCATTTTTTCGGCGTTCATTAATGTTTTTGACCGCGGCATTGATGACTGTCAGGTTGCGTAACCCCAAAAAGTCAAACTTGACCAAGCCTACCGCTTCAACGTCATCTTTATCGAACTGGCTAACACGGTGACCATCTTCATCACAATAAATCGCGCTAAAGTCGGTGATTTTGTTCGGTGCGATAAGGACACCCCCGGCGTGTTTACCGACACCGCGCGTGATACCTTCAAGGCGTACTGCCATTTCCCAGATTTCGTTGGCATCTTCATAGTCCATGTTATCTGGGTTATTGAGTAAGTCCTTAAGCTGTGGCTCTTGCTCAATCGCATCGGCCAAGGTCATGCCCGGTGTTTTTGGAATCAGCTTAGAAATACGGTCAGCCAAGCCGTACGACTTGCCTTGTACCCGCGCGACATCGCGTACCACCGCTTTGGCGGCCATGGTACCAAAGGTAATAATCTGCGATACCGCTTCACGGCCGTATTTTTGTGCCACATAGTCAATCACGCGGTCACGCCCTTCGATACAAAAGTCGACGTCAAAGTCGGGCATGGAGACACGTTCAGGGTTTAAGAAGCGTTCAAACAACAAATCATATTCTAACGGGTCAAGGTCGGTAATATTCAATGAGTACGCGACCAATGAACCCGCACCCGAACCGCGCCCTGGGCCAACGGGCACGTCATTGGCTTTTGCCCACCGGATAAAGTCCATCACAATTAAGAAATATCCGGGGAAGCCCATGCTTAAGATGGTGTTGATTTCAAACTCTAAGCGCTCATCATAGGGCTTACGTACTTCTGCCCAATCATCACCACGCTGTGCCGGTGGGTATAGCTTTTCAAGGCGTTTTTCTAAGCCATCTTGCGACGTACGGCGGAAAAACGTCTCGATAGTATCACCTTCAGGAATGGGGAATTCAGGCAATACGTTGATGCCCAAGGTCAAAGTAACGTTGCAGCGTTTGGCCAAGTCGATGGTGTTATCAATGGCCGCCGGGATATCGCTAAACAGTTCAGTCATCTGTGCTTGGGTCTTGAGATACTGCTCAGGCGAGTAATCGCGTGGGCGATTGGGGTCACCCAGTACATGTGACGAGGCAATACACACACGCGCTTCATGCGCTTCAAAATCATCTTGGGTCAAAAAGCGCACGTCATTATGCGCAATCATCGGAATTTGATAGGCATTTGATAGACGAATCGCTTGCTCAATAAAACGGTCTTCATTGGGGCGTTGGGTGCGCTTGACAGCCAAATACACTCTATCACCAAAGACCGCTTGCCATTCGGCCAATAAGGCATCGGCTTTTTCAGTATGGCTTGATAGCATAGCTTGGCCAACGTCCGATTTTTCCGTAAAAAGGACAATCACGCCCTCAGAACGCTCAAAAATCCAATCTCGCTGAATAATTGGCTTGCCGAGCACCTGACCATCGGTAAAGCCCAATGACACGATATTGGTCAGATTCTTATAGCCTTGTTGGTTGCTGGCGAGCAAGGTCACCGTGGTATGGTCGTTTTCCAAATACACTTCAGAGCCGATAATCGGCTTGATACCCGCATCCAAACAAGCACGGTAAAACTTGACCGTGGCATATAGATTGGACAAGTCCGTCAAAGCAAGGGCGATTTGGTGGTCACTGCTAGCGGCTTTGACCAGTCCTTTAATACGGACAATCGAATCGGTGATCGAAAATTCACTGTGAATACCGAGATGTACAAATGCCATGCGCGACCTTTTGACTGACTATGATGGATAATACGAGGGGAAAAAAGAAGAGGTGTTTTAAAACGCCATTATACTATAACTTGGGATAGGCGGGCGAGTTCACAAGTAAGGGTATTGCAAACCATGGGTTTTTCATAAAAACTTATTATTATTAATAACTTGAATATAAAAAGTGCGCTTATCGGGACTCGAACCCAAATCGGTCGCTTAGGAGGCAACTGCTCTATCCTGTTGAGCTATAAGCGCGTAAGAATTTTATTATAGGTAAGCCTAGCGCAAACTGCAATAAATGCCAGTATCCAAACATATGAATATAGCCATGATAAAGCCCAAGATAAACTTGGGCTTTATCATACTGACTTATCGATAACGTAAATCAGTGCAAGATGGATGATTAGGTCAAACGTTGAACATTGGCAGTCACACGACGGGTAATCGGTTTCATCCCTTGCTCTAAGATTTTTAGCGTTTCATTGTTGATTTGGTAAAACAAGTGTTCAAACGACACAGGTTGGCAAAATGCCATTTTTACCCAGTTAGTAAAAAGCATTTGTCCAATATGTTGTTGTGCCAAGACAGATTGCGTCATCATGCTTTGCCAAGATTCTAAAAACGCCATTTGCTTCTCAGTAACCATACGTTCCATTTCTTGCATTTCTTTGGCATTGTTTAGCGGATTTTGGGTGGCAATCATCGCGATACGTCGCTCGATTACTTTAGGTACATTGATAGATAACTGTTCAGATTTGTCGTAAATGCGCTTGGCACTTTGTTCAACATGATTGTAGGTTGGCATATAGTAGACCTCTAGATGGCGATTGATGCTTCATAACCTTGGGATACAATGGTTAAGAGCCGAATAAGATAGGAATGGAAAAACACAATATTGAACACCATTGCGAAGCGGTATTATAAGTCATCGCGAATGACGAATATATGTCAAACAATCATTAAATTACCAAAACTAGGTAACTGGTAGCAATTCTAAGACAAACAGACGTATAAATGCTTAAGGAAAATTTTTATAAAAAAGAATGCTAAATGTCTAATTGCGCTTGAAAATAAGAACGATTATCATTATTATAAACATACAACAATTGATACTAAGCCTGAGGTATACGATGTTCGTATGTATCTGTAATGCGGTAAAAGAAGCCCAAATCAAGCAAGCGATTGCCCAAGGCCATGACACCTTAGAAGCTTTACAAAGTGAATTGGATGTCGCAACTTGCTGTGGTGGCTGTCAGCCAATGGTAGAGCAGTATTTGGCAGATTTTGCCACTCGCACGATTGACCCAAGACTATATAAAGAAGTCGCATAATTTAGCCCAAGTGTTTAGCCCAAGTGTATAGATGCGTTGAGAAATAGTAGGGTGGAGAAATAGAAGCCGAGTTAAGCATTTGTCTTACCTCGGTTTTTACGTTATTATCTAAATTGCTATTTATTACCGTTAGTATGCGGGATTAGCCGGGTAGCGATTGCATAGCCAATGATTAAGTGTGGCGATTTAATATTCACAATAATATATCGTCACGATAACCTTATCAGCCTTGTTATAAGCTAATCACATAACAAACGTCAAACTTAAGTCGAACGATGATAATAAAAGGGGAGTGTCATATGAAAGGTAGTCCGCAAGTTGTTGATTATTTGAACTTTTTACTGGCAGGCGAGCTTGCTGCCCGTGATCAGTATTTTATTCATGCTCAGATGTACCATGAATGGCACTATCTTAAGCTCCACGCGCGCATGCACCATGAGATGGACGAAGAAACCGATCATGCCCGCAAGTTGATTAATCGTATTTTGATGCTTGAAGGCAAGCCTAATATGCGTGTTGAAGCGATTAATGTCGGTGACGATGTGCCAAGTATGCTAAAAGCCGACCTTGAGCTTGAGTACAAAGTACGCCAACATCTAAAAGACGGCATTGCCCTGTGCGAAAAAGAACAAGACTATGTAACGCGTGAAATCCTACTTGAGCAACTCATCGATACCGAAGAAGACCACGCGCACTGGCTAGAACAGCAGTTACGCTTGATTGAGATGATTGGCTTACAAAACTACCTACAATCACAACTTGGCGATGTAGACGAATAAGGACGCACAACGATGCAAGCAGATAAACAAGTCATTCGCGCCTTAAACCAAGCCTTGGGACAAGCCCTGATTGCCATTAATCAGTATTTTTTGCATGCGCGAATTGCCAAAAACTGGGGCTTACATGAACTTAATGACAAGCTATATCACCAATCTATCCATGAAATGAAATGGGCAGATGATTTAATTGAGCGTATTTTGCTACTCGATGGTCTGCCTAATTTGCAAGAACTGGGTAAGTTATTGATTGGCGAAAATGTGGCCGAAGTGTTGGATTGTGATTTGCGCCTTGAACGCCAAAAAACCGACGTGTTAAAAGCGGGTATTGCTATCTGCGAAGCGCAAACGGATTTTGTATCGCGTGCGCTGTTGGTCAAGCTAAAAGATGGCAGTGAAGAGCATATCGACTGGCTAGAAACCCAGCAAGAATTGATTGAGCGGATGGGGATTGAGAAATACACCCAAAGTTTGCTAGAAGACTAGAAGACGACGCACATTTTATTCTATTTAAGACCCTGTTAAACTGATGTTTAATAGGGTTTTTTTATAACGGGAAGTTTTGTCGCAAGCGCATAATCACCGCATCATAGATTTAAAAACTAGGTTAGCCATAAGGAATCATAATGTCATCAGTCATACAAACATATTTACCCCAAAATAGCCTAAGCAAAGAAGAAAATACTACCCAATTACCGTTACTAATTACCACGGGCGAACCGGCAGGCATTGGCATGGATATCGTCATTATGCTAGCGGAACAAGGCAGATTGGCAGATTTTAACCAGCCAATTCTTGTCTTGGCAAATATGGCAGCGTTAAAGGAACGCTATCATCAGCTGAACCAAAATAGCCTAAGCAAAGATAAATCAACCCAACCTTTAACTTTTCAAAGCCTTAGTTTAAACGACATCAATCAACCAGAAATTTTAAAAAACCTTGCGAGCCAAGCCAGTCAACCTTTTCAATTAAATGTGGTAGATATTCCGACCGCAAATCCAGTTGTGGCTGGGCAGCTAGATGGGGAAAATGCCCAAATGGTGCTTACCCAGTTACAGCTCGCGCACGAGCTGGCGCACAGTGGCAAAGTCGCAGCGATTGTCACCGCGCCATTACAAAAATCGGTGATTATGCAGATTGCGCCCGAGTTTATGGGGCATACCGAGTATTTTATGGCGCAATCTGGCTTGGAAAAGGTCGTGATGATGCTCGCTAATGCAACTATGAAAGTGGCATTGGTCACGACCCATTTACCCTTACGCGCGGTCGCGGATGCGATTACCAAAGAGGAAGTACAGCATACCGTTGACATCGTTTTAAGCGATTTACAGGGTAAATTCGGTTTAGCGCAGCCAAAAATCTTGGTGTGTGGCCTCAATCCGCACGCGGGCGAGTCGGGGCATCTCGGTCATGAGGAAATGGAGATTATCAATCCAGTATTACAAACCTATCGGGATAAGGGTATTGATATTAGCTTGGCGCTACCGGCTGATACGTTGTTTACGCCAAAGTATGTCAAAGACTGCGATGCCATTATCGCCATGTACCATGACCAAGGGCTAGCACCGCTAAAATCTCATGGTTTTGGTGAAACAGTTAATATCACATTGGGACTACCGTACATCCGTACATCCGTGGATCATGGCACCGCGTTAGACTTGGCAGGTACCGGTAAGGCAAGTCCAGATAGTTTGTACCAAGCATTGTGCTATGCCAATGATATGGATGCAAAATCAAACGGTTAAACCGCTACCTAGGTAAAAGGAGATTGGGTGAAAAGACGTGGTGTGAACGCTGCGTCTAAGCTTGGTAAAGCCTGCGTCCATATGAGGTATGCTACACTGATACGATAAGATAAACTATCATAATAACCATAACGTAAAAGGACTTACCATGCCGTCAACACATTCGGCAGGCCAGTTGTGCGAGCAACGCCAAACGGGTTTGGCAAGTTTGCTAAGCCACGCCAACCGCTTAATGCCTAATCAAAAAATCGCCTATGTGAGCCTTATGCTTGGAGTGATTGCCCAAGCGCTCGTCACGGCCAGTCAGCGCGACCCTATTATGCAAGATGAACTTCGAGGGTATCCAGAAGGGTTTAGGATACGCTTAAGTGTATTGCCTGATTGTGGCGACAAGCGGCTTGGCTTTACCTTACAAGTCAGTGATGTTGATGGTATACGTCAGTTCATTCAATCGGATGATACGACAACGCCCAATTTGTCGCTGCAGTTCAAACATATTGCCATGGCGTTTTTGGTGTTTAGCTTTCAGGAAAGTACCACACAAGCCTTTGCCAATGACCGCATGATAGCCGATGGCGACTTGGCGTATGCCGTGCGCTTTGTGCGCTTACTCAATCAGCTTGAAGCCGTGATTTTACCCAAAGCATTAGCGATGCGCGCGATTAAACGCTATCCCAAACTTTCTTTAAGCCAAAAATTACGCCAAGCCCGCCCGATTTATTTGGCAGTCGTAAAACAGATGACTCGCCAGCTATTTTCCCGCCAAGCCCCACGGAGAATAGTATGAGTCAGTATTATGAGTTTTTTTGCCCGGTCAAAATCTTAGCAGGGCTTGCCGCTTTGGCGCATTTGCCATTTGAACTCACCCAACTCAATGCGTCGCGACCTTTGTTATTAACTGACAATGGGGTGAAGTCGGCAAATGTACTGGCACCGTTAACGCAGGCATTAAATGAGGGAGGGGTCAATATCGCGCTTGAGTATAGTGATGTCCCCCCAGATTCGAGTTTTAGCACGGTCAAGCAAGTTGCCGCCAAATACCGTGAATATGGTTGTGATGCGATTATTGCCGTGGGTGGGGGGTCGGTGATTGATACGGCAAAGGCGGTCAATATCTTGGTCACCCATGAAGCCGATGATTTGATGCGATTTTCTGGCTCACACAAGCTGACCCACCCGTTAAAACCATTAATCATCGTACCGACCACGGCTGGAACCGGTTCTGAGGTCACCAGTGTTGCGGTAATTAGTGATGATATTACCCATACCAAGGTGGCGTTTTCATCGTACTATTTATTGCCGAATGTGGCCGTCCTTGACCCACGTATGACATTAAGTCTACCACCAAAGATTACGGCCATGACCGCCATGGATGCGATGACCCATGCCATTGAGGCTTATACCGGACTTGCACATAACCCATTGTCCGATGCGTATGCCGTTGCCGCGATTCAAAAAATCAGCACCAACTTACTGACCGTGTTGGACAATCCAAGCGATAGCCAAGCGCGGTTAGCGCTTGCCCAAGCCTCGACCATGGCGGGCATTGCCTTTTCTAACTCGATGGTGGGACTGGTACATAGCCTAGGTCATGCCACCGGTGCCGTCGCACACTTGCCGCATGGTCAATGTATGAACATTTTTTTACCGCATGTGCTACGTTATAATCTAGGCATGGTCGGTGAGCGTATTGGTGAGTTATTATTACCGTTAGCGGGTAGCGAGGTATATGCTGCGACCCCAATGAATCAGCGCGCGCAAAAAGTCATTGCGTCTATCGAAAGCCTGCAACAACAATTACAACAACGTACCGGGTTGGCTCGAAGTTTGTCAGAAACCGAACGCGTCAGTGAGGGAGATTTTGTGGCGATTGCAGATAAGGCACTGGATGATGGTTCGATTATTTTTAACCCAGTTGAAGCCAGTCGACAAGATATCATGGCGTTATTAAAAGCGGCTTATTAGAGCAAGGTATATAAGAAAACGCGCGATAAGAAAAACCTGCCGAATTGGGCAGGTTTTTTTATGAGAAAGCTTTTTATAAGAAAACTTTATTATGACACAACGACGAAAGCAATTCAGTTGACGAATTGATTCGCGGATTTAGCGAATCTAATTTAACGAATCCAATTTAACGAATATAGTTGCTTGGGTTAACCGGTGTACCGCGCAAACGCACTTGGAACTCAAGCGCCGGTTGATTTAGGCTTGATACATAACCCACGGTACCAATTTGTTGACCGGCTTGAACCGTTTGTTTTTCTTGGACATTAAAGCTATTAAGATGCGCGTAAGCGGTAATCAGGTCGTTGCTGTGTTGGATAAGCACTAATTTGCCATATTCTGGTAAGTCGCTACCCACATACATGACGGTACCCGATTGACTTGCCATAACTGGCGCGCCTTGACTACTGCTATACCAGTTACCCATCACACCGCCAGATTGGTTAAATGAACGTACCAAGTTACCGTTGACAGGACGCAACCAGTTTTGCTGTGAGCCGGTGACGATAGGGGCAGGCGCTTGGTAAGAAGGGGCTTGATAGACGGGTGGGCGTGTCGTCTGATAAACCGGTGTGTTGGTTTGTCGTGACGGCGTGATAGCTCGAGTCGCTTGATTAACTTGGCTGCGAGGTAACAATAATAAGCGTTGACCCACATGAATCGTATAGTTGCTATCTAAGCCATTTAAAGCACCAATTTGGCGATAGTCCAAACGATAACGTGTGGCAATTTTGCTCACCGTGTCGCCACTGCGCACAATATGAAAACTCGGCACACCATTGACATAGACAGGACGCTGTGGCGTCGTTGAGCTCATAGGCGGCGTCGTAGAACACGCAGTGAGCGCAATAGCCGTCACTGCCATTGCAATCCATAGTCCTTTGCGTAGGTAGCCTTGACGTGGCATTAGGGTGACAGGTGTTGTCATGGTTGCAGTTAGTATTGCAATTGGTGAGGTTGCTATCGATTTATTGTCCATCAAATTCATAAAAACGCCTTAGCCAAATGAAGAAATCAAATCATACAAGATCAATGACGGCATATAATTTGCTGTCAAATCAAATTAGTGGCTCACCTGATTTACCCAAAGAGTCGGTGAGATGTCGTTATAGTAACCAAAAATCACGCAATCACAAAGCAAGGTGCTTAGAAACTCACGGTTTTTCGCTAAAATACAACATTTTGCAACATTTGACTAAGGATAAACCATCAGCATTGGTTGATTAGCCTATATAAATCAACGATAAAAAAAGCAAACCAAAATAAGGTTTGCTTTTATCTACACGATATTTCATATAAGGTTTATGGCTTGAATATCCAACAAATTAACTGGCTGAATGGCCTTTTAACTCGACTTTATGCTTTTCATGCTCAGCCAAACCTTCATAATAACGGCGTAAAACAGATAATACTTCAGGACGGCTAAAGTTATCCGGTACATATTCACCCTCTGAAAGCGCTTTACGCAATTTCGTGCCAGATACCTTGACGTGGTATTGGGCATCGTGGGGACAAGTTTTGGTCGAGGCCATGGCTTCACAAGCATCGCACCAAAATGTCCAGTCGATTTTTAGCGGTTTGGTGACCAAGTCATGGTCTTGCAATGTGTCAAAAATATGCTGCGCATCAAACGCGCCGTAATAATCACCGACACCGGCATGGTCACGCCCAACGATAAGATGACTACAGCCGTAGTTTTGGCGAAACAGTGCGTGTAATAAGGCTTCACGAGGGCCTGCATAACGCATATCCAACGGATAGCCCGCTTGAATTACGGTGTCTTTACGGAAATAATTATCGATGAGCGTCCCAATAGCTTCTTGGCGAACATCGGCAGGGATATCACCCGGCTTTAATGCGCCTAATAATGAATGAATCAATACGCCATCACAGATTTCAACCGCGATTTTTGCCAAATATTCATGTGAGCGGTGCATTGGGTTGCGCGTTTGGAATGCGGCTACCGTTGACCAGCCTTTTTGCGCAAAGATTTCGCGCGTTTCGGCTGGGGTCAGATAGATATCACCGTACTTTTCACGGAAATCGCCTTCGCTTAATACCACCACCTCACCGGCCAAATTGACATCGCCTTGTGCTATGACCATCGCAACACCGGGGTGTTCGATATCGGTGGTGCTAAATACGGTTTGGCACTCGTGGGCTTTATCAATCGTGTATTTTTCGCTTAGGGTTAAAATACCGCGAATCTCATCGTTACCATTGTCGTGAAACACCAAAGCGACTTTATCACCGATGGTTAAGCTATCCGCAGTCGCTTGATCAGTTGATAAGGTAATCGGAATCGGGAAAAACACGCCCGCGTTAACGCCTGTGGCTAGGTGCATATGGTCGCACACCGCTTGCCAATCGGCTTGGTTCATAAAACCATCGAGTGGGGTAAAGCCACCGATACCAAGCATAATCAAATCGCCCGCTTCGCGTGAGCTGATACGTACTTGTGGTAAGCGAGCAGCTTCGGCTTGGGCAATGGCAAGTGCTTCGCCGGTCAAGAGTTTTTCTTTGAGCACCGGGCTGCCGTGTGGCGGCACGAGGGCAGATTTCTTATAATCATTGTGGTTGCCCAAGGCTTGGGTAACCTCTGGCGCGCTAGGGTCAGGCTTGTAGTTAGTTTGGCTCATGGCATTTCCTAATATCAGAGTATCACTAATCAGTAAAACTGCATGGGTTATTCATTCGGTAACGAAATGCTAAATTATCCGACTTATGATAGATATTAGTTTTTTTTGATATGCTTATGAGCATTTAGAATTTATTATCGGCAGCCAAGTTGTCCTGTAATATCATGTATCGATAATAAATGCCTTACCTCTATATCTTTATGAAGAATGAGAATTTAGCAAATACCATCTTGCTGACTATGATAGGTGAGTTGAAATTTCCATATTTTTTCGTTGTTATTGTTATTTTTTGAGATTGCACAGGAAACGCCCATGTACCAATACAATGCCATTGACCAACAACTGGTTAATGATCGGGTAGAACAGTATCGCGACCAGACCAAACGCTATTTGGCTGGCGAGCTGACCGAAGAAGAGTTTTTGCCACTACGCTTGATGAATGGCTTATATGTTCAGCGCCACGCCCCGATGCTACGCATGGCAATTCCATACGGTTTGTTGGCGACGTACCAATTGCGAAAATTGGCGGATATCAGCGAGAAATATGACCGTGGTTATGGTCATATCACCACGCGTACCAATATGCAGCTAAACTGGGTCAAGCTTGAAGAAGTACCGGATATCTTGGCTGAGCTTGCCAGCGTACAGATGCACGCGATTCAAACCTCGGGTAACTGTATCCGTAATACCACCACCGACCCGTATGCGGGCGTGATTGAGGATGAAGTAACCGACCCACGTCCGTATTGTGAAATCATTCGCCAATGGTCGACCTTTCACCCAGAATTTACCTATTTGCCGCGTAAATTCAAAATCGCGGTGATTGGTACCAAGACCGACCGTGCGGCAAGCCAACTGCATGATATTGGCTTGCATTTGGTCAAAAATGACGCCGGCGAGATTGGCTTTGAGGTATTAGTGGGCGGTGGTTTGGGTCGTACCCCCGTGATTGGCAAGGTCATCAATCCATTTTTGCCAGAAGTGCATTTATTGTCGTATTTGGATTCGATTTTGCGGGTGTATAACCAATATGGCCGCCGCGACAACAAATACAAAGCGCGGATTAAAATCTTGGTTGAAAGCATGGGCATTGATAGCTTCCGTGACGCCGTGGAGCAAGATTGGCAAGCGCATAATAAAGATGGCGATTTGACCTTAACACCAGAACAAATCACGTATGCCAAGACGTTTTTTACCACACCAGACTATCAGAGCTTTACTGCGGAACAGCTTGCGCAAATTCAGCAAGCGTTTGACCAGCAGTTAGCTGATGATAGCGAGTTTAGCCGTTGGTACCAACAAAACACGCGTGAGCATAAGCAAGCGGGCTATCGGATTGTTATCGTGTCATTGAAGCACTTTATGCAAGACACCGGCGATATTACTGCAACGCAAATGCGCGTGGTGGCGGATTTGGCCGACCAATATAGCTTTAGCGAAGTACGCGCGACCCATCATCAAAACTTGGTACTCACCGATGTGCCACTGTCAGCGGTATACCAAGTCTGGCAAGTGCTAAAACAATACGACTTGGCACGTCCAAATATTGGCTTATTGACCGATATTATCTCATGCCCAGGGTTTGATTACTGCTCATTGGCGAATGCCAGTACCTTAAATATCGTCAACCAAGTCAATCAATACTTCCAAGATGCGGATTTTGTGCATGATATTGGCGAGATTCGCCTGAATATGTCTGGCTGTATGAACGCCTGTGCCCATCACCATGTCGCGGATATCGGTATCTTGGGTGTGGACAAAAAAGGCGAGCATTGGTATCAAATCTCGCTCGGTGGGACTTCAAGCGAAAATGCCAAACTCGGTGATATCTTGGGCAAGTCAGTGCCGGTGGACGCGGTTGCCGAAACGGTCGATGATATTTTGCAAGTATATCTACAACATCGCCAAAGCTCGGATGTCGGTGCAGAAAGCTTTGCAGAGGTGGTTGCACGCATTGGCATTGAGCCGTTTAAAAGCTATGTATATCGTGATAAAAGCCAACCGGTTGAGGGATAAGCCATGCCATTGATTAACCAACACCATATCATTGATGGTATTGATACCGCTACTGTCAGTATCCATGAGCAGAAAATTAGCCATATTCAATTTGCTGACTTTCCTCAAGCCAATGAACTGTTGGTGGACTACCGTCCGCTTGAGTTTAGCGAAAAGCATCCACCAAAACCGCAGCTGGTACCGGCAGAACTAGTCGCGTTAAGCCAACAAAAAGGCGATAAAAAATTGGGCATTCTGTTATCAGGTGCCAGTGATTATCAAATCCTTGCGCAAGATTTGGCGAGTGTTTTGCCAGTCATCGATGTGATTGTGATTGACTTTAACGGCTTTCGAGATGGTCGCGGCTACAGCCTTGGGCGTGAAATTGCTCAGCATCCACAATATCGTGCAGACATAATACTACGTGCCAGTGGCGATATCATTCCTGATAGCTTACAGTTATTGGCTGAAGTCGGGTTTAGTCAGTTTGATATCCAAGATGCGGATTTTAATGAGTCATGGTTTGGCTATTTCGACAGTGTGGAACATCGTTATACGGGTCGTAGTGCTAAGCAATTACCGATGTTTGCACAATAATTTAGTCTTTTAAATTCAGTTTAATACTGCGTCAAGCTCGCTTTCCTTGTCCTAAAATGAATTTATTTGACTAAATCTTAGGTCATTCTATTATGCACTGCTTAGGGATTTAGCCATGATTTGCGATTAGCAAGGCGCACATCATGGTTAGATACCTGACATCGAAGAAATACAGTTAGATTAAAGAGAGTATTAATAACCTAGATAGTCTTGATAGTTTTTTATAAATATATCACTATAAGGGTTATTTTCTATTATCTGTATAATAGGCGCCTGTACTCTTCGTCCTTATTTCGATAGATGACTCAATGACCGCGAACCAAACCCCTGACAACGATAATCGCCAAAGCGATAGACCAAACACGGCTGATACAAACTTGACCAATGCCGCTGATAAAACTAACGCTGCTGAAACCAATCAAGCAACAGCGGATGATAACGAATCACTAACCGCTGCAGAACCAACCGATACGCCCGCCGACTCAGCAACAACCGTTGCCCCAACCACCGTCAAAAATAACAAAAAGCGCAAAGATGATGACAAGGTCGCGGATTTTCGGGTGAGCCAAGCCTTGTATAAGACCATTTTGACCAACCTCAATGTGGTCTTAGTGCTATTTATCGCCGGGCTGATTGCTTGGTTGATTTGGTATTTATCACCGTTGACCCAAAACAACACCACGTATAATGCCACTGCCCATGAAACCGCCGTCGGTATCGTGGTCAACAGCCTATCGAATGCCAATAATAGCGCTACTGCCTCAACCAACGCAGTTGGCACACCCAATAATTTGGCGACCAATCTCAAGCAAAGCTGTGACTACACTGATGTAAAAAATCAACAGCCCTTTGCTGATAATATCAACCGGATTAACCAAAGCCTTGATAGCTTATATCAACAAAAACGCTTGGCCAATCGTTATGCGTTACAAACTGAGAGTTTGTGGCAACAAGCGTGTGAGCAAGACGTTAGCGAGGAGGCATTAAGCTTTGCCTTACGTACCTTGTCAAATCCTGACCGCTTATTGCAATTACAATGGTTGGAGCAAATGCCCAACCGCAAGAATATGGACACCACCAGTGTGGCGCGCCTGCCAGCGAACTGGCTGACCCAAACCAATCCTTGGTATGGCTTGGCAGGCTGTGTCTATCTGCCCGCACCAAAGACCGCTGAGAATCCAACCGGCTTTTTATATGTGGATACACGCGGCAAAGTCGATGAGGATAGCACGGTGGATGACTCACTAAATTTATTGTGTAATCATCCCAAGCTTATCCCAGCACCTGTCAAGGCGACCTTGCCCAATGCGACTGATAAAGTGACTGATTTGGCACAAGGTAATGCAGCGGCGCAGGCAGGCGTGGCCAATAGCGCGATTGTCAGCCATGCCAAAGAAGTCCTGCAAAATCTACAGCAGCAGCCGATTACCGACCCGAATTATCAGATTCATTCAACACTTAACACCAATACCGCGCTGCCGATTAATCTAGCCACGATGTACAGTGGGCTTGCCAATATTCACTCAAACCAATTTGACCGTCAGTTGCTAGATGCATATCAAAGCTACCAACAGCAACAAGACAAACGCACATGGTGGCAAAAACTGACCGCACCGCCGATGAATACCATTGATATTGATGGGTCGGATGTCAAAATCGGCTATAACATGGCATTGACGTTAAATCCAACAGTACAAAATAACGCGCAACAAGTGGCCGACTGTGTGACCAACAGCCCGAATGCCACCGTTGACTGTAGCACGGTATTATCACCGACCTTACAAAATGTCGCTAGCCAAATGTATGAAAATGCCTTGGTGCGTAGTATCGGAATTGCGGTGATTGATGTCAAAACCCAAGGTGTGTTGGCACTTGCAAGTAGCGACTCTGACTGTTACCGCGTTGATAATGGCGATACCATGCTAAACCCCAAAGGCTGTCCAACGCTGTGGCAAAAAGATTGGTCAAAGCAAAACCTGATGAACCATGCGCTCTATCAAGCGGTCTACCCAGGTTCGACAGTTAAAACCGTCCAAGCATTAGGGCTAGTCCGTGCCAATCCGCGCTTTAAAAACCCGGCCACCCCTGAAGCACAGTATTTAAAACAAGTCATCGCCAGTTCTTCAACTGAAAAAATTGCGAACTTTTTATTTTGTCAAAGCACGACCAGTGCGATGACATTACATCGTAATAGTCAGGGCATGTGTAACGGTATTCCTGAGTTTAAAAAAGCCAGTAACGACATGGGTTGGAGCGTAAATTGTACCGTTGATGCTACTGACGGCAACGCAACAGGTAAAGGTTCCGTCAACTGTGGCTTTAAAGATTTGTTATTTGGTAAGCCATACGATAGTGAGCCAATGATTCAAAGTCGCTATTTTTCAGGCGTCTTATTGACCGATGGCAAGCAAGACTACAGCGGTAAGCAACTGAATTTTACCGCCAACCAAGTGGCAAGTTGTGTGCAAGCCAATGGCGGTCGCATGAATGGTGCGTGCCGACGCGGTGGCGATGACCTCAATGCGGTGATGAATGAGGTGTTTGGTGCCGGTAATGCGCGCAGCACCGTACTTGGCAATGCCAACTCATTTGCCAACCTATTGATTGCCGATAATGGCGCAAAAAACCGTCGTGGTGTGCATTTGGTTCAGGACTTATGGGGTGTCAACCAAGTGCCATTACGTCCTAGAGCCTGGCGCGGTGATGTTGATGGTATTCAAGCGATTCAAGCGGGTGATAAACTCGGAGCCACGCCCATTTCGATTAGCCAATCGGATGCCCGTGCAACGCTGAACTTGCTATCAGGTACGTTACTCGCGGGCACAGGTTTAGGCGGTGGTAATGGTACAGCCTATACCGCATGTAACCAAGCGATTGGCGATTGTGGTTGGACGCGTGGGGTGGTGGTCGGTAAGACCGGAACACCGGGATTTAACTACCCAACCCGCAGTAATGGCCGCACCTTGTATACCCCAAATGTGACGGTAAAAATGATTGCCAGTCAGTGTAACAATGCGGATATTCGCGCGGGCAAGGCGAAACCCTCAGTGACTTGCTACAGCCGCCCATATAAATGGTTCGTATATGGTATCAAAGGCAAAGACGGTCAATGGGACAAAGCGGTCGCGGTATTGGTCGAGCGTAACTTTACCAAAGCGGGCGTGGTCGATGACCCACGCGATGGTATCAATCGTGCGGTGCAAGCCGGAATGATGTTGGCAAAACAATTATATCAGGAGTAATCACGTGAGCTATATCACCACCAATCACCGCTTTATCATCGATGACAAGCACCCAGCCGATGTGTTTGATGAGATGGAAAATTTCTTTAGCTTATACACGGTTGCGATGGACGACCTGCAACAAGTCAGTGTGCAGTTATCCGTACCGCCGAGCTTTGATATACAAAGCAATAAAAAGCTGGGCGAAAGCTACCGCCAGTTTACCAAAGCGTTGAAATATACCTTGCCTGATATTCATATTTTACCCATCAAGACCACCCAAGCGATGAGTGATGTTGAAGATGAGGACAGTGACGATAACAATAGCGACGACGATAATAGCGTCATTTTGCTGATTCAACGTCTAGATGGCTATGTGGCAGATGACGAGGACAAACCAAGTCTATATCAAAGTGTGTTAGGCAAGCTATTACCACGCTTTGGTGGCAACAAAACGGACGCCGGGCTTTACCCAGCGCGTGAGCAAATTGCCATTCCAACACCTGTCCCATCGCAGCCTGTTCCACAATATCAACAACCCGCACCAGTGCCGCCACAAGCACCACAGCCAAGCTATCAGCCATCTGTGCAACCTGCACCTGTCGTGCCGCCCATGCCACAAGCGATGCCACAAACCCCTGTTTATCAGGCACCGACCCCGATTGT
The DNA here is from genome assembly GCA_937975585.1 of uncultured Moraxella sp. Lineage (GTDB taxonomy): Bacteria > Pseudomonadota > Gammaproteobacteria > Pseudomonadales > Moraxellaceae > Faucicola. Next base: position 1,842 of record CALJUC010000010.1, on the reverse strand, counting down.
TCAGCCGTCTATTACTCAGCCTTCTATTGTTCAGTCGTCGGGGGTACAGCCCAGTGTGCAACCGCCCGTTCAACCAGTGGTTCAACCGGTACAGTCGCCACGCCCGCTTGAGCGTTTGCCAAATATCGCCAAATCTGCCAAACCTTATCAAGATTTGCTAACCCAAGCCATTATCCGCGATGCCAATAAGCAACTGACCGCACTCAAAGGCAAGCCGATTAGCCAAATTACGTTAAAATCAGCTGATACGCTCACGACAGCCATGATTGAGCAGTTGTTCTTTAGCTTTAACCATAGCAAGGACAAGTCGCAAACCGCACATGATGCGTTAGACTTGGTGTCGTACGGTCATGAAGTGTTAAAACCCCAATTGGCAAAGTTAGGCCTTAGCTTAAGCGAAGATGCGCAATTTGGGTTAAAAACCAATCACAAGGCCACATCCAATGATACAGCACGCCTAACACGTGGTGAGGTCTTTGCCAATGAGCTAACCTTGTCTGTTAAGCTAAAAGCGGATGAGCGCGTTTCGAACACGCAAACAGCGTCAATGCAAAACGGCCAGCAAAACGCCCAAACCCCCGTATCAACAGTATCGACGCTACAATTTACCCCGACAGCTTATCAAACACTCAATGCCAACACCCAACGTATCGCATTAACCCTAAAAATCCAAGACACCTTGGGGGTGCGTCAACAAGCGATTCGCCAGTTTCCGATGGTTATCGTGACAGGGGATCATGCGAGCCGTCATGACAGTGTGCGCGTGTATGGTATTACGGCCACGCAAGCGGATGAAATCTTGCGGATTATTGAGCTTGATGGCAACGTCATGCTAGATGGGGTTGGTGCTATCCGTATCGAGCGTAATGGTCAGCCATTGAGTAACGGCAGTATTTTGATGCCCAATGATGTCTTAAGTCTTGATTCAGGCAAGGTGTTATTGCAGTTATTATTGGTCTAAGCCTTTAGCGCATATTAACGTATCGGCATGGGTGATTGGGTAATTATTTTTGCCTAATATTTACAAATGTTCTATGATGGCGAAAAAACCAATAAATCATAATAAGAGACCAGACCATGACTGACACCCGTGTCGATACCCACGCCAAACCCCCACATAAAGAACCGTATTTACAAGGTTTATTATTCCGCTATAGCGTATTTGGTTTGGCGGTGTTATTGCTATTTATCGGTGCGATATTCCTCAAATGGTGGCTGATTGTATTGGGTGTTTTGGGGCTTGGGTTAGGGATTTATGATGTGGTACAAAACCGCCATGCGGTACTGCGTAATTATCCCTTATCTGGGCACGTGCGCTATGTATTAGAAACCTTTCGTCCTGAAGTCCGTCAATATTTATTTGAAGACGACCAAGTTAAAGTACCATTTTCTCGCCAGCAACGTGCCTTAGCCTACCAACGCGCCAAAAATGTCAGTGATACCAGTGCCTTTGGTACGCTTGAAGACCTCTACCAATCCGGTAAAGAGTGGTTTTTACAATCCACCGTTGCCCACCCACTTAAACAAACCAATTTTCGCATCAGGGTTGGTAACGAAAAATGCCAACAACCTTATGATATCTCGGTATTTAATATCTCTGCGATGAGTTTTGGTAGCTTATCGGCGGCGGCGATTGAATCGCTCAATAAAGGCGCAAACATGGGCGGTTTTGCCCATGATACAGGCGAGGGCGCGATTAGTCCGTATCATCGAATTCATGGCGGTGACTTGATTTGGGAGTTGGGTACCGGTTATTTTGGCTGTCGTAACCATGACGGTACCTTTAACCCAGAAAAATTCGCCGAACGTGCTAGCAACCCACAAGTCAAGATGATTGAAATC
>CALJUC010000009.1 GCA_937975585.1 uncultured Moraxella sp. | reverse complement strand
GTCACGGCTATATCAAAGAATGGGGCATGGAACAAATCGCTCGTGATGCGCGTATTGCCACCCTATATGAAGGCACCACTGGCGTACAAGCATTGGATTTATTAGGCCGTAAAGTGCTGATCCAAAGCAAAGGTAAAGTCGTCCTCGACTATACCACCAATATCATGAAATGGTGCAGCGAATACGCCTTGGACAAAGAAATGCGTAAGTTTGTTTGGGCATTGACCAAGTACTGTGCAGAATGGAATACCTTGACGGCTCGCTTGATGATTAGCGCGCGTAAAGACCGTGAAATCGTTTCTGCCGCCTCGGATGACTATTTGATGTATTCAGGCTACGTGATGATGGCCTACCATTGGGCACGTATGGCAGCAGTGGCTTACCAAAAACTGGCCAATGGCGGCGCTGAAACGGAAGCTTTCTACACAGCCAAGATTCAAACCGCAGAATTTTACTTTGAAAAACTGTTACCGCGTGCGTCAGGCCTAGCAGACAGCATGCTAACGCCAAGTGAAACCATCACGGCGGTTGACCCAGATAGCTATAACTTCCTATAATTTCTCGGATTAAGTTGGCTATTAGAACAAATCAGGGTTAGGCCGACTCAGGCTTGATAATCAAACGTTTCGCATACGTTGGTTTTTGCGCCAAAATCGGCTAAACTTAGCCACCACCAAGCGCTGTTTCCCATTGGGGGAACAGCGTTTTTTCTAGTCAAATAAATTCATTTTAAGATAAGGAAAGTGAGCGCAGATAGTATAAATAATACAGCAAGCGAGCTTGACGCAGTATTAAACTGAATTTTAAAGACTATATTGCCCAAAATGATTAGATGACGTCACCCCATCATGATGAATTTTTCTGTTTTTTCTCAGCAAGTTGTCCAAAGCCACGAAGCCGATATCAGCGACTTTATCAGCCAGCACCAGCTACCTGAGCCGCTACACAGTGCGAGCCTATATGCCATGACCAATGGCGGTAAGCGCGTACGCCCGTTGTTGATTGCCAGTGCGTTTGCTACTGTTAATGCTAACTACCAAGCTGACGAGTTACCAATCAATGTCAGACAGGCGATGCTCGCCGTTGAATGCTTACACGGTTATTCACTGGTGCATGATGACTTGCCGAGTATGGACGATGATGACTTGCGCCGTGGTAAACCGACCACCCATATCGCCTATGGTGAAGCCGCCGCGTTATTGGCAGGTGATGTGCTACAAACCTTGGCATTTGAAGCGTTAGCCGATACGCGTTTGGATAAAGTACAAAGCGCTGAATTGTTAGCAACCTTTGCACCACGCGCACGGCGTATGGTGATGGGACAAATGCTCGACATCAATGGCGAACAGCGCGCGCTAACTCAAACCGAGTTGGAAGCAATTCACCGTGATAAAACAGGCGCACTGATTGAAGCTGCGGTACTGATGGGGGGTATTTGTGCTGATGCCAGCGAGCATCAATTATCCGCCCTACTCAGCTTTGCCAAAAACATCGGCTTAGCGTTCCAAGTACAGGACGATATTTTGGATGTCATTGGCGATACTGAGCAGTTGGGCAAGCGTGCAGGCAGTGATGAAAAACTGGATAAATCGACCTATGTGAAACTACTCGGTGTCGATGCTGCCAAAGCCTATGCCCAACGCCTATTTGATGCGGCAAAAGAAGCGATTATCAACGAATTTAGCGCTGATAATTATCTTATTGATTTAGCCGACTGGCTGTGGCAACGACAAAAATAATAAAGATATTATTCTCTAGTTAATTAATGAATTAAACTTATATAGCAATCTAGACGGTATACTATGAGCAAATTAAAAGCACTTCAAAATGATACATACAATCAGCATTATATTGCCCAAGTCGAGCAACGTTTTAATGCCATTGATTCCACTATTGATAAAAAAAATCGAGAGATTTACGCTTTTTCTATTCAAGATAGAGCGAATTACAAATTAGGAAACCCTAGCAAAGTCGAAATTAAATATAATTTAAGTGTTAATGATTTATATACTTTTGAAAGAATAGATGAAAAGTTCAGGCTTAATTTCGAACGTTTTTTTGAAGAATATGAAAATCAATTATTTCCTGCAACCAGTCACCTGATAACCAAAATTAATAATTGTAATACTGAGATTAGACAAGAGCTTATAGACATCTTTAAGTTAAAAATCTTAAATAATTTTAGGAATCCTTACTGTATTGAACAAACTCTAAATACATTTGATGATTTACAGAAGTACAGACCGAGTGATAACGTTCTCAACGAGATCTACCAAAAAATTGAAAATAACCGAAATAATGAAACACGAGCAAGAGCAGAGGAACTGCGTGTTAGCGAAAATGATTATATCCAATGGATAAAATCATTATTTCTTTTATTAACCATCGATTTTGAGGACTGTCAAAATATCTTTGATAAATCTATAGAACGAATTTTTAATGATTCAAGAAAAATTATTCACGTTTCCATAAATTCTTATACTGGTGAATACGGAGATAAATATGTGGCTTTGTCTGATAGAAGTTTTGTGCTTTTACAAAATAGCCCTACACAACTTGTTTATCAATTTAATTTATCAGCAACCGTATTATTAACTTATAGTTTCACAGATAAAAATGATAGCCTTTTTAGTGATGTCTATGAAGAAGCTCATCAATTAGGTATTAGTATAAGCCCTGAGTTAGTTGAAAAAATCATAGGCAATAGAAACATCATTCCCCAAATTAAAAAAAATGATTTAAATGCATTAGGCAAATATAACCAGCGAGTAATTGATTACTCCCATTCAAAAGTTTTTTGCAAAGGTGACACGATATATTTAGGCGATTAATATTACTTCTTCCGAAAACCTGAAAACAAACCTTCATGGATGATTTTTGGCATTTTCATAGTAACCGTGTTTGATAACATATCATGCATCGCCAAGCCTTGCTTATTGACCCAAGCAAACCAATAGTTAAACAGTAAGCCAATAAACATACTAAACAGCACGGCGCCACGATTGCCGTGCAACGCATAACCAATAAAACCACAGATGACAGGCAAGATACAGGCCGCTAAAATCCGCTTGACCACCTGTCCCCACGATAGCAAACTACCATCACGGTTCATGGTCTTTAAGCGCCATGTCTGCATGCCCAATGTCTGCCCTGCTCTGCGCCAAAATACCCCATAAAACCCCATCAAGGTCAGGATAAAGGCCGGGGTTAGTACCAGATTTTGGTACCAAGCCGGTAACAACTGCGACTGCTGTGCGGTCGTGCCCACGGGCAAGAATAACTTCGTACCCAACACAATCAACAACATCGACACGAAGAATAGTAATGCCAAAATTAACATACCATCGTACAGCATCGCCACTAGACGCGTCCCGGGCTTGGCCATAATGGGTTGTTCATCGGGATTATTTGTGGGCTGCGCACTAGGTGGGTTGTTTGATGCAGATGTCTTATTTAGATTGGGGGTTTTTGATGCAGGCATAGTCACTACAAATCATCAGGAAATTGGCAAAATTGTACCGTAAAGCCGGCTAAAAGGCTATTAAAACCCAGAATGATACAGAAATGGGAAAATAAAATGATAAAAGCAGAAAATAAAACAACATTACCAAAAATGATAGACATAAAAAAAATCGCCAAACATCTAAGACGGGCGATTAATTTAATGTCTAATGAAATTAGTGGTGCGCTGGGAGGGAGTCGAACCCCCGACCCTCAAGTTCGTAGCCTGATGCTCTATCCAACTG
>CALJUC010000008.1 GCA_937975585.1 uncultured Moraxella sp. | reverse complement strand
TACACGTAGTACAGCAAGCGAATTTGACAAAGATAGTGTGTTTTTGGGGAAAGGTATAAAAAAGGAATCAATGACGATTCTTTTTTATGTTATCTAGCAAACGAATTAACGCTTCGCATAACCTTGTTTATTAAGATATGGCAAAATAGCCGGGCGTGCCGGTTTATCTAAGTAATTCATCACTTGCTTAGTCCAGTCCATACCGGGTTGACCGCGCTCAACATAGTAGGCTTTCATGGTATCGTTGTAAGCTTCGACTGCTTCTTTGCTTGCAGACTCAAACTTATTGGTCGATACGACAAGCTCAACCGGTAGACGTGGACGCATCGCTGGGTCTTGGTCCGGATAACCCAATGCCATACCAAACATCGGCACCACGCCCGCAGGTAGCTGCAATAATTCGCTCAAACGGTTTATGTCGTTACGCACACTACCCAAATACACACCGCCCAAACCAAGACTTTCGGCCGCGACCAATAGGTTTTGCGCCATAATCGCGCTATCAATCGCACCCACCAAGGTCACTTCTGTCCAGTCGATTTGTGCATTCGGCACGACTTGTAGATGGCGTTGGTTATCCATGCAGTAGATTAGCAATTCTGCGCAATGCTCAACGTATGGATGACCGTATTTCTCGCCTTCTTTGGCATCTTGCGCATCGGCACAAATACGACGGATTTCGTAACGTAGTTGCTTGTCAGTGACGCGAATAATGCTAGCCGATTGTAAAAAACCTGATGATGAGCCCGCCATCCCCGCCTCAAACAAGGTACGCAATAATTCTTCACTAATTGGCTGCTCGGTAAATTTACGGATTGAGCGATGGTTTAAAATCGTTTCTAATGCAGGTTTACTGCTTGGTATGGTTGACATCGTTTTTCCTTATCATTGTTTTCAATAAAAATAGTAATAGTCATTTTTTATAGTGGTAGTGGCTTTGGTTAGGCGTCTGGATTTAGGCATCTGGATATTGTTGTAAAAGTTTTTGCGCCTGAACAATCACTGGCGTGTCGACCATTTGACCATCAATGGCAAACGCAGCCAAGCCCGTTGCCGCATAATGGTCAGCGACTTTTTTGGCAAAGGCAAGTTGCTCAACCGTTGGGCGTGCTAGTTCGTTGACAATCGCAACTTGGTTCGGATGAATACACAGCATACCTGAGAAGCCCAAATCCGTGCACCAAGTCACGCGTTGGCTCAAGCCGTCATTATCATTAAACGGTGGATACACGCACTCAATCGGTGCGGTTAAACCATTGATATTGCTATGCAATAACAGCGAGTAACGAATTTGGTTGGCGACCATCTGCCCTGCTTCACTATCTGCACGTACACCCAGTTTTTCACAAATATCTAAAAAACCATAGGTCAATGCCGTCAGTCCATGCGCTTTTGCAAGTTCTGGAATATTGGCGATGCCCTCAGGCGTTTCGACCAAGGCAATGACGGGTTTACCCAACGCATGCCGCACGCTTTCGATGTCATTGGCTTTTTCAGCCTTTGGCACATACACGCCTAGCACATTGTTTAGCGCGGTGAGCGGTAAGCTTTTTAGGGTGTCGATATCCATCGCTTGATAGGTGCTGCTACTGGCATTGATACGCACCCACACTGGCTTGGCATCCGCACTTGATAGGTAATCCACCACGTTTTGACGCGATTGGATTTTGACCGATTCACTGACTGCATCTTCTAAGTCGATAATCACGGCATCAGCACCGCGGGCAAAGGCTTTCGGCACACGATGAATATCAATCGCTGGGACAAATAAATAACTTTTTGCTGATAACGTGTGTAACATAATGCGTCCAAATCAAGTTTTGAATTAAAGTAAGGCTAAAAAATTAAACCCAACGATTATAAGCAAAGCCTAGCGTTTTCACTAGGCTAAAACCGTTATTTTTCTTTTGGCGATATTATTTTTTCACAGTGTTAAATAGCAGATTGAGAATAATTGCGGTCAACGTCGCCGTGCCAATACCGCCCAAATTAAACTGCCCCACACTCAGGCTAAAGTCACCGGTTCCCATAATGAGGGTCACCGCACCGATAATCAGATTTGAGTTATGGCTAAAATCAATCTTGTTATCAATCCAAATCTTGACCCCGGCAATGGTGATAAGGCCAAATACCACCATAGACGCGCCGCCCAATAGCGGACCTGGAATACTATGAATAATTGCGCCAAACTTTGGGGATAAGCCTAGCAAAATTGCCACCAAACCTGCCACCACAAACACAGTGGTTGAATACACCTTAGTCACGGCCATAACGCCAATGTTTTCGGCATAAGTGGTTACACCAGTACCACCGACACTCGATGACAACATGGTCGCCGCGCCATCGGCAAAAAACGCGCGACCCATATAAGGGGATACGCGTTGCCCTGTCATGGCTTCAACAGCCTTGATATGACCCAAGTTTTCTGCCACCAAGATAAATACCACGGGCGCAATCAAAATAATGGCGTTGATGTCAAAGACCGGCGTGGTAAAGTTTGGTAGCCCTACCCATGCCGCTTGCGCAATCGGGGCAAAGTCAATTGGCTTGCCCAAGCCCATCAGGTTGTTAAGGACAAAATACAACCCATACGCCAATACCAAACCAACCAATAGCAGTAAGCGGCGCAACATACCTCGGGTAAAAATCGCCACACCACCAATACACAGCACGGTCAATAGCGCAATCCAACTATCAAACTGACTTCCCATCACGCCTTTGATAGTCACCGGTGCCAAGTTCAGCCCGATAATCATCACAATCGCACCCGTGACAATCGGTGGCATGAGTTTTTCAATCCACGCCACGCCCGTTTTCATCACTAGCAAACCGATTAACGCATAAATCGCGCCACACGCCATGATACCGCCTAACGCCAAAGCTAGATTAGGGTTGGCACCTGAGCCAGCATACGCGGTGGCCGCAATCACCGGTGGGATAAAGGCAAAACTTGAGCCTAGATAACTGGGTACTCGTCCGCCCGTCAAGAAGAAAAACAACACGGTACTGATACCAGATCGGAAGAGCACACGTCTGAACTCCAGTCAC
>CALJUC010000007.1 GCA_937975585.1 uncultured Moraxella sp. | reverse complement strand
ACCTGGATCATTCGTTGCCCAGTATCCCCCTTAAACTCATAGTCACCAGCGTCATTTTTCACAAACGGTTGAGTCTGGCTTTGATTGCCACCAAAGATATATTCACCGTCTGCATTTTTACTGTTCATAAGATCGTATAGCTGTGACTGCAACTGCTCTAACTCAGAAGCAATTGATTTTTTATCCGCAGCACTCATCGCACCATTCACTGACTTTTGCGTTAGTGTATAGGCACTTTGTAAGTTCGTTGTGACAGAATCAAGGATCGTACCCTCAAGGGTCAGACTACTATCTAATAAACTGCCATTGACACTATATTGCTGAAAAGCAGTAATTTTACTGGTCAAACTGAGTTTCTGAGCCATCCCTGTAGGGTCTTCACCTGCCGTTGCGAATTTATCCCCCGTAGTCATTTGTTCACTGGCTTTATCGAGACGTTCAGATGCTTTTTGCAAAGCCCGCATGCTACTCTGATATGACATATTAGTTGTTACGCGCATAAATTACCTCACTGCACTCAACAATGCATCAAACGTATCTCTTGCTGCCGTGATCACTTTAGCTGATGCCGCATAGGCTTGCTGATAACGAACTAAGTTGGATGCTTCTTCATCTAAATTAACGCCAGCAACACTTTCATGCAGTTCCTGACTTTGCTTTAATTTGGCGTCAGCGGCAGCAGTGCTGGTTTTATAACTACTGACTTTTGTGCCTACAGAGGTTAACGTTGAAGAAAATGCCTCATTAAAAGTCATTTTATTATCAACAGCCAAACTATTTCCTTTACGAACCATATCGCTTGTCTGTAAGCCAGCCAAAGCTAAACCATTTGTGTTATCAGAAAATCCATTGTTGTTGAATGAAATAAAGAAAACATCACCAGGAGTTACTTTGCCTGAAATCGAAAGATCAAATCCAGGATCGTAGGTTGGATTAGTAAAACTTGCGTTGCTCATGATATTGCTACCCGCCGTTGCGGTACCAAGCAACACAGCAGTCGGTGAGCTACCATCATAAATATCATAACCACCAGTATCATTAATAACAATTTTATGCGGCGCACTTAAAATTAACGTTGAACTGGTGAAAGATGATGAGTCGGATATTTTATCTAATTTAATAGTTGCACTACTGTAGTTATTCGAATCAGACTTTAGTTGTAACGGAGAAGCCATCGCTAAATCTTCAGGGCGAGAAGTCACAGTTGAAATAGTCAATGCAGCATTATGCGTTGGCTGGATAAGAAATTTATCGTCCGGATTAGCTCCCGCAGAAAGATCCAGCGTTAACCCATAATTGGCTAAGTTAATCGTGGCGGGATATGATGCCACGGCATTATTATATACCGACGTTTTGGTATTACCGTCAAGAATAGATATATCTACCCCTGTTGCTGTATATGTCACTTCGAAGTTATTCGGTGTCAAGTTTTTTGCATCGCCTGATGAAACATTCGCTGTAATGCTAGCTGTACCTGTATTTGAGCTATAAGCCATCCCACTACTTGATGGTAATAAAAATAGGTCTTTACCAAGTTCATTGTTCAGCGTCATACCTAATTTATTCTGGGTATTCATAGCATCAGCAAATGCAAGAGACAACTGACCAAGCTCATTTTGTGTCGCAGATATGGTATCTCTACTAGTAAAATACCCACCCAATTCACCACCGAAAGAACCATTTGGCAACATGGTTGTGGCTTGCCCCAGTTTTAGTTGTATACCAGTATTTTGCGGATCAGGGTCTCCATTAACGACAGATAACGAGGCATAAGAGCCCGGCAATACGAGTGATTGTCCGTTAGTTAAATTGATTTGTACTGTACCATTATCTTGATTAACTGTTTTTATCTCCAGCTTTTCAGATAATTGACGAACTAGTTCATCTCGCTGATCCAACAAATTTGCTTTGGTGCCATCATCGTCTGCATTAGGTGTTTTAAGTATTTGGGCATTCAAGTCAGAGATAGACGCTAACTTTGCATTGATGTCTTCAACACT
>CALJUC010000006.1 GCA_937975585.1 uncultured Moraxella sp. | reverse complement strand
TTGCTGTACTACTTGTACTATCTGCGCTCGTTTTCCTCGATATTGTAATTTTTGGATTTGGTAATAGCCGAAAATAAAAAACCGCACTCACTTGGGTGCGGTTTTTTACATCAGTGAAGCATTAAAGTAACGTTAATAAGTAGACGCCAAACGTCTGCACCACCATCTCAAGCAAGATAATCAAGAAGAAGCCAACCATCGGTGCCAAATCAAACATCCCCATCGGTGGAATAATTTTACGAAATGGCTCAATCAATGGCTCACTTAGCTTAGTGACGATTCCTAAGATCACTGGCATCTTCTGGGTAAACATTACCACCCAACTGCCAATAAACGACCCAATAATAATGTATTGTGCCATGCGCAAAAAGTCCAAAATCAAGGTCACTGCCCCGACAAAGAACATCAACGGCGATGAAAAATGACGCGCCAAATAATCAATCATCTTAAGATTAATATCGGTGCTATGGAACAGTCCAATATTTTGCATATCTTGGCGCATCAGTAGCAAAATGCCCCAAATAAACACCAAACGCAAGATTAGCAACAGCATAATCGCGGCGGTGTTAATACGGCCACCCCCTAGCGTGGGAAAAATACGACCAAACACATCCACAATGCGGGTAAAGCGATACACCGGTTTGGCAAAGTCTTCTTTGGCATCAATACCGGCAAACTGGAACATCAGGCGCACAAACAGTAATAACATCGCACAGCCAATCACGATATCAAAAACACCTGCTACCAAATGGGTTACTGTCATGCGCTATCTGACCCTCTATTAAACATTGATTTAAAAAATAAACAATTGGAAATCATTAAATTATCGCCCAACCAACTGGCGTTGGGCTTATGCAAAAAATCGTCAATATGTACTGTTACTATTTACGATTATTTTGCCAATACTTGGCTTAGCTCACGTGAGCGCTCGACACACGCTTGCATCGCATCGATGATGGTTTGGTTCATCTGTTTAGCATCCATCACCTCAATCGCCGCTTGCGTGGTGCCGTTGGGTGAAGTGACTTTACGGCGTAATTCGGCAGGCGTGTCATGACTGGTCAATGCCATTTGTGCCGACCCCAATGCCGTTTGCATCGCCAGTGCCGTGGCTTGCTGTTGGGTTAATCCGAATTGGACACCCGCTTCAATCATGTTTTCTAATAGGTAAAAAAAGTACGCCGGTGCTGAACCCGATACCGCGGTCACTGCATGTAACAAGTCTTCATCATCGACCCATAGTACCAAACCAGCGGCTTTCATCACTTGCTCAGCCAGTTGTTTTTGCGTATCGCTCACGCCCGCTGTCGCGAATAAGCCAGTCGCACCCATCTGAATCATCGCAGGGGTATTTGGCATGGCGCGCACAAGTTTCACCTTTTCACCCAACCAACCACTTAAGCTATCCGTGCCAAGTCCGGCCGCAATCGAAATCACCACCTGCTCGCCCCAACTGCCTTTAAGCGGTTGCAATACATCTTGCATCACTTGTGGTTTGACAGCAAGTACCACCACATCAGAACTCGCGATCGCTTGTGATGTATGATTTGGCTCATAGGTATGAATATGCTGCTCAGCAAACTGCGCCAGTTTTTCGCTATCGGCATCCACCACATGGATCAACGTTGCCGGCTGTCCTTTGGCCAACAGACCCGCGATAAGGGCACTCGCCATATTACCACCACCGATAAAGGCGATAGAAGTCGAATTTAGTGACCCATTCGTAGCAACTTGGTTTGTAGAGGCTGATTGTGACTGCGACGCGGTTGACATACAGATTCCTTGATGATGATTTGTTCGATGATGACTGTGATTATGAATAGATATCATGAGGATAGGTGGCTAAGTCTAGCATAAGTTGGGGACTATTTGATGACAAATTCATCGGCAGCCGCCAACCATAGCCAATGGCTCGGCAATAGCAAAGCCATATCACGCTGTGTGTCGCTATCGACAACGACACGTGCCAATGGCCGCTCCCAACTCGGAACCCCTAATCGCTGACAGATTTTTTTGAATGGCTCATGATAACGATAACCCCAACGCTGTAACTTCTCGTTGGCCTGCAACCTACGTACCTGATAGTTATCCGGTAAATAATTATCAGGTAAATAGCTATCCGGTAAAACTTGTGGATAAGATGGGGGCAATTTGGGTGTTTTCAGCAGCAATGGGTTAAAATTGGTGGAATCATGCAATAACACCACATAGCTTGGGGATAAACGGTACAAGGTATTGCGATAACGGCGCACTTGATACCCTTGCCAACCAATAATCGCTTGTTGCTCAGGGTTAATGCTTAAAATTAACGCATCAATTTGTTCGATGATTTGGCGCGCGGGCGCAAATTTTTGCAGGCCTTTGACCCAATGATGCAGTAATTGATAACGCCTAGCGGCCGACAAGGCTTGTAATTGGGTAATACTTAGGCGCTGTTGGTAATCGTCATCTTCGCCAATTTGACAGTGTGCCAAATCTTGCACCATTTGCTCATTAATGATTTCGCGCGCCTCAGTAAGATTGGTTTGGGTACGGCGCATATTGCCAATGACATTATCAAATCGAGTCACTAGCAACGGCATGACATATTCACGCAAAAAAGCGCGTTGATTGCCGCTATCGATGGTTGCCACCGCATTGGTTGGGTCATCGACATACGGCAGATGATGCGTTTGGACAAAGTCACTAATCTGCTCACGGCTGACATTCAGTAATGGTCGCCATAACCACACTGGCTCGCCAAATTCTTGCTGCTCGCTAAATTCATTCATCCCGACTAGCCCATTGATTCCCGTACCTTGGCACAAGTTTAGCAGTAAGGTTTCGACTTGGTCATTGGCATGGTGCGCCGTCGCGATAATGGCGTTTGCACCCGTGATACTCAGCATGGCTTGATAACGTGCCTGACGCGCATCTTGTTCGTTAATACTGGATAACGGTTTATCCCAAGTTAGCGCGACACTGTGAAACGGGGTATGACGCTGTTGACAGAATTGTTCGACCAGCTGTTGCCAGCTATCGCTAATCGCTTGGATACGATGATTGATATGAATGACTTGAATCGGTAGTTGCAGCTGATGACAGGCAAATAACAATGCCATCGAGTCACGGCCACCGCTACAGGCAATATATAGGGTTTGCGGTTGTATTGGCGCAATTATCTGCTGATAACTGCGCTGCACACTGGATAAAATAGCCATCGTGACAAGCTAACAAATACTAGAACGATGGCTATCTTGAGTGGACTGGCGATTAAGCCGAAAGTTTGACATGTGAATCAAAGGTCATCAAGCGAGCATAACGCTCATCTAGACGCTGTTGGTTATCCAAGCCTTGTAATTCAGCCAATTGGCGTAACAAGGTTTGTTTCAAATTTGCCATAGCCAAGTCAGGGTTAACATTCGCACCCTCGCCTTCACTAATCACTTCGTCAATAAGACCTAAGTTTTTGAGATTATCGGCTGATAGCTTTAACGCTTCACTGGCTTGTGGCGCTTTTTCAGCGGTTTTCCACAGAATAGACGCACAGCCCTCTGGTGAAATCACTGAATAGATGCTGTTTTCTAGCATATTGACACGGTCGGCAACGCCAATGGCCAATGCCCCACCTGAACCACCCTCACCGATAACAGTGGCAATGACAGGTACATTCAACGCTGAGAATACGGCAATGCTTTCAGCAATCGCTTGAGCTTGGCCACGCTCTTCTGCGCCAACGCCAGGATACGCACCTTGGGTGTCGATAAAGGTCAGCACGGGTAGTTTAAAACGCTCTGCCATTTTGACCAAACGCACGACCTTGCGATAGCCTTCAGGGTTTGCCATGCCAAAGTTATGCTCAAGACGCTCACGAGTACTACGGCCACGATGCTGACCAATTAACATCACTGGCATACCTTCGAAATTGGCCAATCCACCTAAAATTGCCTTGTCATCCGCATAGGCACGGTCACCTTGCAAGATATCGAACTCGGTAAATAATTGGCTAGCATAATCCAAGAACAATGGACGCTTGGCATGGCGGGCAAGTTGTACTTTTTCCCAAACACTCATGGGCAAATTCCTTATGACTTAATAATAACACTTGATAATACGCTTGGTGCTATGCTTGTAAGCCAGCACATTTAATACGATAATTTTTACGACACATAATCTAGCTAGACGACAATCACATCCAACTGCATGCCCCAACGTTGCCAGATATCAATTTCATCTTGCAAATCGCTGACCAATAGGCTTGCGGCATCGCTGTCTGGGTGAATGGTGATTTGCCAATGGTGGCTGTCTTTGGCAACCAATTGAAACTGAATGTCTTCTTGCTTACTGCGGCTATGATGGGTTAATACCGCCAAACGTAGCAGCAGGGTCAGATATACAAGATTGTCCCCACCGACCATTTTGACTTCATCAAGGCCATCGCTTTTAAGTTTGCGGCGATGGTGCATCACCAATTGCCCCATTCGCACTTTATCAACTTGTGAAAACCCATCAATATCGGAGTTTTCTAGCAGATAAGCACTGTGACGGTGATAGCTACTGTGGCTAATCGCCAAGCCAATCTCATGTAAATACGCACCACGGCGTAACAAATCGGCATCTTCTGCCGTCAGGCCCAATCGGTTTTTAACTTGTTCAAACAATTCTTGTGCGGTTTTAACCACGCGTTTGGCTTGTTTGCGGTCGACTGAATAACGCGTCATCAAGGCTTGTACACTGCGGTCGCGTACATCCTCACTGGCAAAGCGCCCCAGCATGTCATACATCACGCCTTCGCGTAGCGCACCATCAGAATAAGCGATGGTATCAATCCCCAATACACTCATGGCAGCCAATAATACTGCCACGCCCGCCGGTAATACCGCTTTGCGCGTTTCTTTAACGTCTGCAAAATCAATATTGTCTACATGTTTGGCTTTGATGAGTAGCTTTTGAAGCTGCTTAACACCTTCAAAGGTAATACGCTCATCACTGTCAGCAAGACCGAGTTGCACCAAGATTTGGTTGACCGCTTTGATAGTTCCGCTTGAGCCTGTAACACTGTTCCAGCCTGTCTTTTGGTATAAACGGCTAATAGCAAGCACTTCTTTACGTGCGGCTGCAATGGCTTTTTCAAATGCCTTTTCGGTGATTTGACCATCCGGGAAGTATAACTTATGAAAGGCAACACAGCCCATTTGTAAGCTTTCGGTCAGCAATGGCTCAAAGCCTTTACCGATAATAAACTCAGTCGAGCCACCACCGATATCAATAACCAACCGTTTTTCGGTACTGGCATTGGTATGCGATACCCCTAAATAAATCAGTCGCGCTTCTTCACGCCCTGCAATAACCTCAAGCGGTTTTGGCAAGATTTGCTCGGCTTTTTTGATAAACTCGTTGGCATTTTTTGCTTGGCGAAGGGCATTGGTGGCGACGATACGCAAGCGCTGTGGCGATACCGCATCAAGACGACCAACAAAGCGCGCCAGACAGTCTAGCCCACGCTGCTGTGCTTCTTCCGATAAATAATTGTCGCCATCTAAGCCTGCGGCCAGTTGGACTTTTTCTGACATCGAAGCAAGCTTACGAACCTCACCGTGGTCAAGGCGCGCAATGGCTAAGTGAAAACTATTTGAACCCAAGTCAATGGCGGCCATTAATTCATTATCAGCAAGCAAGTCGGGCATAGGTTATCAATCGGTAATTAATATGAGCCCCATTTTACGCATTTTTACCAGTCAGTGACAAGCCATTTTATGGTGGTAAGGTGGTTTTCACCTTATAGATAGACACCGTTTAACCCTGCCATCTGGCATGTTTCTAGGCTTAGCTCAGTTTACAGGCGTCTACTGAAAATTGATGATTGAAAATACCAATTGATTATTTCTAATGACATGCTTTAACACAATTAACTATATGACAACTTCTGCCAGACTTGTATTGTGTTATTATATCCCCACTTAATAAGTATTCTAATTAACGCAGCGGATTGATAACTATCAATTGCTCTATAACTTATAATCAATCACGTTATTATGCGCTGTATTTATCTTCCCTATCATGAGGAAACAACTATGTCATCTGTGATTCATGCCGGTGAACAAACCTTCGAAAAAGCCGTATTACAATCAGACGTACCAGTATTGGTAGATTTTTGGGCACAATGGTGTGGCCCATGTAAAGCCATCGCCCCTGTACTTGATGAACTTTCAGGCGAATTTGACGGTAAAGCACGTATTGTGAAAGTGGACGTTGATGCCAACCCACAGCTTGCTGCCCAATATGGTATTCGCAGTATCCCAACTCTGTTTATGTTTAAAAATGGCGAAAAAGTTGATGCAACCATGGGCATGCAGCCTAAAGCCCAATTGGCAGCGCTAATTAATAAACATCTATAATTTATAATAGGTGATTTAATAAGCCTATCTATCACCCACAACTTGAGCCATGAATTACTCGGTCAGTTTTAGTTTTTGACTAATCGACCCGGTAATTCATGGTTTTTTTGTGGAATTGATTGACAACACAAGGCTCAAGTCGTATATTGTAACGCACAAAACCACTATCTTATCTGAACCCCAAACCGCTGTTCAAGCCTTGATATCACAACGCTTGCGCTTGCTCTATTCCACAGGTTTTGGATTTCAACCAATCTCATTTTTCTCTACTTATGACCCATCCCCTGTTATGAAAAGCCGGCGAATATGATGTGTGCCGCTTGGCGTTTTAATAACGCAAATTAGTTATTGATGATTGATGTATGAATTTAACTGAACTTAAAAGAAAATCGATTGCCGAATTGCTATTCATCAGTGAGCAAATGGGCCTTGAAAACATGGCGCGTAGCCGCAAACAAGATATTATTTTTGCGATTTTAAAGACACATGCCCGTAATGGTGAAGCGATTTATGGGGATGGCGTACTTGAGATTTTGCCAGATGGCTTTGGTTTTTTACGTTCATCAGAAGGCTCATACTTGGCCGGCCCCGATGATATCTATGTCAGCCCAAGCCAAATTCGCCGCTTTAACCTAAAGACGGGCGATTCTATCGCAGGCACGATTCGCCCACCGAAAGACTCTGAGCGATATTTTGCCCTACTCAAAGTCAACGAAATCAACTTTGATACCCCAGACCGCTCTCGCCACAAACTGATTTTTGAAAACTTAACCCCACTTTTCCCAACCAAGCAACTACGTCTAGAACTCGGTAACGGTACAACCGAAGACTTAACCGGTCGTATTATCGATTTAATCGCACCGATTGGTAAAGGTCAACGTTCTATTATCGTTGCGCCACCAAAGGCTGGTAAAACTGTTCTACTCCAATCCATCGCCCAATCTATCACCAAAAACAACCCTGAATGTTATCTGATTGTGCTACTTATCGATGAGCGTCCTGAAGAAGTGACCGAAATGCAGCGCACGGTACGCGGTGAAGTGGTTGCTTCCACCTTTGATGAGCCACCTACCCGCCATGTTCAAGTTGCCGAAATGGTCATCGAAAAGGCCAAGCGTTTGGTCGAACACAAGCAAGATGTGGTGATTTTACTTGACTCTATCACTCGCCTTGCACGTGCCTACAACACAGTCTTGCCTTCATCTGGCAAAGTGCTGACAGGCGGTGTCGATGCCAATGCCCTAGAACGCCCAAAACGCTTTTTTGGCGCAGCGCGTAACATCGAAGAGGGTGGCAGTTTGACCATCATCTCGACGGCATTGATTGACACCGGTAGTACCATGGATAAAGTGATTTATGAAGAGTTTAAAGGTACAGGTAATCAAGAAATCACCTTGGAACGCGATATCGCCGAAAAACGTGTTTTCCCTGCGATTAATATCAAAAAATCGGGCACGCGCCGCGAAGAACGTCTGATGGATGAAGCCTTGCTACGTAAAGTATGGATTTTACGCAAGTTATTGCACCCAATGGATGAAATCCAAGCTACGGAATTCTTACTGGAAAAACTCAAAGACTCAAAAACCAATGATGAATTCTTTGAACAAATGACCCGTAAAGACAAAGCGTAATTTGCTGCGATAGTCAAAGAAATTCATTTTAAGACAAGAAAAACGAATGCAGGTAGTACAAATAGTACAGCAAGCCCTGTCTTTCTTAAAATCTGGCCGCAGTATTAAATTGAATTTAAAAGACTATATTATGAAAGTCGTGTTTTCCCATGGTTGACACGGCTTTTTTTATCACTGCTGAAAAAATAATACCCTAATATGCAAAAAAAGATTGTTTCTGGCGTACTACTCATTGATAAGCCGCAAGGGATGACCTCCCAGCAAGTGGTATCAAAAGTCAAATACTTGCTCAAAT
>CALJUC010000005.1 GCA_937975585.1 uncultured Moraxella sp. | reverse complement strand
TACGAGATACATTGGCGTGACTGGAGTTCAGACGTGTGCTCTTCCGATCTGCCACTATTCATGAAATAACCACAATCTGCGATATCATCCACGCTTAGACCACTGGCTTGTGCCAAATCATCTTTACTACGTTGACTTTTCGCTGATTTATAGCCTTGGATAGTGATTTCAACGCGGCTATCATCCGTTGCTACTTCAACCGGTTTTGCGACGGTGTTTAACACGAAAGTCTTTGGCAAGTCATGTAGCTGCTTAAGTACAAACGCGGAACCCAATGTCGGATGACCTGCGAGCGGTAACTCATAGTTTGGGGTAAAAATTCGCAAATTGGCAACAGCATTCGCATCGGTTGGCGCGAAAATAAACACCGTTTCACTTAAGTTAAATTGTTTAGCAATGGCTTGCATTAACGTATCGGTCAGGCCATCTGCGTTAGAGAAAACCGCTAATGGGTTGCCCCCAAAATGACTTTCGGCAAATACATTGACCAAGTGAAACGGATACGTTTGCATCATTAACCTTTTGCTTGGGTCATCAAGTCGATGAATTTATCGAACAATGGCGCGCAGTCATGTGGACCAGGGCTTGCTTCAGGGTGACCTTGGAAGCTAAAGGCTGGCTTGTTGCTTAACTCGATACCTTGGTTGGTACCGTCAAACAATGAGCGGTGAGTTGATTTCACATTTGCTGGCAACGTCGCTTCATCCACCGCAAAACCATGGTTTTGCGAGGTAATCATCACGGTACCTTTCTCAAGGTCTTGTACTGGATGGTTCGCACCGTGGTGGCCATGATTCATCTTGATGGTTTGCGCACCGCTTGCCAATGCCAATAGCTGATGGCCTAAACAAATCCCAAATAGCGGAATGTCGGTTTCAGTAATGACGTGCTTGATGGCTTCAATCGCATAAGTACATGGGGCAGGGTCGCCAGGGCCGTTTGACAAGAAGATGCCATCTGGGTTGTGTTTTAATACTTCGCTGATTGGCGTCTGAGCAGGGACAACAGTCACATTACAGCCACGGTCAACCAACATACGTAAGATATTGGTTTTTACGCCGAAGTCATACGCCACGATATTGAATTTTTGCTCGATATCAGTGCCAAGTTCTTTAAAGCGGCCACAGGTTTGGCTAACTTCTGGGTCAACCAATTCCCAAGAACCTTGCGTCCAGCTAAAGCCATTTGGATCACAGCATACTTTGGCCAAGTCCATGCCTTTTAGACCCGCAAAACCTTGCGCTAGTTCAATCGCTTTGGCTTCATCAAGGTTGCCATTTTCGTCAGCGGTCATAATACAGCCGTTTTGTGCGCCTTTTTCACGTAATAAACGTGTTAATTTACGCGTATCGATATCCGCAATCGCCACGGTGTGATTGCGTTGTAGATATTCGGTAAGCGATTCTTGAGAGCGGAAGTTACTGGTCGTTAAGGTCAAGTCACGGATAATCAAGCCATTCGCCCATACTTTATGGGTTTGGCCAGATTCGGCATCTTCGCTATTGGTACCGGTATTGCCAATATGTGGGTAGGTTAGGGTAACAAGTTGTTCTGCATAACTTGGGTCAGTCAAAATTTCTTGGTAACCTGTCATCGCCGTGTTGAAAACGACTTCACCGACCGTCTGCCCCGCATGACCAATACTGATACCGCGAAAAACTGTGCCATCTGCCAACGCCAAGATTGCTGGTGTCGATGGGGTATTTGCTATTGTTGTGTTCAAGCGTGCCTCCGAGTGCTATTTGGTTACCGTGTATCTCTATTTTTTGTCGACATTGCTAAAAAACGCCCACAAAAAAGCGAGGAGACTAAAGAAATTAAAATAGCTAATCTAGGTATCGGATAGATAACCAGACTGTGCCATTTTGTATTTCATGTCCACTCGCTTGGATATAGATTTTGAGCATTTTAACAGAAAATTACAAAAAAGGGTAGCCCAAATTGTAATTTACCCAACTGGCGAGAAGTTGACGGCAAAAAAATAGCCAATCGGGTTGATTGGCTATATTCATCAATTAGTAAAAATTGATTAGAATTTATAAGCAGCAGTTACGCTTACACGGTCATCATCAAACTTGGTACCATTAAAGGTTTCACGTTGACCATCATGGTATTCAACACCTAAGTCGACTTGCTTCACTGGCGAATAAATCAAGTTAGCGAAGATACTGTGAAGTTTTTCGTTGCTCGCGGCACCAGTACCAGTAGCGATGCTAGCGATTTTTGCATAGTCTGAGCTATCGTCAAAGTTAACTTCACTATAACCGATAGTTGAGCGAAGTTTTGGATTGATGTTAAATGCACCACCAACCATCCAACTTAGCGCTTCGTTTGCTTCAGCGTCATCACCATTAAATGCGTAAGCATTGGTGGTACCGTGAACTAGACCGCTGTTACCTTTAACATAGTTAACATCGGCAAAGCCTTCAAACATTTTGTTAAACTTGTAGTTAACGCCTGCACCAATACCGTAACCAGTCATGCTATCGCTAGCAGCCGCTGCTCCACCAGTAACTGCTGGGCGCTCAGCATCATAGTTTTCAACTAGCCCACGTAGGCTAGCAACACCTTGTTTACCGGCAAAGTTTTGGTTAACACGAGCGACCAACGTAGGTAGTTGATATTTAGCGTTTGTGCTATTACCAGCGCTTTTGCCTTGCTCAAGACCGACCATCACTTGGGTGTCTGGCATTAGATTATGCTGATAACGTACCATAGGAACACGTTTGAAACCGGTACCCACGTTAGTACCTGCGTCAAGGATTTCTGGTGAATGACCCAAGAAGGTTGATTTGGTTTGACCAGCTAGCCAGTCGTTATAAGTCAAGTAAGCATGACGAATACGTAAGCTACCATCACTGTTATTAGCACCGTTAACGAAGTCAACTTCAAGTTTACCACCAAGTTTGTTAGCATCTTTGGTATCTGATTTGAAGTTTAAGCCAAAGCGAGTGCTTTGAACGCTGGTGTTAAGTTTGTCTTCGGTATTACCAGCAGTACCTGGTGCGCCAACGCCTGGAATATTACTGGTGTAGTTATCGTTACCTTCTAGAACGTAAGCTGCATCCGCACGTAACGTACCGTATAGTTCAACTTCTGCACCGCTAGCGGTATTCATTTTAAAGCCTTTTGCTGGGGCAGCAGGTGGTTGGCCAGCTGGCATAGCATGCATCGGTGCAAGATTATGTTGTTGCTGCATAATCATTGCGCGTAATTGAGCCACTTCGTTACGAAGCGCGTCAACTTCAGCGTCAGTTGCAGCATTGGCAGCAGGGATAAGCGCAGTGATAAGGGCAGCGGTTAATGCAGATTTGGTGAATAGTTTGCTAGCGTACATCTAAATTTCCTTCCTTGAAAAAATCATCAGGTCATAATTCATAATGACCAGCGTAAAACGTCCTAGGCATAAGCCTTTAAAATAAGTAACATTAGCATTATATCGTAACTAAATATTACTATTTTATTACATCGGTTTTATCTTAGCGTAAAAATAATTTGACCACAATCCTTGTTGATTAAATTATTGCATAAATTTTCTGTAACATAAGCAACCCAGTTAGCAAATAAGCATTGCTGTTTAGCTTAATTATCAAGTAATTTTAACTAATAAGCGTCATCAAATAGGCTTTATCATACTGGATGTATCATGTGTGGTAAGTCGCGCTATATTGAGATGATTAAGAATTCTGCCATGTATAAATCCTACAAGGATGCGGTTAATACCCAAGTGATTTTTGTGATAAGCTAATCGTATTGTGAACCAGTTTGGGAACTTACTATGCAACATCAAGCCGCAATTACCGAACAGCAAGTGATTATCGTTGGCGGTGGCAATGTCGGGCTATCATTTGCCTTATTACTCGCTGACAAAGGTATTCGCAGTACGATACTTGAAAAAACGCGCTATCCCACCATCAGTCCGGATGATGATGAGCGGCGCGAACAGTTTGATAGTCGTAATATTGCCTTATCGCGACGTACGGTACAGATTTATGACAGTATCGGGCTATGGCAAGATTTACAAAGCCATGCGTGTCGAATTGATGAAGTGTTAATCAGTGAGCAGGGTAGCTTTGGTAAAGCACGACTCGATAAAGATGCGGAAGGCGTGGAAAGCTTTGGTCAAGTCATGGAAAATGCATGGCTCGGTAAAAAGCTATTATTAGCCGTGCAAGCCCATCCGTTGATTAACTTAATAGATGGAGCAACGGTCACGGATATTACCCAAACCGCTAATCAAGTCACGGTCACTTATCAAAACGCTGATGGCGAAGTATCTAATCAAGTCTTAACGGCAGCCCTGCTAGTCGCTTGTGATGGACAGCAATCGCCGGCACGCAAATTATTAGGTATTGAGGCGACGACCCATGACTATCACCAAGTTGGGATTGTTGGTGTCGTGATGACCGATAAGCCGCACAATCACCAAGCGATTGAACGCTTTAACCCTGTGGGGCCAATAGCCGTATTGCCATTAACGGATGCCGATGGTGATGGTCGGGAGCCGCAACAAGGCTATCGTCGCTCAGTCGTATGGGTGTGTCCAACGGGCGAGGAAAGCCGTTATCTCACCGATGATGAATATTTCTTAGCGACTATTCAACAAGCCTTTGGCACCCAAGCGGGTAAGTTTGTCAAAGCGGGCAAACGTGGTGCTTATCCACTCACCAAAGTATTGGCAGAACGTCAAGTTGCAGGACGCTGTGTGGTGATGGGCAATGCGGCACATACCTTGCATCCAGTCGCAGGTCAAGGCTTTAACCTATGTATGCGTGATGCCGATACATTGGCCAAAATGGTGGCGCAACAAGCCTTGCGTGGTGATGCTATCGCGGATAGCAATATGCTAAAAGCCTATGAAAAACGCCGCAAGGCCGACCAAAAACGTGTCGAATTATTCTGTGATGCCGTGGTCTATGGCTTTAGCAATAGTAATCCACTGTTAAAAGTCGCTCGCAATGTCGGCTTGATTGCCTTTGATAAAGTGCCGTTTGTGAAGCCAATGGTGGCGACGTTTGCAATGGGGTTGAAATCATGAAGCCTAACACCTTAATTATTGGCGGTGGCATTGTTGGCGCGACTTTAGCGCTGAAGCTTGCCCAAGCCAAACACCCAGTGACCTTGATTGATGCGCGTCCCAAGCTTTCTCAAGATGATTGGGCAGAAAAACTCACGCATCGTGATGCTCGCGTGTATGCGTTAAGCTTAGCGAGTATCAATTTGCTCAAAGATGTCGGTGCATGGCAACGTATTGAGCAATCAGGCCGCAAAGCCGACTATACCCAAATGCAAGTATGGCAGACCAATGGGGTTGGTGAGCTAAATTTTGGTGATGATGAATTTCCCCGTTTACTTGGTAGTATGGTCGAACCGTTTATTATTGAAAAAGCCTTATACGATGGCTTTGATGATGAGACTGTTAAGCCGTATTTGACCCATGTCGCCGGTCACAAGGTCATTGACTTGGATTGGATAGGGGATGGTTACCGCGTTGCACTTGATAATGGCGCTGCCTGTTCAGGTCAGTTAGTGGTTGGTGCCGATGGACGTGGGTCAATGGTGCGTCAAGCGGCGAGTATCGGGTTGGACACGCTCGATTATCATCAGACAGCGATTTGTTGTGCGATTAAGACCGAGCAACCACATCGAGCGACAGCAAGACAGGTGTTTTTACCAACGGGGCCTTTAGCGTTACTACCACTGGCGGATGTGACAGATAGTGATAAAGCGATGCCACAGTACTGGCAATCGGTGGTATGGACATTACCGACCAATATCGCATTAGATTTACTGACCTTATCACCACAAGCGCTCGCCAAGGAATTGGCATTTGCCAGTGGTTATGCGTTGGGTGATATTACCGGGATAGAATCTATCGCCAGTTTCCCATTAAACGCCCAACATGCCAAACAATATGTGAAGCCGAATCTTGCATTAATCGGTGATGCTGCGCATGGCGTCCACCCGTTAGCGGGACAAGGATTAAATTTAGGTATGCTAGATATTATTGCGTTAGCTGATATCTTACAAACCGACTTCGAACGTAGTGGTGGCAAGTTATGGGCGAATTTTGCGACGTTACAGCGCTATGAGCGTGAACGCTATGCCAATAATGCCATGATGATGCATAGTTTCTCTGGGATTAACTGGATTTTTGGTACGCAAGTAAGACCTATTCAGCATTTGCGCAGTGAAGGTATGAATGCAGTAAGTAAAATAAAACCGTTAATGCGGTTCTTTAGTCAAAAAGCCAGTGGTGTTTAATGATTAAAAAATGGCAATAATTAAACTGTTGATATGATATAAATGGTGAAAAAAATCCCGCAATGATGCGGGATTTTTTATACTGACTCAAAGCGCAGATTATGGTTTGGCAGCTGGGGCAGTAACCACAGTTTGGGTAACCACGTCTGGGCTTTCAATGATGTAAGCGTCAACACGACGACCTTCTTGGTCTTTACCTGCAGCGCCGACTGTGTCATCAGGTTTACGTAAATCCAGTTGTGATTCAGGTACACCATTATCCATCAAGAATTTTTTGACGGCTTGGGCACGTTTTTTCGCTAGTGCTTCATTCGCTGCGGCACTACCGGTACTATCGGTGTAACCACTGATACCAATTTTCTTACCTTGTTTTGCAGCGGCTAAGATTTCTTGGGCTTTATCAACTGCACCTGAGGCAACATCAGATTTACCAGTTACGAAGTAGAACGACAAGCGACCGTTTTCAAACAGAACCGATGGTTCAGTGGTTGAGATGACCGTAGTAGAAGTTGATGGTACAACGGTACCTGTTGCCATCGTACCAGTGCCTGCAGAGGCAACCACAACGGTTGAATCCGTCACAGTGGCTGACGCGGTTGAACCAGGTACTACCACCGTTTCAACTGGGGTAGAAGCCGCAGTAACGACCACGGTCGACGCAGCTGTTGATGCGTTCATTGGTGCAGCTACCGGTTCTGGTTGCTTGTTACATGATTTTAATAATGCCCATGCCAATGCTGCTAAAATCAATAGACCAATGATTGGCAACAAGGTCTTCATCAAGCCGCCTTCTTGTTTTGGCGTCGCGACAAGCTGCTCATTGACACGAGTCGTGGTGGCGACCACTGGCTCAGGACGTACATTAGTAGTGGTAGCATGTGCAGGCGTTAGATTTAGCGCAGTTAGGATACCCGCTGGAATAAAGGCATAGGCCCATGCTGGAATCACGCTAGCAACTGAACTGATATTATTGTTCAAAAAGGTAGCTAAGGGTGTAGTACCAGCCAAATTACGTAGTTCATTGTAAGCCAATGGTGCGGCACGATGAATCAATGATTGGGTTTCATCTTCTGGCACACTGTAATGCTTGGCTAATTCTTGTACCATGCTGCTGCGATGATTGGCTTCTGGCAATAGGCTGTCAAAAAAGCTTGGATCATCATTAGCGATAGTACGGCTAGCAAATGGGGTGCTGATGTTATTATCAGCTAGACGCGCGACCATAATCGCATAAACTTTTTCAAGTAGTGATGGGCGATCGCCCACTTGGTTGCCTTGAAGGTTGCCTAAGACAATTGGGGTTACTGTTCGCGTTAAGTGCTCAATAATATTCATAGTATTATCCTCAGTAGCAGGTCGCTATTTGGCAATTAACAAAGCGATTATCGGTACAAATATAGATGATTAAAAGTACTGATAATATGATGCTTTATTAGTTATAATTTTTGCTTGTTATTAAAAAACTATACGCCATTTTAGCGAATGATTATTGGTGTTAATTAAACGGACTAAAACTTATTCCTTATTAATCTGGATAACGTGAGTTAGGCAAGAAAACCACCTTAATAGTCCGTTGTCCATTGAATCCTAAAGTAAGCGATATCATGACATGCTTCAGTTATGTTAGAGTAACAATTACGTAATTGTTGTGTTAAAACTTTGTAAAAGTTGACTTTTTATACTGATTTTATGCGTGATAACTTACTGAAAGCTACAATTATCGTATCTAGAAATTTGATGGACTAGCTTTGTTAAGGCATTAAGGCCTGAATAGTTGATTTTGATAAATCGCCATTTAGGAAAAGTGAAGCCATAAGCAAATAAACGTTTTTTACTTTGCATTTGGCTGCTTTCCCAGTAATATTGAAGGCTTGCGAGTTTGGTCAATCACACAGGGTTATTATGAGTATTACATTGATATTGGTAGCGATTACGGTCGTGGTCAGTTTATTGGCATGGCAGTCGCCATCGTTGATGCAGCGGTTGATTTTTTACCCACCTGCGGTAGAACGTGGGCAGGTTGACCGGTTGGTTACCCACGGTTTTATTCATGCTGACGGTATGCATTTATTTTTTAATATGTTTACCCTGTTTTCATTCGGTCAGGTGATGGAGCGTTTTTTCGCTGAGCGGGTGGGTTGGATTGGGTTTGTACTATTTTATCTAGCAGCGATTTTGGTCGCTATCTTGCCGACATTTTTCAAGCATCGTAATAACCCACGGTATTCTAGCCTTGGCGCATCGGGTGCGGTTTCTGCGGTCGTATTTGCCTATGTATTATTAGCGCCTTGGTCGACATTGTGGGTGTTTTTTATCCCTGTACCGGCGATTATTTTTGCTGGATTGTATGTCGCGTATAGCGTGTGGGCGGATGGTCAAGGCCGCGGTAGTATTAATCACTCAGCGCATTTGGTCGGTGGTATCTTTGGTATGCTTGCGACTATTATCATCGAACCTGCTGTAATTGGGCATTTTTTCCAAGCGTTATTGCACCCACAGTTTTTAGGCTTTGGTAGCTAAGTAATTGGTGGTTAGGTCATAGGTAATATGGGCAGAATAAAACTGTCTAAGGATAAAGAATAGTTGGGGCGAGTATGATTTATGATGTGATTGGCGATATTCATGGTCAAGCAAATAAGCTAATTGGTTTATTACACCAACTTGGCTATGTTGATAATGGGCAATTTTTTGTGCCGCCCCCAAATCATCAGGCAATATTTATCGGGGACTTGATTGACCGCGGTCAGCAAGAGATTCAGACGCTAGAAATCGTGTTTGCCATGCTCGATGCGGGTGTTGCGCAAGTATTGATGGGCAATCATGAATACAATGCACTGGCGTATGCCACGGTCGACCCACGCAGTATTGACCCTAATAACCCTGATTACTTACGCCCACATAATGAGCGTAATACCTCGCAACATGTGGCGTTTTTGGACGAGGTTAAGTGGGGCAGTGATACGCACCGATATTGGCTAAAACGCTTTTATGAATTGCCGTTATGGATTGAGTTAGAGAGTGCCTGCTTTGTCCATGCGTGTTGGGATGGCGAGGCGATGGCCGTATTAAAGCCATTACTAACTGCAGATAACCGCATGACCGAACGCGGTCTACAGTTGACTTCGTATAAAGGTACACCAGAATATGAAGCGTTGGAGCGCGTACTGAAAGGCGTGGAAGTACCATTGCCACATGGGCTGTTCTTTTCGGATAAAGAAGGTACTAAGCGCCACAAAATGCGGGTAAAATGGTGGCAATCCAACTTATCACATCAGCCAATTCACCATATCGCACGGGCGAGTAAGTCTGAGTTACTTCATATTCCGGTAGATACCTTGGCTGACGCGATTGACTTTCGCCTGACCACAGACAAATCTGTGTTCGTGGGGCATTACTGGCTGACGGGGATGCCAGCGCCTTTGTGTGAACAAGTGGTATGTGTCGATTATTCAGCGGCCAAAGATGGTCACTTGACCGCATATCGATTTGATAGTGAGAATCCGATACTATCAGCGGAAAACTTTGTCCAATATCTTGGTTAAAGCCATTTAATTAGTCCATGTCTTAGTGCATGGGCGAAGTCAACGCCAAAACGATTATCATCAAACTTAAGTTGTTGCTATGATTCGACGTCCTATTGAGCCGTTTAAAATGCTGTTTGTCGCGCAAGGCTCATATTTTAAGCGGCTTATTGTCCCGCAGACTTTGCTATTTATCTTTTCGTTTATTATCTATTATTACCAAACCCATATCGCCAAAATTCCCGTACCGCTGAATCCATCCGTGTTTGCGTTACTGGGGATTTCGCTTGCGATTTTCCATGCGTTTTGTAATAACGCGGCGTATGACCGATTTTGGGAAGGGCGTAAGCTGTGGGGTACCTTGGTTTGGCTAAGTCGCAATGTCACGCGTGAAGTGATGACGCTACCAAACGTCAGCCTTGCCGACAAGCAAGCCTTTATTCGTCATCATATTGCCTTTGTCCATAGTCTGCGGCTACAACTGCGTAGTGATGATAATACCCATAATTTGCAGCGACTGTTACAACCTGAGGAGCAAAAACGATTCGTTGGTCAGTCATTTGCGCCCCTACGAATCAATCAAGCAATGGGGCAAATGCTTGCTGACTGGAAAGCCGATGGTCGGATTGATGGTTGGCAGTGGCAAAACCTCGATACCACAGTCGGTGAAATTGCTCATATCCAAGCGGGCTGCGAGCGCATTAATAACACGCCCATTCCATATGCGTATTTTGTGCTACTGCATCGTACCGTGTATC
Organism: uncultured Moraxella sp.; assembly: GCA_937975585.1. Taxonomy (GTDB): domain Bacteria; phylum Pseudomonadota; class Gammaproteobacteria; order Pseudomonadales; family Moraxellaceae; genus Faucicola. The sequence continues at coordinate 1,101 of CALJUC010000005.1, read as the reverse complement.
TGTACTGCTTTATGTTGCCGTTTGGACTTGGTAATACCATCGGTTGGGTAACACCGTTTTTGGTTGCCTTTATTGGTTATACGTTTATGGCACTAAATGAAATCGTGGATGAGATTAGCGAGCCATTTGGCAAGGGTGAAAACGAGTTACCATTGGGTATGATGTGTGACACCATCGAAACGCAGCTTGCCATGCTCAGTGAGCAAACCTTTGCACCTGAAATCAAACCCGTATTACCGGCCAATGTGGTGTTGTAACGGCTGTTGTATCACTGCAGTATTGTAACTTCAAAAAAATATGCTATATTAGTAAGAAGCGTGCATTTGGCACGTTTTTTTATTTTTTATGACTTGTTACAACAAGGACTGTGTTATGTCTACCGCGCAACTTCCACCACCTATTTCTTCACCAGCGGGTCAGCCGAAAGTCGGTATTATCATGGGCAGTCAATCTGACTGGGAAACCATGCAACACGCGGCTCAAGTGCTTGCGGATTTTGGTGTACCGTTTGAGTGCGAAGTGGTATCAGCACATCGCACACCTGACCGTCTATTTGACTATGCCAAATCAGCTAAAGACCGTGGTCTATGTGTGATTATCGCGGGTGCGGGTGGCGCGGCGCATTTACCGGGTATGTGTGCGAGCCAAACTGATTTGCCGGTATTGGGCGTGCCAGTCAAGTCATCTATCCTAAGTGGTTGGGATAGTCTACTGTCAATCGTACAAATGCCCAAAGGTGTGGCGGTCGGTACGCTTGCGATTGGTGCAGCAGGGGCGGCGAATGCTGGCTTGTTAGCAGCACAAATCTTGGCGATTGGGGATGCTGAGCTTGCGAGCAAAATCAGCGAATTCCGCGCCAAGCAAACCCAAACGATTTTGGATAACCCAATCCCAGGGATTATGAATTAAGTCATACCGCGCCGCATGGATGGTCGAATGTGAGCAAACCAAAACCGCCTTAGGCTTAGTTAGCATAGGCGGTTTTTAATTTGGTAAAAACATTCACACACCAGCTAGATTTACGGTAAAATCTTCCTATTTTCCTTATTTTCGTAATCATTTTACCTAGTCATCTAGGTAGCCATTCTCACTTGAATATTG
>CALJUC010000004.1 GCA_937975585.1 uncultured Moraxella sp. | reverse complement strand
TATGCCAATTCGGTGACTTTTTCTATCTTTTAACACCAATTCCAGTTTTTAGTTGGGTTTGAGATTGGTGTCGAGAGTAGGTCGCTGGTTCGTGCAAAGGTCTCTAGGGTATTATCCAGCGCTATACAACCACCAATTCGATTTTGCCTAGCCCTTCAACTTCGGCAACCATTTTGTCACCTTTTACCACAGCGCCCACCCCTTCTGGGGTACCCGTAAAAATTAAATCCCCGGGATGAATTTCAAACAACTCCGACAGTTTCGCAATCGTTTCGCTAACACGCCAAATCAGCTGATCGGTGGTACTTTTTTGCTTAACTTCATCGTTGACTGTCAGTTGAATCAACGCTTGCTCAACATTCCCTGCTTGGTCAGCCGGATAAATCTCGCCAATCGGTGCTGAGTAATCAAATGCCTTACCCACTTCCCACGGTCTACCGTGTTGTTTCATGTTGTTTTGCAAATCACGACGGGTCATATCAAGCCCCACCGCATAGCCATAGATATAGTCAGCGGCATCATTGACCTGGATATTTTTACCTTGTTTACCCATCGCGACCACCAATTCAATCTCGTAGTGATAGTTACTCGTTTGCATGGGATATGGTAGCTGACCGACTTCACCCGACTTGATGGGTAAGATTGACTGCGCGTCATTGGCTTTGCAAAAGAAAAACGGTGGTTCACGGTCAGGGTCTGAGCCCATTTCACGAGCATGGGCAGCGTAATTGCGGCCAACGCAGTAAACACGACGTACAGGGAATTCATCGTTGCTACCGTGAATGGGTAGGCCAACAATCTTCATTGGTTCAACAACATAACTCATAACGTTTCCTTAGTTTTCATCAACCTTTTTAGCGCACGTTAATCACGAAGGTATTAAGCTTTTGGCGCATCGACTAGGTTATCTGGGTAGGCTTTTTGGAATGCCTCTAAGCTGTTGCAGTACTCATCAATCGCCAAAATATTAGGATAAGCGCTGATATCAACGTTAAAACGGCGCGCTGAATATACTTGTGGAATCAGGTATGCATCCGCGAGCGTTGGACTATCACCAAAGCAGAAGCCTTTGTCGCGTTTGGTATCTTGAGCGAGTAACGCTTCAATCGCGTTAAAGCCTTTTTGAATCCAGTTGGCAATCCAAGCTTGTACGGCTGTTTCTTCTTGACCTAAATCGTTACGCAGATATTCCAAGATGCGCCTGTTATTAATCGGATGAATATCGCTTCCAATCACCGCCGCCAGTGCGCGCACATGGGCACGGTCAACCAAGTCTTTGGGTAATAGCGGATTTTGTGGATAAGCTTCGTCTAGCCATTCAAGAATCGCCACGCTTTGGGTCAATACCGTACCGTTCTCTAACTGCAACGCTGGCACCAAGCCTTGTGGATTGATAGCCAGAAAATCCTCGTGCCAGTTCTCACCTTTTGCCAAATTCACCGGTACATAATCATAGTCTACGCCCTTAAGATTCATGGCAATACGGGTACGATGTGAGGTACCGCTTCGAAAGAAATTGTATAGTTTCATAACGCTTATCAGCTATATTATTAAGAGAAATTAATTATTGAAAGACCTTTGAAAGAACTGCCGTGCACTCCAGTACAAAACGGTATATAGTTCCAAATTGTTTATCTAATGCGTCAATCATGACATGTTTTACGTGTTAGTGTATTGTTAATTCGCTAATGTATTATTTTGCTCGATAACGGTATCGGCTGATATTTGCTTATCTTCGCCAAGCCATGCGGCTAAAAACTTGGCGTGACGGGGTGTGCCATCATCATTCGTCAAGCTTTCAACATAGGCGCGCGTTTGCTGCTCCCAGGCATCACTTTGCTCCATGCTCAATTTCCCCATCAGGCGCTGATAACGTAGATATACAAGCCAGGTGTTTAGCACATCACTTTCACAGTAAGTCGTCAAACGCTGCCACTCGCCCGCCTGTACCATCGGCACCACATCATAACCGGTCGTGTCTTGCTTACCGGCAAAGCCACACATAGAAGCGACCACATCGAGCTTTTGTAAGGTGCTACCCATCGCAAGCTTCAGCATAACATCGGTATGCCGGTCGTGATAACGATTGAGATAATTGTTATATTTCATGTCACCGGTATCTTGAAACAGCGCAGGCGCGGCCAAACCATGCTGTAACGCGCGATACACCATGACGGGCAAATCAAACCCTTTGCCGTTCCAACTGACCAAGGTCGGGGTTTTATCAAGCGCCTTAAAAAACGTCTGCAAAATCTGCGCCTCACTGTGATTATTGAGTGCCAACGATTTGAGGGTCATTTGACCATTGGCGACCCATAACACAGATAGACACGCGACTTGGTGCAGTGGCAGCGGCATAAAAGGCTTACCACCCGTTTCTGCCTCGCGCAAGGTAATCATTTGCTCGGTGGTTTCTTCATCACTTAATCCAGCAAGCTCCGGGTGCAAGCGCTGTCCGGTCAAGACATCAGGGATGGTTTCGATATCAAAGACTAAAATTGCGGGCGAGCTACTCATTGGTCTACCACCCCAAACAGCCCCGTGGATAGATAACGGTCGCCACGGTCACACACGATGAACGCAATGACCGCATCTGGATTGTCTTTGGCAATCTGATACGCCGCCCATGCTGCACCACCGGATGACACGCCACAAAACACGCCTTCTTCACGCGCAAGCTTACGCATAAAGACTTCGGCATCTTGCTGTGCCACATCCATCACCACATCGACCAAACTTGGGTCAAAAATCTTTGGCAAATATTCAGGCGACCAACGGCGAATACCTGCAATATTCGAGCCTTCTGCGGGCTGTAAACCAACAATTTTCACATCTGGGTTTTGTTCTTTTAAGTACTTTGACACACCCATAATGGTACCAGTCGTGCCCATACTACTGACGAAATGGGTGATTTTACCATTGGTTTGTTGCCAAATTTCTGGCCCTGTGGTCAAGTAGTGTGCCTGTTTGTTATCAGGGTTATTAAATTGGTCAAGCACCACACCTTTGCCTTCTTGCTGCATGGTCAGCGCCAAGTCGCGCGCTTCTTCCATGTTTTCCACTTCAATTAAGGTCGCGCCATACGCAGTCATGGCATCTTTACGCTCTTGGGTTGAATTGGCAGGCATGATTAAGGTCATGTGATAGCCTTGCATCGCAGCGACCATCGCAAGCGCAATCCCGGTATTACCACTGGTGGCCTCGATTAAGGTATCGCCCGGTTTGATATCACCGCGTAATTCTGCTTGCAAAATCATGTTAAACGCAGGACGATCTTTGACTGAACCCGCCGGATTATTACCTTCAAGCTTGGCCAGTAGTTTAGCGCCACTCGGTGAAAAGCGTGCCAATTCGACCAATGGCGTGCGCCCAACACAATCAGCTAGACTCGTGGTACGCTGACCCACTGGTAGCGATTGATGGACTTGGGTGTCAGTCATTGTTGTGGTCATGATATTTCCTTATTTATTGTCATGCATTATCAAAAATCTTGGCGAGCTTTATCGTCATGTAGGCAGTGATTTTAGCAAATTTACCCCATAGCGTCATGGTCAAAGTTATCTGTTTATTGTTCTAGCTTCGTCTTTATCTTACCGTTATATGCCATCATTGTATGTTGACCCCTAAGGCGATAAAATAGCCCTCACTCTATTTTGATAACTCGGCATGAGGCTACTGTGGCAAGACGCTTTCGCTTGGATGTTTCCACCGCGTATGGACAGCTGATTTTATTGGTGTTTTTGCCGATTTGTGTGCTGGCGATGACGGGCGGTATCTTGGTATGGCAAGACACCAGTCGTGCGGCGCGCGTGATACAACAGTCCAATGCTAATAGTCTGTTAAACCACTATCAAACGGTAGCCGATACGCTTGAGCCAAGCTTAGAGGTACTTAATCAAAACTTACTCGCTAATCGAGCAATCACAGATAGCGCCAATAACGCCAGCGGTAGCCCCACGATAACGCCAAAAAAAACGCTCTCTCAAGCTGAAATCACTGCCTTACAGGCGCAGCTACAAGCGACATTTCAAAATACGCTACAAAATAACCATCTATTAGGCATGGCAATCGTCAATGAGCAAAACCAAATTTTGGTCAGTTTTGGCGATACCAGTTTGATTAACTCTAGCCTAAATACGCCGATTATTACGCCAACGCATACCCCGAATGCGCTGCCGCTAGCGATACCACAAACCACGCCCAACTTATCACCGTTTAGTGAACATATCGTTAATACCCCGAATGGCTATCATGTGCCCATTCTTGACGATAGTGATGCGACACTATATGGTAAAAAACTGGAATTTTTTGACAAACCTGTCAATAGTGTCACCGGTACCAATACCGCTAACCATATAACGCCGCTATGGTTGTTACTGAGTATCGATAATGAGCCGCTAAAAATTGCGCGTTATCAAGTCGTGATTGCCCTAGCGATTACCGGGCTACTGACGATTTTATTATTGCTATTGAGTCTTAATGTATATTCTCGGCGTTGGATTGCACCGATGTATGAGCTGCGTCTGCATCTACAACGCACCAATGCGACCAACTTATACAAACCGATGACCATTGAATCAAGCGGTGAGCTCAATGAGCTACAGCAAGACTTGGTCAAAACCTTACGCCGTCTACATACCAGCTTTCAAGAGCTTAAAAACCACGCCGAACAGACCGAAGATGACTTACGCTTAGCGTTCGATGAGATGGAAATGCAAAACATCTCGATTCGTAATGCCCGCGATGCTGCCGTTTCGGCAAGCCAAACCAAATCCGCGTTTTTGGCCAATATTAGCCACGAATTGCGCACACCGCTCAACAGTATTGACGGCTTTATCAACCTATTATCCCGTCATGGTGGCTTAAGTGCAGAGCAGGATTTGTACGTACAAACCATTCGTAAGTCCTCCGCGCACCTACTCGCCTTGGTCAATGACGTACTTGATTTTTCCAAAATCGAAGCCGGTAAACTGGTGCTAGATAATCATGAATTTGACCTGTATGCGATTATTTATGATGTCGTTGATATGCTCTCGCCATTGGCCGCCGAAAAAGACCTGCGCTTAGCGGTCATGTTTTATGATGATGTACCACGCCATCTATTAGGCGATGCGCTACGGGTCAAACAAGTCCTGACTAATCTCGTGAATAACGCCATTAAATTCACCGATGATGGTGAAGTGGTGGTACGAGTCAGTCTTGATGACGAAGATGACCTCATCGAAATCAGCGTCCAAGATACCGGGCGTGGTATTACCCCAGACCATCGCAATGTGTTGTTCCAAAGCTTCTCTCAGGGTGACCCATCGATTACCCGTCAGTATGGTGGTACGGGGCTTGGCTTGGTGATTTCAAAACAGCTTATCTTTTT
>CALJUC010000003.1 GCA_937975585.1 uncultured Moraxella sp. | reverse complement strand
TACTCGTTTTTGTTTGGATTCCAGCGTTTAATGATATGAACTGGGATACTTATTTGCATTTTTATTTACCTTTCATTGTGCCATTACTGTACGGTATAGAAATCATTAGTTTCGTTTTAACTTTATTTGGTCGAGGTGATCTAGTAGATAATACAATGGGATTCTCAGATGCAGTGTGGGTATATGTTCCTTATGCCCCATACCAAAATTATATTTATAATCCACCGTCACCAGCTCCAATTATTATTTACGAAACACGAACTTTTTAATTTCATCAAGGCCTAAATTATTAGGCCTTAATCTTATCTATAATATTGAACCCTTCTTGCAATTCTATCGACATAATCTCTCGTCTCTTTAGGCATACGACCACCAGTTTTTCCAGCGACATATCTTGACGTTCCACCCCAGTTATATGCCATAATTGCATGAGTAATATTGCCGTTATATTGCCTTAATAGGTCTTTCATATATCTAGCTTGTCCTCTAATTTGGCTCTCTACTGCTGCTTGAGACGTTCCATACATTACACCATATGCTCTAGCAGTTGATGGTATGAATTGAGTTAGTCCCCCTGCGAAAGCTGATTGTGCAGATGGATTCCAGTTTGATTCAGTCTGAATCTGAGCCTTTAAAACCATTTGCATCTCGTAAGGGATTCTTTCTTGCTGGTAAATTCTATTTGCAAGCCCTTCGTATCTCATTCTTCCGGCATGGGTTGATGCTGAATAATCTGAATGAAATCTAGGGCCTACTCCTTTTTTGTGTCATCACCCCCACTAATAAGACTCAATACTTCCTGCGCTCTTGCACCATTAGCAAGATTACCAGCCCCTCTAGTAACTGAGTTTTTTTGCTGATTAGGTTTAGTATATTTTTGAACAGTATGCCCCACTCCAGTTTCTGTCTGTGAAACAAGACTTCTAGTATTGGCTTTACCAGTTTTAATAACATTGTCTGCGTGTTTTTCGTTGGGTCTCACACTGTAATCATTCTGAATTCGTTTGGTCTTATCTTGTACCTTAAATCCACTTTCGGCCTTATCATATCGCTGTGATAGTCTTTTTTCCTCGCCATTATAATTTGAAATATTTTGAGCATCACTTGTCGGTTTATTTCCTCCGCTATCAAGTGTATGACTCGCTCGATCCATGGCTTTTTCAGCAAATACTTCACCAATTTTTTCACTTGCTTCAAGTCTTGCTAAGCCACCACTATTTCTATAAGCGTCAAAATCTGCCTTACCATCTTGACTGGTGAATTTGCCACCCATACTACTATCTGTCAAAATAGCAGCCGCCTCTTTTTCATAGCCATTACCAATTAGCCAATCTAAAGGATAGTTTCTGTTCTTTGGCAAACTTAAATCAACTTCATGGCTAACCGTATCACTTTCATTCGCACTTGATGTTCTATTGTATGATGTAGCGGTTGTAAGCGATGCCGAATCACCTGTTTTATACGAATAACCCCAATTTTTATTCCTTTGTTGATCAAAACTTGTCTCTTGCCCCGATTGACTTTGATTGCTATTCGTTTTTTCACGGTTGACGCTATCTGTGCTATTGATGTTTTGAAAGTCACTAAGAGATTTACTACTAGAATCGCCAGCACGATAATTTGATGATGCTGTGCTTGCGCCAATTTCTGTAGCCCCTACATTAGTACCAGCTGTTGCTCCAAGTCCAGTATTGATATAACCAGCTGAAGTCGATTTTGCGGCATCGTTGCCTTTTCCTAATAATTTAGATATTGCGTTACCTTTACCATTTGCTCCTGCACCACCTATCGGATTCCCAGCTGTACCACCGTTACCTCCGTTACCACCTACACCCACACCAGCTGAACCGGTTAAGTGCGTAGACGCATTCATACCCACTGTCGCTTGGCCAGTATTTGAATCATTTTGAGAAAATTCTGCACCCGTTGTTGAGCTAAATCTTGCTTCACCTGTTGTACCAGTTTGAATATTTTTACTTGAACCCTCTACTACTGATGTTCCTTGACTTTGTGTAGTGCCGTAGGATTTCCGATCTGATTGAACTGTACTTAAACCATAGCTTTCATTAGTTGATAAATCAGTAGATTGTGTTTTATTAAATGAAGTTGCGCTTTGATTTCCTATACCCTTTGTCGCTGTAGCTGTGGTATTAGCTTTAAGCTCAGCATTGGTCTCATCTTTATCAAAATTTTGAGCGACGTAGCCGCCTTGCCCGAAAGTATAGGTAGTTCCTTCAGCATCATTTATTTTAAATAAGCCGCTAGACATGGCCGTATTCGTATCATACTTATTGGCTGACGTATTATTCCTTGTTGTATTGCCTACACTGGTGTTGCCATAGCTACTATTACCCATCGAAACATTACCTTCAGCCATTTCATTACCCACTGAAGTTCCAGTACCGGAGAAGGTCGACATAACACTATTGCCTAAACTAGATAGTGATTTGTACGTACCAAAAGCAACTGCACTGGCAATAACGGGTGTTAATAATACCAGCCAACCAACTAACGATTGATTGTTAATTAGTGAATCATAAACAGCATTTACATAGCCATACGGTATACCGTCTTTTCCAAAAGCTCCTGTCGCTGCCAGCTGTCTACCTAATTCCCAATTAGCTAAACCATTTATCATGGCAAAAATTGGCTGCCATAAGCATATCCAAAATAATGTACCTAAGTAACCAAACAATACCTGTAACATATTGCCTAATGGGGCTAGGATGAATAGTAAAATCACAAAAGGAAATAGCATGATGATGATAATTGCGATCCAACTCCCCATTGCTGGTAATAGTTCTTTACCTAGTTGAGCAATGACGGATTGTTGAAACGCTGCTTTTTTGGCGGCTCTTGATGTTGCCATATGGATAGCCGCATTCTCAGCCAAAGCTGGGTCTGTAAGCATTCTTGAAAAATCTTGGCCAGTCTGCTCTAACAGATAATTGAACATATTTTGCTGCATAATCGCAGCCATACTATTGTTAATATTAAGCTGATTTTGGTACGTCGCTGCTATGGCTGCTTGATAGTATGCAGTTGCCATATTGGGCGCAGCCCCATCTTTTGCATAAAAGAATGATTTGCCTTTTTCTTCAGTGGTTTTAGTTGTGTCGTAATTAACCTCATTTCTCAGCTGTTGAGCCGCATCTGTACAAGTTTTTACCTCTGAGTTACCTGTGGTTGAATTAACTGTGACAAAGCGAGCTGGTGAAGTGTTTGAGAAAAGTAGCCCAAAACCGCCACCACTATCATTTAGGCTATTAATGTTTATTGCACCATCGCGAATATCGTAAAGTGAACACTCTTTAAAAAATTGCATCAAATTCGCTTTAACTGTTGGATTTTTAAAGCTAATATCCATCGAATTGCGAATAATATTGCCATATGAACCTATACCAGCGTCATAAATTCCGTTATAAGCTGGGCTATTTAAATTAGCACCAGCCTTATTAGTGAACCATCTTGTGACATTATTAATTACTGTAAAGCCCTCAACTAATACCCAAGGAACTTTACTGTTACTAATGGTATAAACCCTTTCAGTCGATGACCGACTAATTGCTAATGTATCACTTACTGGAGCTGCTAAAATGCCCGAAAATGCTAAAGCCACTATAAACTGTTTGAAATAATCAGTTTTTTGGAAGATAGCGACCGATATAATGCCATTAATCAATGCTATCATGAAAAACATTTTTACCATGTTCTGCCAAGATGCTGAATCAAAAACAGAACTGATAAAGCTAAAGGCCGTATAGAGGGCTTGTGGATCAAAAGGGGTTTGAATTGATATAACCGCTAACATTGACATTCCCCTTAACGACCTAAGTTGCTACTAAACTGCAATGAATTAGATAGCATCGGACTCATTCCAGCAATCATTGTATTTTCAGTGGCTTTCACCTCTTGAGCAATGTTATAGCTACTTTGCGCTGAACCATATAATAATTGAATCTTTGTGGCTAAAGACGCTTCTAGTTTGTCGATGCTTTCAATCATATCTTTAGCTACTTTGGTATGCTCAGAATTAGTATCTTGTGCAATTTTATTTCTAAGTGCCTTTTTTACTGTATTGGCTACTGTCCCGATATACGCTTGAGCATATTTAGCGGCTATTAATGAGCTATATTTACGCATCATTAATGTTGAAGCATCCCCATTGTTTTTGCCTAATGATGCGCTCAAAGCCACAATTTTATAAACTGGAATGTCGGTTGCATTCACAAAACTTAGTAGCTCAGCTTTTCTTGTGCCATAATCTTGTCGATTAATGATCATATCCTGCATCGTTTGCATTTTTTCTAAAACGATTCTTTTATAGCTATCAGCACTGACAGTTACGTTAAAATTAGGCGACATACAATCTATGGCGTCATTTTGACAACTTGGGTAAGGTATCTCTACTTGGCCATCTTTGGTTATTAAATCTTCAATGACTTTGTCATTAGGCGGATAATAAGAATTTATTTTACCTTCATCGGTAAATACAATAGTGCCTACTAAGCCCATAAAACGTCGCTTATCCACTTCGCTTAGTCCAGCGACCTTGCTTAATGCTTGCCATGTTATATTACCGGTCGGCAAGTCTTCTTTTCTATCGGGATTGTTTTGCTTCACTTGTTCTAACGCGGCTTGACGTTGAGCCGGATTAAATATATTTTTTACTTGACGATAGGCTTCAGTGGCATCACTAAAAATACCGTCTGATAACCCCCAATTCATGACTTTGGTATCATACTGTGTATTAAAAACTTCGTTAGCGGCCGCATTGACAATACCTTTAGCGGCTTGGCATGAACTGATATTTAAAGCGTTGGCCTTGTCTGCAATATTTTGTAGGCTCGTCATCACGTTAT
>CALJUC010000002.1 GCA_937975585.1 uncultured Moraxella sp. | reverse complement strand
TGCTTTAATTGCTTTTTTATCATCGCCAAAATCGGCTAATTGCTTACGAACAAAACGTGGAATATCCGCGCCACAACCATCGGCAAAGCGAATCAAATTTGACGCATTGGTAATTGGCATAATACCGGCCACAATCGGAAAATCGTCTTGCTGAATACCTTGCTTGGCCAACGCATCACGCAGATATAAGTAGCTATCCGCATTATAAAAGAATTGGGTAATCGCTTCCGTTGCGCCCGCTTGGTATTTATTGACCAAGTTTTGAACGTCAGCCTCAAAGCTTTTGGCCTGTGGGTGCATTTCTGGATAAGCGGCAACTTTGATACGGAAATAGTCACCCGAATGTTCACGGATAAACTTCACCAAATCTAAGGCAAATGGCAACTCACCAAGCCCCACCATACCAGAGGGTAAATCGCCACGTAACGCGACCAAGCGATTAATGCCCATTGCTTTATACGTATCTAAAATCTCAGCAATCTCAGCTTTATCATCACCGATGCATGATAAGTGCGGTGTGATAGGGGTATCACTTTTTTCGGCTAATGCCTTAACGATACCAAAAGTGCGTTCACGTGTTGAACCGCCCGCACCATAGGTGATAGAAAAATACTGTGGGCTTAATGCATTAAGCTCATCAAATACTTGTAATAACTTGTTTTGCCCATCATCAGTTTTAGTTGGGAAAAATTCAAACGAAAAAGGGGTTTTCATAATTTAACTACCAAATAAAAAAATCGCCAAAATATCGCTTATTATAACGTGACTGCTAATGAATAAAATTGAATTTTTCTAGTGTGATGCTGAAAATAATTTTATATAGACAGGTAACGCTCTATTTATATCTATAAACCATCTATCGTAAAAAAAACCGTGTTGAGATCAACACGGTTTTTCATAAACACTATACGAAGAACAGTTAGTATTTATAGCTGTCTGGCTTGAATGGGCCTTCAACTGACACACCAATATAGTCAGCTTGTTGTTGGGTCAGTTTGGTCAATACACCGTTAAAACCGGCAACCATTGCGGCCGCAACTTCTTCGTCCAGTTTCTTCGGTAATACTTTAACGTATAGGTTTTCTGCTTTTTTATCCGCTGGCAAATCCGCAAATTTTTCTTGATACAAGTGCATTTGTGCCAATACTTGGTTAGCAAATGAGCCATCCATGATACGTGATGGGTGACCGGTTGCATTACCAAGATTGACCAAACGACCTTCTGATAACAAAAGCAGATAATCGCTGTCATCGGCTGAGCGGTAGACTTGGTGGACTTGTGGTTTAACCTCAACCCATTTCCAGTTGTCACGCATAAACTGAGTATCAATTTCGGTGTCAAAGTGACCGATGTTACAGACAACCGCAGTCGCTTTTAAGGCTTGTAACATGTCAGCGTTACAGACATGATAGTTACCAGTGGTGGTGACGACCAAGTCAGTGTCTTGGAGTAGGGCTTTATTAACGCCTTTGGCTTGGTCACCATCTACAAACGGTGATACCAATTCATAGCCGTCCATACAAGCTTGCATGGCGCAAATTGGGTCAACTTCGGTAACGCGTACAATCATACCTTCTTGGCGTAAGCTTTGCGCTGAACCTTTACCCACATCACCATAACCGATAACCAAGGCACGACGACCCGCCATCAACATATCGGTACCACGTTTGATGGCATCATTTAATGAATGGCGACAGCCGTATTTGTTGTCATTTTTTGACTTAGTAACGGCATCATTGACGTTAATCGCGGGTACTTTTAACGTGCCATTGTTTAACATTTCAATGAGGCGATGTACGCCCGTGGTGGTTTCTTCACTGATACCGTGAATGCTATCTAGCATTTGTGGATACTCGTTGTGAATCAATGCGGTTAAGTCACCACCATCATCCAAGATGATATTGGCATCCCAAAGCTTGCCAGTGGCTTCACCACCTTCATGGACTTGTTGGCGTAAGCACCATTCGTATTCTTCTTCGGTTTCGCCTTTCCAAGCAAAAACAGGAATACCTGCCGCCGCAATGGCTGCTGCTGCATGGTCTTGGGTAGAGAAGATGTTACAAGATGTCCAACGTACTTCTGCGCCTAACGCGACTAGCGTCTCGATTAATACCGCAGTTTGGATGGTCATGTGGATACAGCCGACGATTTTGGCGCCTTTTAATGGTTGGGCAGCGGCATAGCGCTTACGCAAACCCATCAATGCTGGCATTTCAGTTTCGGCAAGTTTGATTTCTTTACGGCCAAAGTCAGCAAGACTGATATCTGCCACTTTGTAATCGGTAAAATTTTGAGATGAAGCAGTGTTGCCTGCGCTCATGGTTTTCTCCTAATAATGAATGGAATCAAGATAAACGCAGGTGCCGTTATTTATTTTTTGCAAAATTTTCTACAAAAAAAATGAGCCTGAC
>CALJUC010000001.1 GCA_937975585.1 uncultured Moraxella sp. | reverse complement strand
CCCTAACACTTCGTCAGAACTAGGCACATCTTCGGTACGAACGTGACGTGCCACTGGTGGGAAATGCCCTAAGAACAAATCTTTAGAACGGACAATGACACTCTTAGCGCGGTCATCGTAGTTATGCACGGCGAATTTTGCGTCAGATGTTCCGCGTAAATCCTCTGACTTGGTTTCATCGAAGCTAGTGGGTTCTAAACCAGCTTCTTGTAACTTACTCAGTAAGTCAAAATGGTGCTTATCCACTTTTGGACGCTTTTTAATTTCTTCAGCGCGTAAGAATTGATTAATGGTGTCAGCCGCAATAGACGCTTGACCAATAGCAGTAGTTAACAAGTGCGGTCGTACCACGTCACCGGCTGCAAAATGTTTAGGTTTGCCCGGCACTTGGTATTGCGCATCGGCATTGATTTGGTTACGACCGTTATTCAGAGCCTCAAAACCGTCCAATTTACCAAACTGACCGATAGCAGAAACGATTAAATCCGCTTCAATAATGAATTCAGTACCGCCTTCTTTGGCTTGTGGCACATTGCCTTTCACCACACACTCAACGACTTTTAAGCCTGTGGCGCGACCGTTGGCATCTAATACCAATTCTTTCGGCATAACTTGCGTCAAGATGGTAACACCTTCGTGCAGCGCATCTTGTACCTCATGCGGCGCAGCGGTCATTTGATTCAACGGGAATAAAGTCGTTAATGTGACGGTTGCAGGCACTTTCTCACCCACATCACCGTGAACTAACTTACCTGTCGCGGCATCTTCTGGTTTTTCAGCGTAATTAGCTAACGTACCAATCCGGCGAGAAACCGATACCACGTCGATAGAGGTATCACCACCACCCACGCACACAATGCGAGGGGCTGTGTATTTCATAGTGCCTTTATTGAAGGCTTCCAAGAAATCAACCGCCGATATGCAGTTAGGCGTGCTATCCCAATTGTCTACAAATAAGCCGCGACCGTTCCAGCAACCCACTGTCCATAAAATAGCATCGTAATCAGCTTCTAACTGCTCAACCGTAACATCGCTACCAACTTTGGTATTACAGCGAACATCGATATCGCCTAAATCTAAAATACGTTGAATTTCCGCGCCTAATTTATCGCGGGGTACACGATAGCCCGGAATACCGTAGCGCATCATGCCACCTAACTCAGGGTGCTGTTCAAAAATGCTAGAAGCATGACCCATACGGCGTAATTGATAAGCCGCTGCCATACCCGCAGGACCCCCGCCAATAATGGCAACTTTTTTGTCAGTCCATTTCACGCTTGACATATCTGGACGCCAGCCCAAAGCAAAGGCAGTATCATTGATATATTTTTCAGCGTTACCAATGGTCACTGCACCAAAACCGTCATTGAGGGTACATGCCCCTTCACACAAGCGGTCTTGTGGGCAAACGCGA